>CAYHWW010000076.1:0-7021 GCA_964360145.1 uncultured Oligoflexia bacterium | reverse complement strand
TGTTCCCATTTTCGGACTACAAAACCACAATAGTGGTGCTATGATACCCATATGAAGGCACGCCGGATCTATTGGCTCAAGTCACGTCTGCAAGAGCGGTATGTGGTTGAGCTCAGTATCCACGAAGTGGGCGATCCGGTGCGTTACCCTGAGGGTGTGAAGTATGGCCTGACTTGTGTCGATACGGTGTCCGGCAGGAGGGTGTTGATGGACAATCATCACCCCAAGGGGCCGCACATTCATCTCGATGAGCTCGAGCTCTCTTATTCGTTCCGGGATGTACCAACGCTCATCAGTGACTTCAAGCGAATCGTCTACGAGCATATGGAGGTGAAGTTATGAAAATCCTAGTCGTATCAATCAAGAGTTCCGGTGAAATCTTGGAGGACTTTGAAAAGGCGTTGAAGAAGGCGCGCGCCGGCAGGCTCAAGAAGCCCCACTACGAGATCTCCTTCGACAATCGGAAGGACTTCGAGCGTTTCGTGCGGCACATCTCCGTGCTCTCGATGATCCTGGCGCTGAAGCCTCGCTCGATCTACGAGTTGGCGAAGTTGAGCCACATGGATGTCTCGAACATGAATAAGATCATCCTCTTTTTCGAGGAGTTCGGCGCTGTGCGCCTGAAGACTTCCAAGGTCAACGGCCGCACGGTGAAGCAGCCTGTTGTGGAGTATGACACCATCCAGTTTGATTTGGCGGCGTGAAGGGGTGAGGTCGGCAATGAACTGCTTTGCCGGGCCGTTGGGAAGCGTGCATAACTATCTGGCTCATATTGCGTTGCCTAATGTCGTTGACTACTTCGACGTTGTGAAAAGCCATCGAGAATCCTCTGATCGTTCTACGCCAGCGAAATACAAGGAGCTCAGGCTATTCATCAACGCCGTTGAATCTCTGAATAATGTACTCGAGTATATCTACTTTCATGAGGGCTGGCACTTGAAGAGCGTAGACTTGGCGGATTTTAGAAAGAAATTTTGCGCGGACAACTCAACCCAGTTCATAGCCAAGATTTCTGATTATGCGAACGCCTACAAGCACTGCCAACGGGGAAGGTTTGATGCTGGCTCCAAGACCTTCACTAGAAACGAAAAGGCAGTTCATGCCGCAGACTTGCAACGGACGGAGATCGCTTTTACCGTTGGCATGTCCGTAGGTCGTCCGCTGCTAGACATCCAATACAACTTTGATGGTATCGATAATGAGGCTTTGTTAGGTGAGGCGTTTCGCTACTGGGTTGATTACCTCAACGCGATGGGCAAGTGAATTCTTGTGGGATGTGCACACGCTTCTTCATTAGGGAATTAGCGAAGATTTCGGGTCCAGACCTCGACATCATCAACGGCATCGCTGAGCGTGAAGCCCTGCTGCGTCAGGATGTGCCGGCTCTTCGCGGCATGTTCATGCTTGATGAAAAGCTCGTGGCTCAAGGTCATGTGCGCCTGGCTCGCACTTTCGCAGACCCTCTCCAGCAGCGCGGTGGCGAGACCCATGTCCTCTTCGGAAACGGTGATCGACTGGATCTGGTAACTGTTCGCCGTGATCTGGTTCAAAAACAGGAACGAGTCGGCGCGGTGCGGATCTCGGACGAGGCTCGCGTAGCGCACGCCGTCACCCCATTTGCCCGACAGGGAAAATGCGGGCGCTGCAGGCGGGGCCTCTTCTTCATAGGCTTCAACTTCACCGCGCCTGACTATGTCGGCGAAGACTGCGTAGCAATCGTCGGGTTCGCCAGTGCGATGCAGTGAGTCTTCATCATTCATCCAGACGAAGTGGGCGACCGTAGTGGCGGCCGTAGGATGCAGCACCCTGAAGAACATGCGGTATTGCTGGAGGACGTCCACGGCTTTGTAGTTTTCGGGGAGGTCTTTGTTGAAGAGGGGGTTGATGGGGTCGGCCATCACCTTGGCCATGGCAGTCATGGCGTTATTGTAGCGCTGCCGCTCGAGCCTGTTGCCGGACTCAAGGCGCTTGAGCTCTTCGAGTAACTTTGATGCGATTTTACGCCGACATTGCATCCGGGAGCTTCACATACCTTGCCGCGGCCTTCTTTTGGTAGGTCGCATAGGAAAGGTCGGCGATGTGAAGCAAAGTTTCAAGGGGGTATTTGTCTTGATGGAGCGCCGAGACCACGGAGTCGTAGTGGTCGTGGATGTCGGGGAAGACCTGGGCTTGCAGGATTTCCAGAATGGCCTGGCCGCGAAGATCCATCCCGCCCCGCCCGTAACGGTTCACGACGAGGTGGTAGAGGGCCACAATCCGCTCGCCCGTGCGGGGCGTGAGCTCGCTCACGGGCTTTTCACGGTTGTTGGAAAGTGTGTGCGCCTCCAGGCCCAAGAGGTTGGCCACGACCCGCTGGGGGCAGTCGAGGGTCTCGCGGATTGCGGTCAGGGCTTGCTCGGTTTTAAGCATAAAAATGCTCTCCTTGACCAATAATATATATCATTTATTACTTAAAAGCATCATTTTTGAGATAAATAATACAATATTTATCATATTATTGATATTAAATGATAAATATAGGGCTTTGAATCAAAGCCGATCGCGGCCAGGGTCAGCGACACGAAAAACGGCAATGTACACATTCTGTTCACATCGGCGGAAAACGCCGCGGAGCAGGACGCAAAAAACGTCGAGAATGAAAATGCCCCAGCACAAAAACAAAAGCCGTAACCAGAGGTTACGGCCTTGTTTAAGTGTTGGTGCGAGGAGGGGGACTCCCCTCCAGTCGGTTCGCTTCACGCTCACCTCCTTCCGGGCCGGCCATCTGGCCTTTCGGTCGCCTCCGGCTCCCTCAGCATGCTGATGCATGCCCCGGCCAGATGGCTTCGAGTCCCCATCCTCGCACCCAACGTCATTTCTTCGGGCCAAAAATAGCAATGGCCCGGAGTATTGACTCCGGGCCATTGAATTATTTGGTGCGAGGAGGGGGACTCGAACCCCCACGGCTTTCGCCATACGCCCCTCAAACGTACGTGGCTACCAATTACACCATCCTCGCGGTCCACGCCTGAGTTGCTCCGGTTTTTCCAATAATTCCTGGTGGCTGTCAACGAATTTCCCCATTATGGAGTTATGGCACTCTCTCCCCACGTCCAATCCCTGTTCTGGCTCCTGGGTTACTTCATCCCCCGCTATGGCGCTGGTGCCTTGCTCGACAGCCTTCACCCCCATGCCACCTACGTCTTTGAGCTCCTCTTCGTCGCGGCCTACTTCTTTTGTAACTACGCCGCGCTGCGCATCAAAGCGAAGCTCGGACTCCGCTTCGTCGCTGAGGTGATCCTTGCAGTCTGCTTGGGGGGCACTGCCCGAGTGGGCTGCACCCTGCTCAATATCCCCTTTCCCCTGGATCTCTCGTCCCAAGAGCTCATCGTCCTGCTCCTCGTCGTCTCCCCCATTTTGGAAGAAGCACTGTTCCGCCAGGCGCTGCTTCTCCCCCTCGAACAGCTACTGAAGGGACGCAAAATCGCCATTGTCACCGTGAGCGCTTTGCTTTTCAGCGCGGGGCATCTTGCGGCGTTATTCATCCTGCCGCCGGAATATCACGGCTTTATTTACTACCAAGGCGCCTACACCATGGTCTTGGGTCTGTGGCTCGGCCATGCCTATTACCGCTACGGCGGGCTCGTGGCGGCGGTGCTGCTCCACGGGGGGTTCAACCTGGGCTTCTTTGTTGCGGATAGGTTCTGGTAAGTGGTGGTGGCCTCAGGCGGGGTGAAGCAACGTCCAAACAGGCTTTAGCCGTCTTTGTTGTTCCGTGAGCCATCTGCGATGAAGGGGCATAAGCGCCAAGTCATATATATATGATATGGCATGTTATTGCGACATTATTGCGACATATCATGTCATAATATACGGTATTGCGACATATTATGTCGCAATACCGTGCTGCGGAGGACTGATGACGGCTAAGAAAAAAATCGACCTCGAAAACCTCATCTTGGAGCTTCTCGATGGAAAAAAGGAAATCAATATCCACGGGGTCGCGACTGCGGCTCAAATGTCCGCCGATGATTCATCGGACCGGCGTACGATTCAACGGGCATTTAAAAATCTCATCGATCGCAAGGCGATCACGCCTCACGGAAATGCACGGGCGCGCGTTTACACCCTGGCCAAAGCAGAGAGCGCACCTTCGGTGGATGGCGCATTCAAGGGGATCCCGTTATCGGAAGAGTCCGAAGCTCTTCTCGCCCATATTTCTCAACCTATTCAGATCCGCACGCCCGTGGGGTACAATCAGGATTTCTTGCGATCCTATAAGCCGAATCGAGATTTTTATCTGAGCGTGTCTCAGCGTACGGAACTCTCAAGCATTGGGCGAGTTGGAAATAATGCGCGGTCGGCTGGCACCTATGCACGCAATATTTTAAATCGTTTGCTCATTGATCTTTCTTGGAACTCAAGCCGTCTTGAGGGGAATACCTATTCTCTTTTGGAAACAAAACGACTCATCGAACTTGGAGAAAATGCTGCGGGTAAAGACGCATCCGAAGCGCAAATGATTTTGAATCACAAAGGTGCAATCGAATACATCATTGAATCAACCGATGGAAAAAATATCAGCTCTCACGAAGTTTGCAGCATCCACGCGCTGCTTTCAGAAAATCTTTTGGGTGATCCAGGCGCCTCTGGGCGCGTAAGGGAGCACATTGTCGGCATCAGTGGCACCACCTATATGCCGCTCGAAAACCCGCACGTACTGAAGGAGTGCTTTAAGTTTTTCGTAGAAAAATTAAATCAGATTGAAGACCCATTTGAACAGTCACTTTTCTCGCTTGTTCATCTCTCTTACATGCAGGCATTCGAAGACGTGAACAAAAGAACCGCACGTTTAGTGGCGAATATTCCGCTTGTTAAAAAAAATATGAACCCACTTTCATTTACCGACGTTGACCAAGAGGCGTACATTAAATCTCTCCTCGGAATCTACGAGAAGAACGATGTCAGTCTTTTGCGAGATCTCTACCTCTGGGCTTACAGACGATCGGCCCAACGCTATTCGGCCATTCAGCAAGCAATGGGAGAACCCAATCTGCTAAGGCTCAAATATACCGCGATCATGAAAGGGATCATTCGGACCCTTATTCTTGAGAAAGTGAGTGGTCCTCTGGTTGTCCATAGGATTCAAAGTATGATTGAAGCGCAAAACCTGCCTGAAGCGGATGCAAACGAGCTTTTTAAAATTATCGAAACCGAAGTGCTGAGCTTGCATGATGGAAATATCGCACGCTTTAAGATCCGTCCAAGCGAGTTTCAAAAATGGAAAAGTGTCCAATGAGCGCGGGACCGCCCTCAAAGGCGGAAGAAATCCAAGGAGAAAGAAACCAGCTCCTCTTCCGGTGATTGCAAGATCATGCGGCGGGATTCATCAAGGAATTGCAAGATGGTTTGCCGGAGACGCTCGTAGTCATCTTTAGATAGGGTGCACAATGATGAATAGTGGATGTTGTCCGGCTGTTCTTGGGCCACGGCTTCGAGGGCTCTATGCCGCCACAACGCGTGATTGAAGCGGTTCAAGAGGGATTCCCGCGGCAGGTGGATGCTTTTTTCCGTGGTGTGCCACCGGCCGCCCTTCTCACTGACGAGCCCCATTTGCAGCAGCTCGCCCAAGACCTGGGTCACCAGCTGGGGCGTGATTTGGAGCTTCGTGGCCATGGCCTCAGGCGTGCGGCAACCGGGAATCGTCAGCGCCATGTGAACTGCAGCATAGTGCCAGCTGGAATAATACCGTACCTGCCATTGCTCGGTGAGCGTCTTTTGTTCAAAGCGCCGCGCCAGGTTGCCTTCTTCGCCGCGGCAGCGCTCGAGAAGCGCCCTGTAATGGGCCTCGAGCTCCGCCGTTCCCGCCCGCGCCAGCGAAACGAGGAGGAGGAAATACTCCTGCTCCGCGCGACTCAGGCCCCAGAGGCGGGCGACGCCGAGGGCATGTTCAGGCGAGAGCTGGGCCTGCCCCGCCAGAACTTGAGACAAAAAAGAACCGTGGCAACCCGCCGCTTTGGCCAGGCGGCCCTTGTAGCCGTGGTGGCGGCCATTGCTGACGATCTGATCTTTCAAGTACCGCCGATAATCTTCGTAGCGGTAGATGGATTTCAGCAGTCGTGAGGATTTTTTGACTGCGGTTATGGTTTGCATAAATCCTTCAAGGCTCGGCGTGGTACCAGTTGCAATGATCGCCAGGCACGACGCCACAAATCAAATCAGGGGCGCGGTCTGGCCGGATTTGATCCATGCCAGGCATGGCGTAATCCCAGAAATCCTCGGTGGTCAATACAGGCACAAGATCAAAGATGCTCTCCAAATAGCCCAAGTTTAAATGCGATTCGTACCAGTGCGTATAGCCGTGCCACACAATGCCGTTCCCTCTTGTTGGGAGGATTTCCACTACAGTAGCGGCTTTGGCGACAAGATCCTCTATACGTGCATGCAATCCCTGACGTAGCCGAATACGTAGTTCTTCAGTCACGTAGGGAATATCGGCAATCAGTGGCAACGCTGTTGTGGCGTAATACCGCTCCAAGGCTTCTCTTACTGCGGCCTTGCGTCCCTCATGAAAGATGCTGATCGCACGCCGGTAACGCTCGATGCGTTCACGATCTCGTTGCGCCCCGGGCTCGTTCGCAGCAAATACCCCATGCAGCTGAACAAAATCAAAAAGGTGCAAGCATTGCTCGACAGTGTAAGGTTCAGGCAGCTCCCTCAATACGTGCCCCATCCGCAATCTATAGCTATAGCGAAGACGCTCGTAAATGAAGCGTTTGATCTCAGCTGTAAGAAGGGTTTCATTTTGGGCATTGAAAGCCTCGAACGCATTCATAGCGATTTCCCAAGACATCGTGCGCGAAAGACCGAACAAGACCCGAAGCGGATAAGTCTGCTGATAGCTCAACCGAGCGCCGTGCACGCCAAGACCACTCAAAATTTGCGTCAAGTGCCGTAGGGTCAGATCAGCATCCTGAGAAATCATGTAACCCACTTCAGCGCGAGCGTTGGCGCTATCGGTGTGCCCGGCCTTGCTCCGCGC
>CAYHWW010000075.1:0-15503 GCA_964360145.1 uncultured Oligoflexia bacterium | reverse complement strand
TGACCAATTATTTAACACATGGAAATCATTGAATAATGTGTCATTTCTGACACGGGGGCGAGGGCTGGTTTCAGGCCCTAAGCTGGGCCACCAATGGCAGGTGGTCCGAGATCTTCAGCGTATCCCCTCGGCGCACCCGGGCCAAGGCCACAGTGAGCTGGGCGCTGTGCACGAGATAGTCCAACGTACGATCGGGGTAGCCGATGCGCTTGTCATTGCTGTTGAACGTGGCCCAATCCTTGGCCCCGGGGCCCGTGACCTGCTCTAGCGTCGGCACAACGCTGTGTGCTTTATAAATCAAAGCCATTTCTGATTCCGGGCGATAAAGCTCCCGCTGAATCTCATTCAGCGCGCCATAGGCACCGGGCGGAATGAGATTGAAATCACCGCCCGCGACCCAGGCCTCGTCGGCGCGGCCCTGCCAAAGGGCAAGCAACCCACGGACCTGGCGCAAAACCACGTCGTCACCATCTGGAAAAGCCTCCAGATGGGTGTTGAACGCGGTCAGCTGCCTCCCGTCGGGTAGCCGCACCCGCACCTCCAACACCCGGCGCTTGATATGGAAAAGATCCACAAACCAGTTTCGGGGGATCTTCGGCAATGGAACGTCTTGCGCCAGCACCATGGGATGGCGTGAGAGCGTGAGAAGCTTCATGCCCACAGGTCCCATGATTTTAGGGTGCGGCACGAAGGGCGCATGCCAGTAGTAGCAACTGGCGCGATGGGGATAGATATCCCCCACCCGCCCGACGAGTTCCGCCTCTTGATCCTGATAATTCACCCGGCGGCTGCCCACATCCACTTCTTGCAGCAATACAATGTCCGCGTTTTCGTCACGCAGTACGCGGGCCACTTCATCAAGGGTGTGCGCGGTGTCTGCGGGGCGCACTCGCCAGTCTTTGCCCCCACCATCCGAACGATCCCAGAAGAAACAGTAATTCTTCCCCGCCATGAACTGCACGTTCCAGGTGAGGACTTTCAATGGGGCGGCCACGTTCAAGGGCCCTGAAACAGTTTTTGAAAGTCCCCAGGCAGCTCCTGGGCCCGGCCTTGGGCCCCCACCCCAACCAAGGTGGCGCGAATCTCAGTGGCGAGCTCGCCGCCGGGCTTTTTCACCAGGTGTTGAAACACAACGACCTTGCGTTTGAACTCCAGCATGCGGGTCTCCATGGCGAGCGCCTCCCCTAAATAGCAGGGGCGCTTGTAATCCACCTCAACGCGCGCCACCACCGGTGCGAGGCCCGCAGCCTTGAAATACTCCATGGAGCCCGCCGCTTCTTTGATCATGCACCAGCGCGCCCACTCGGCGTAGTTCAAGTACACCGCGTTGTTCACATGGCCGTAGGCATCGAGCTCATAGCCGCGCACAACGATGGTGGTGGTGAATACACGCATGGGAGATTACTGCTGGGTATCGTCTTTGAGGGTGAAGTCATCCACTTGGATAGCATCCCAACGAGCGTCCTCGGCGCGCTTCAGCACGTCGAGTTCCGCCTGATTGATAACGCCCTCGTTGACAGCCTGGGTATACATTTCCCCTGGAGGCCCCTTCTTCACTTTCTTTGCCTTCACGGCTTTCGCTACTTTGCGGAAGATGGCATCGGACTCCACGGTGAGCTTGAAGGCATTCTCAAGGCGGCCCAAGGCCTGGGTAGTATCCGTGGGTATATAAATGCCATCGGTCACGCGGTCCCGCAGATCACCCGGCTTCTGCATGGCATTGCAAAGGGCATGATCTAACTCGTCCATGGGTTTCATGCCGATGGGGTTCAAGCCCACGAGCCAGCGCACCGGACGACGGAGCAACCAGCCCACGAAAGGAGCATCGAAGTTGGCGAAGAGATCTTCGTAGGCCCGTTGGATCTGCCAGAAGGCGTAGTCCATGCTCCAGCGGTAGAAGGGCTCGTCCTCTGTGCGGCGACCATCCGCCAAAAAGCGGCGGGTGGTGGCGGTGCCGATGTACATCCACGCTAAAATATCAGCAAAGCGCCCCGTGAGCTTACCCTTCGCCTTGAGCTTGGGCCCCAGGGAGGCCATGGCCACGTCTGCCATAAAGGCGAACACGGCGGAGGACCAACCAAGCTTTTGCATATAGCGCGCAGGCAATCCCCAGTTAGAGGGGATGATGAACCAGCCCCGGGTGACCGTATGGAATGTGGCGCGATAGGCATTTTTCAGGATGTGCAACACATGGCCCCAAAAGGCCGTGTCAAAGTCCTTGAGGCTGCCGCGCTCGATGGCATCCACCACTTTGTAAGCAAAGGGGTGGGCCCGCAGCGCTCCTTGGCCAAAGATGATCAGGGTGCGAGTGAGGATGTTCGCGCCCTCCACGGTGATGGATACGGGCACCGTGAAATAGGCATGGGCCATGAGGTTCCGCGGACCACGACTGATGGCAGCGCCGCCGAGAATATCCATGGCGTCGTTGACCACCAACCGTTGAGCCTCGGTGAAGTAGTACTTCGCCATGGCGGTGATGACCGGAGGCTTGCGACCCTCGTCGATGCCGGCCAGGGTGTACTTCCGAGCAGCTTCGAACATATAGGCGTGGCCGATGATGCGAGCGAGGGGCTCGCGTACACCCTCGAAAAGACCCACGCTCATGCCGAACTGTTTGCGCACCGTGGAGTGAGCGCTGGCCACCCGAGCGGCCATCTTAGCGGAAGCCACGCCTTGAGCGGGCAGCGAAATACCTCGGCCCGCGGCCAAGCATTCCATGAGCATTTTCCAGCCATTGCCCGCACCGGCGATACCGCCAATGATGGCGTCGATGGGCACCACCACGTCTTTGCCCTGGGTGGGGCAGTTGTAGAAGGGCATACCCAGCGGGTTGTGACGGCGATCGGCCTTCACTCCGGGGGTATTGGTGGGGATGAGGCCGCAGGTGATGCCCGCGTCTTCCCCTTTGCCCAGCAAGTTTTGGGGATCCTTCAAGCGGAAGGCGAGACCAATGAGGGTGGACACGCTGGCCAGCGTGATCCAGCGCTTGTTCCAGTTGAGCTTCAGCATCAGTTTGCCGTCATCGCCTTTGAAGACAACGCCGGTGGCGGTGATGGAGCCGGCATCAGAACCAGCGCCGGGCTCGGTGAGACCGAAGCAGGGGATTTCGCGACCGTCAGCCAGGCGAGGCAAGTAATGGTTTTTCTGCTCGTCGGTGCCGTAGTGAATGAGGAGTTCCGCGGGCCCCAGAGAATTGGGCACCATGATCGTGATGCCGAGGGCCACGGAGCGCGATGTGGTTTTTTGCAGCACGGCGCTGACCCCAAGGGCGGAGAATTCGAGACCACCGTACTTCTTGGGGATGATCATGCCCAAAAACTTCCCGCGCTTCATGATGTCCCATGCGGCCTCAGGCAGATCGTGTTCGTTCCATGCCTTCCAGTCGTCGGTGACTTTGCAAACCTCTTCGCAGGGCCCGGCGAGGAATGCCTTCTCTTCAGCGCTGAGCTCGCCCCACTTCACATCCATCAAGCGCTTGAAGTCGGGCTTACCTTTGAAAAACTCGGTCTCCACCCACACATCGCCGGCCTTGAGGGCCACGCGCTCGGTTTCCGAGATGACGGGCAACACACCCAGGGATTTCAGGAGGGGCAACACCCAGCTCGAGAGGAGCAATCTGCGGATGGGCGGCACGAAAAAGAGGAGGACGATGGCGCCAAGAACGCCAGCGATCCAGTACCAGTGGCAACCCGTGCAGACGTAACCTGTGGAAAGGTCCATGAATACTCCTCGTGAAGGTGGGGCTTTCACCTATCTTGCGAACTGTGCGTCGAGATGGCAACGGAAATGGTCGGGAGGGCGTTGCCGGCTGGCGAACAAACTAAAATGCTCAGTTGGAGGTGTTGTAGAGATGCGGATTTTCTAGTGTATCCGTGTCGTCACTGAAATCATCATCTTCAGTGGGAGATACCTCTTCTGACTCCCACCAGTAACCGCGCTCGGTTTTGAGGCCAGAGAGAATCCACGAGCTCCCTGGTTCTCCGACGTATTCCACCGCCGGGAAGTATGCCGCGTAGAAACAAATATACTGGGTGCCGTGGAGCAGCTCCTCCCAGCGCTGCTTGAGGTCCACAAAATCATACTGAACATCTCCCGACAGCGAAAAGTCGATCTCATGGCCTGGAAGCTTCACTATGAAATAGGGCATATTCTTTTTTTCGCCCTCATATGTCACCAGATCGTCGTGGAGTTGCACGTCGGCTGCATCCGCACAAACCCATTCATTATAGGAACTCCAAGGGTTGGGGTCACTCAGGGTGCTACCCATTGCCCTGCCACGCATTCGATCAAAGCGGGCATGCTCAATATCCTCATTTGAAAGCAAGGGATGGCGCTGGGGATCAGCGGCATCCACGACAAAAAGAAAACACATGACGGCACATAATGCTGGAGCAAGAAGTATGACCTTCATTAAATCCTCCTGGGATGAGCATTCAATGAAGGTCATTTTTCCTTTCGTCAATATGCGCAGGTAGCACTTTTCAATGCCGAACTCTTATGGCAAATGTTGGGTCAACGGCTGCCGTTTACGGCGAGAATATTTTTTCGCAGCACAGGCGAAAAACCAGGAAAAAACTGTGTTAATCCCGCGGGCATGAACACCAATTCTCAGTCCATTATTTCGGAACTGAAACAAGCCGTGGCAGAAGAACGCAAGATCACTACGCGGGTGCTGCGGCTTTTACGCATGGTTGATGAGGGCCGCTGGTTCCTTGAACTGGGCTACTCCAGTCTTTTCGATTTTTCGGTGCGCGAGTTGGGCTACGCGCAAGATGCTGCCAATCGCCGCATTAGTGCCATGCGTCTCATTCGTGATGTGCCGCAAATCGAGCGAAAAATCGAGTCGGGCGCACTTTCCCTGTCCGTCGTCACTGAGGCCAGTAAATTTCTTCGCGCTGAAAGACGCGCCGGAGTGACTCGCACCCTCGAGCAGAAAAAAGAATTGGTCCTTAGCCTAGACGGCCTTTCAAAGCGCGAGGCAGAGCGCACTCTTTTGAAGAGTGCTTGCCCGCAAACGCTCTTGGAGCTCCAAAAGGTGGAGCGCATAAAAGTCATCAGCCCTGACCTCACAAAGGTGACGCTCGTCATTTCAAAAGAGCAGGAGGTAAAGATTGAGAAACTCAAAAATCTACTCAGCCATCAAAATCCTGCCGGTACATTCAGCGGGCTTCTCAGCCTCATCTTAGATGAAGCACTGGAGAAACATGACCCAGAGCTCATTGAGGCGCGACGCTCGAAGAACCAGACCAAAATGCACGCTTTACCCCGACCAGCCGTAGTAAAGCGTATTGAACCGGCAGAGGGGCAAGCCTCTCTGTCAAGATATATACCAGCAGGAATCAAACGACAGGTCTGGCTACGAGATGGCGGTAAGTGCGCATACAAGGGGTGCAACGCAAGAAGATACCTTCACTACGACCATCGCATCCCCCATGCGCTTGGTGGGCTGAACACCACGGAAAATCTAAGGATTCTCTGCTCAGCGCACAATGCATTGGAGGCAAGGGAATTATTTGGGAAATACACCCCTGACAGAACCCCCCTCAGTCCGAGCAAAGGGCCTCTCGCATCATCCGCACCAGGTCTGGATTCGTAGTAGCGTAGTGCTCGGCGGCACCCGCAAGAGCTGCTGACTTGTCCGCGCCTTTGCGGTTTTGGCTGAGCTTGAATTTGCCCTCCAGGGACGTAATCTCAATTTCAAATCCCACAATGGTTTTCACGAGCCTCTCTCGGAACTCCGTGGGCAAATCATAACGCCAACCCGTGCCCGCTGCGGCCTCATGCTTATCTACCGTGGCTGCGAGAATTTCCTCGATGTGCGCAGTATCTTCAATCAGACGCGACTGCCCCTGCACATGGGCCACGGCGTAATTCCAGGTTGGCACGCTGAGTTGATCTACATACCAGGCTGGACTCAAATAGCCGTGAGGACCGTGGAAGATGCAGGTCACCGGTGCGTCAGCCAAAAGCTTGCTGTGGGAATTGGCCCGGGCCAGATGGCCGATGAGCTTTCCCTGGGGTCCGCCCATAGCATCAAGCAACAGCGGTAAGTGACTGATGACAAGCCCCTGGGTGCCACTGGAGATTACCGTTGCAAAGCTATAGCGGCGAATGAGGTCGTGGATGGCGGCAGTGTCCCGTGGCATCGCGTATGATGGCGTGTAGAGCATGCCTAAAACACCACATGTCGGCCCTTTTGCCGCCGACAGTAAATTTGGAACGTAGCCTCCGGATCACCCACGCCCATGTTGCCGCTGGTACCCATGCCGCCTGCGCCGAACTCTTCCCACTCGAGAGCAGAGTCGGTGCCATCGTTTTCTTTGAGCATGCCGGACAGCATGTGACGGGCCCGCACGAGCTTGCGGTCGTCGCGGCTCCAGAGGCTCACAGCCAAGTCGTGGTTGTTGTGGAAGAGGCAGAACTGGGTGAACGCGTCAAAGTTCCGCACCTCCATGCCCGCCAGAATGGGCATGAAGAATTCCGTGGTGGTGAGGTCGATGTTTCTCTCACCCTTGCCGTCCCAATTGACGGTGACCTTGAAGCCGGGCTTCAGGCCACCCAATACGATGGGCTTGATGTATTCACCGTGCAGGCCGAGACCGTCGGTAAGCTTGCCACCGCGACGCACCACCGTGGCGCCGGCTTTTTCAGCGGCGTCTTGGATGTCCTGGGCGGTCTGGGCCTTGTGCACCATGCAGGGGCCTACGACTTTGGTTTCTGTGGCGTCACAGAGCGTGGGGTTCTTGACCTGCCACTCATCCATCTCGCGGCTCACGTAGTCGAGCACCTTTTTCAAGGTGGCCGGTGCCGCCGCGATGCCATGCAAGGTCGTGCACTTATGCGACGAGAAGCCGAGCTTGGAATAAGTGAGGCGCACAGCGATGCGCTTCAACTCTTCATCGCTGAAACCTTCGTCCACAAAGGACCAATTGCAACCGCCGCCCTCGAACTTGGTGGGGCGCAGGCCGCGGATGCGGGTGAAGTGGGCCGCGGTTTCATCGCTGCCCGTCAACACGGTAACAGCAACGCGCGGGTCGCTCACGAGCTTTTCCACATTTCCGCCGAAACCTTCGACTTTTTGCACGGTATCCGGGTGAGCACCAGCCGCCAACATCATGCGGATCATGGTCGTGTTGCAGATGGCGCCGAAGGGGTGGCCCTTGAAAATAAAGGGTGCGCCGGTAAGATAGCACCCCGCCAAATGGATGATCGGGATACCATAAATAAAATTCATTGGCGTGACGATGCTGGCGATGCCGCCGGGGATGTACTCGTTCTTCCAGTAGCTGTGGCCGTCAATGAGGGTGGGCAGCCGCGTGCCGCTCATGACCCGTTCCGCAGAGCCTTCCAGGTGGTCGGCGGCGCGCTTGGCTTCCCAGAAGTCTTTGTCGGATTCCAACCGGGTCTTGGGGATCACGGTGCGGATCTCTTTCAGGCAGTCTTCATAGAAATAGTTCAGCATGCGGCTGAAATTTTTGATGACGTGCTTGCGATAAACGAGATTCTCTTCCGCCCACTTGAGAGAGCGCCAGTAGCGATCGGCGGCGGCCAATGCCGCTTCGCAGTCTTCTTCTTTCGAGTCAGGGACCTGGGCCAGCTTGATGCGATTGTCAGCAGGCGAAGACATGGTGATCGTGCCTGCGCGGGCGGCGCACCACTGGCCGTCGATGAAATTGTAAGTGGGCACCGGCGCATCGCTGGGCAACGACGGCAGCTTGTCGTAGCAGAAGATGTAGCCCCGGAGCTTTTCGAGCGCGTCTTCGCCCATCTGGGGCGTGAAGAGCGAGTATTCGGCGCGGCGGGCCTCGTAGATTTTGGCGAAGGGGTCAGCGCCCTTGCCACCAGCGGAACGGAACGTGGAAATGCCTTCGAGAACCTGCTGAAACCACTGTTTTGCCATGGCCGCAGGCTAGCTCAAAAGCCAGATACCGTCACGAAAACTCAGTCTGTGGCAGGAGCGGCTTCCAGTGCGCGCGTGGTTTCTGGGTCCGGGGGAAGCCGACGACGACGTTCTCTCTCGCAGCGCCTGATATCTTCTCGACGCACGTAGCACGAGCAAGTGTCACTACAGCTCGGTAGCTCCGTACGCCGCACTCTGCGAGGACGCTCCCGCGGCGGAGTCTTTGCGGGCGGCGCCACATCCGGCGCCTCTGTCGCCATGGCAAGTGACGAACCCAGCAAAGAAACCATGAAAACGAAAGAGACGCGACCAAGCATGACCGATGCCCTCCTGGCTCTCCATTATAGGACCTCGCCAAAAACCCAGCAAGGCAGCGAATGTTGCCTTCTCAGCGTTACTGGCGACTCTTTGCCACGGCGGCGCCAGCTTTTTTCCCAGCCTTCTTCCCCGCCAAAGTGCTCACCACCAGCGGCACTTTGCCAAAGGTCGCCGCAGGCTCGATCTCGGACACGCGCCCCATGGGAAACACCCGAGTGTGACCCACGGCAAAAACGTCATAGCGCGCCAGTTCTTTCCGCAAAGCGGAAACTTTTTTAGCCTCGGGGTTCACCGAAGGCAACATCACCTGCCCCAGCCCCTTCAAGAACACGGGGAGCGCTCGCCCGCCGAAGCCTTTACGGCCAAACTTGATCACATGGGCCAAGCTGTGCGCAGTGGACGGCGCGCCGCCGATGGAGGATACAAAGTAAAGCTCCATGGTGCCAAGCACCAAGCACTGCGTGAAACGGTACTTCGCCCAAACCAGCTCACGGTGCACCTCAACATGCTCATGATCAGCGTAGATCGCGATGGGCTCGACGATCTCGTCGGATACAACATGGACACGAACGAGGTCGGGGAGGGCCTGCTTCAGGGCGGCGATACCGGCCTTGTTCTCCACGGGGCCAATGGCAACGAAGCTTTCCGCGCTGAAATGGACCACCACATCCCGCGCAATGACGGCGGCGGCGGCGGCGTCCGCGCACTCCATGAAGCCCACGACGGCTATGGCCCGCAGCGACTTGATGAACACGTAACCCCGCGGATCAAAAACCATGTCCCCTAGGTTCAGAGCCGTCAGCATTGCCCCGTACTTTCGACCACCGGGAGGGGGTGTGTCAACCCTTTGAAATCACGAGCCTCAATAAAATGCGCCGCGACAATCGCCGCACCACCTTGACCGAAGCTTTCCCGCCGACCTAGAGTGACAAGTCTCAAATTTAAAACACCCACTGGTACTAGGAGACATCTAAATATGTCAAAAATCGGCTATAAAAAGAGCCTTTTCGTTATGCCTTTTGATCACCGCGGCAGCTTTCAAGAGAAGCTCTTCGGCATCAAAGGCCGCCAACCCAACGCTGAAGAAACCAAAGAAATCGCCTCATACAAAATGGTGATCTACGAAGGCTACAAAAAGGCTGTAAAGGCCGGCGTAGCCCCTGAAACCTCCGGCATTCTCGTGGACGAGCAGTTCGGCACTGACATCATCGCCGATGCCCACAAAAACGGTTTCAACGTGTCCGTTCCCGCTGAAAAGTCCGGCCAGGAAGAATTCGACTTTGAATATGGCAGTGACTTCAAAGCACATATCGAAAAATTCAATCCCACCTTCGTGAAGGTGCTCGTGCGCTATAATACCGAGGGCGACGCCATCACGAACCGCCGCCAGGCAGAGCGCTTGAAGCAACTCAGCGATTACCTGCACTCCGTGGACCGCAAGTTCATGTTTGAACTCCTGGTTCCCGCGACAAAAGAGCAACTCGCACGCTGCAACGGCTCCACGGCCACCTTCGACACCAGCATGCGCCCCACCCTCATGATCCAAGCCATGCAAGAGCTGGTGGATCGCGGCGTTGAAGCAGACGTCTGGAAGCTGGAAGGCATCGAGAACGCCGCTGACTCCAAGCGCGTTGCTGACCAAGCCCGCAAGGGTGGCCGTAACGACGTGGGTGTCATTGTCCTCGGACGGGGCGAAAACGCTGAAAAAGTGAAGCTCTGGCTCACTGTGGCTGCCTCCACCCCCGGTCTCATCGGCTTTGCGGTGGGCCGCACGGTGTTCTGGGACGCCTTAAAAAGCCTCAAAGAGGGTAAAATCACCCGAGACCAGGCCTCCAGCCAGATCGCGGATAGCTACGGCGGCTTCTGCCGCCTTTGGCAAACAGCCCAAAAGCACTAATCGAAGAGACCGGCGGAACCCTGCGAAAGTTCATAGCTTTCATAGGGCCGCAACCGCAACCACCCGCTATTAGTAGTGCCTCAGTCAGGCATAGACCCCACTAATAGCGCATTACCCCTTGATCCCAACCCAACCCAGCGCTAGGCTTTAGATGTGGCCCATTGGCTACGAAGGCTGAGGCACCACTAAAGTAAGCAAAGTCAGCACGTTAACGGCATTCACCAAGGAAGAATCGAAAAATGCACACCGAAACGCTCAACAATGAAAAAAGCAGGAAGCTTAAAACCGCCAAAAAATCAGGGTCTGCTAAAATGCCCTTAGACATTAACGTGGGCCTCAAAAAAACCAAAGGGCTGTCCTTTTCCCGTCTGTTCACAAAAGCAGGCGTGCACCCCTACTCCCAAATCAAGTGGGAGAAGCGGCGCTCCGTCATTTCCAATCCCGACGGTTCCGTTGTCTTCAAAATGGACGATGTTGAAGTACCGGCCTCTTGGAGCCAGCTCGCCACGGACATCGCCGTATCCAAATACTTCCGCAAAGCAGGCGTCCCTGGCACCGGCCACGAAGTGAGCGTGAAGCAACTTGTTCATCGCGTCGCCCACACCATCCGTGGCGCCGGTGAAGATTACGGCCGTTATTTCGCCAGCAAAGCTGACGCCGATGCTTTCGAGGCCGAACTCACCCATCTTCTTGTCACGCAAAAGCTCGCCTTCAATTCCCCTGTTTGGTTCAACTGCGGCCTCTACCATGAGTACAAAATCAAAGGCAGCGGCGGCAACTTCCATGTGGATCAGCACACCAGCGTCCTCACTGAAACCACCACGTCCTACGAGCATCCTCAGTGCTCCGCCTGCTTCATCCAGTCCGTCAGCGATGACCTCATGGGCATCTTCGACCTGCTGAAAAATGAAGCACGGATTTTCAAGTACGGTTCCGGCACGGGCTCCAACTTCTCGAAAATCCGCGGCCACATGGAGAAGCTCTCCGGCGGCGGCCTATCCAGCGGTCTCATGAGCTTCCTTGAAGTGCTGGACCGCGGCGCGGGCGCCACCAAATCCGGTGGTACTACCCGTCGTGCGGCCAAGATGGTCACCCTCGACATGGATCACCCCGAAATCGAGGAATTCATCAATTGGAAGATGCGCGAAGAACGTAAGGTGGCTGCCCTCATCGCGGCAGGCTACCCCGCGGACTTCAATGGTGAAGCCTACCGCACCGTCGCGGGCCAAAACTCCAACAACTCTGTTCGCGTCAGCGACGAGTTCATGAAGGCCGTGGAAACCGATGGTGAATGGACCACTAAGCTCCGCACCAACGGCAAGCCCTACAAGACCTACAAAGCTCGGGACCTCTGGAGACAGATCGCCCAAGCCTCCTGGGCTTGTGCCGACCCTGGTATGCAATTCGACACCACCATCAACGACTGGCACACCAGCAGTGGCACTGACCGCATCAACGGCAGCAACCCCTGCTCGGAGTACATGTTCCTCGATGATACTGCGTGCAATCTGGCCAGCGTCAATCTCATGAAGTTCTTGGGTGAAGACGGCAAGTTCGACGTCGAGGGCTATCGCCACGCTTGCCGCGTCTCCACCGTTGCCCAAGAAATCCTCGTGGGCATGTCCAGCTATCCCACGGCGAGAATCGCTCAGAATAGCCACGACTACCGCCCCCTGGGGCTGGGCTACGCAAACCTGGGCACGCTGCTCATGGTGCAGGGCCTGCCCTACGACTCCGATGAGGGTCGTGCTTGGGCCGGTGCCCTGACTGCCATTATGTGCGGCCAGGCCTATGCCGCATCCGCCGAGATCGCCCATTCCCGGGGGCCATTCCCGGGCTACAAAAAGAACGAAAAATCCATGATCAAGGTCATGAAGAAACACCGCAAGGCGGTAGATGCCATTGACGGCACCAAGGTGCCCAAATACCTGGTGAACGCTGGCCGTGAAGACTGGAAGCACGCAGTGGTGCTCGGTGAAAAGTACGGCTACCGCAACGCCCAGGCCACGGTGTTGGCGCCCACGGGCACCATCGGCCTTCTCATGGACTGTGACACCACGGGGGTCGAACCCGACTTCTCTTTGGTGAAGTTCAAGAAGCTCGCTGGCGGCGGTTACTTCAAAATCGTCAACCAGAGCATCCCCCGGGCCCTGCGCACCCTAGGCTACGGCGAAGGCGAAGCAGGCTCCATCATCGAGTACGCCATCGGCACCATGCACCTGAAGGGTACTCCGCATATCAATGAAGAGTCACTGAAGGCCAAGGGCTTCACTACCGCGGACCTTAAAAAGATCACCGCGGCGCTACCAGGCGCCTTTGATCTCAACCAAGCCTTCAATGCCCACGTACTTGGTGAAGAAACCATTAAGCACCTGGGCTTCGTCAAGCTCCAGGACCTGGGCTTCACCACCGAGCAGATCCAAGAGGCCAGCAAGGTCATCTGCGGTCATATGACCCTTGAGGGGGCTCCGCACCTCAAGCCCGAACATCAAGCGGTGTTCGATTGCGCTAACAAGTGCGGTGACGGCACCCGCTTCATTGCCCCCATGGGCCATGTGCGCATGATGGCGGCAGTGCAGCCCTTCCTCTCCGGCGCGATCTCTAAAACAGTGAACCTGCCCCATGAGGCCACCGTTGAGGACATCGAGAACGTCCACCTCGAGTCCTGGAAGCTGGGCTTGAAGGCCATTGCGGTGTACCGCGATGGTTGCAAGCTGAGCCAGCCGCTGTCCTCCAAGTCGTCGAAAGAAAAAGCAACGGACGGCACCACGGCGCAAACCGCCGTGGCCGCAGCCCCCGTGGCGACGCCAAGCCAAAGCGAACGCCGTCGCCTGCCCAAGAAGCGCAACGGTTTCACCATTGAGGCGAAGGTGGCGGGCCACAAAGTGTACCTGCGCACCGGCGACTATGAAGACGGTGGCTTGGGTGAAATCTTCGTGGACATGCATAAAGAAGGCGCCACCTTCCGGAGCCTGCTCAACTGCTTTGCCATCGCCGTAAGCCTTGGCCTGCAGCACGGCGTGCCGCTCGAAGAGTTCGTGGACGTGTTCACGTTCACGCGCTTCGAACCCCAAGGCATGGTGGATCACCCCAACATCAAGTCGGCGACCTCCGTCATCGACTTCATCTTCCGGGTGCTGGGCATGGAATACCTCAACCGCACGGACTTCGTGCACGTGAGGCCCGAACCCGTGGCTGAGGAAACCACCGATGAGAACCAGATTGGTCTCTTCAGCAAGGACAACGACAAGCGCCCCAAGGCATTAGCGAAAGCCAAGCTACGCCCTGTGGCAGCGGGTGAAGACTCCTTGAATAAAATGCTGAAGAACATGATGGGGGACGCCCCCTTCTGCAACACCTGTGGCCACACCACCGTGCGTAACGGCGCGTGTTACAAGTGCCTGAACTGCGGCAACAGCATGGGCTGCAGCTGAGTCTGAGACGCACTTGGTGTAAGTAATAACGGGCGGTGGGAGCGATCCCACCGCCCGTTTGATTTCAGAAATGCGTGCCGTCGTGTTCCAAATTCTTGGAACACTTTGTACCATTGCCCCTTGGCAAGGGGGCATGACCTCTGTAGTTACTGCCTCCGTGATGACGCAGAACGAACCGCAGGCCGCACTACAAAACTTACTCCGCCGCACCCTCCTCGATGCCCAGGCCCGAAACCCGGATTTTTCCATGCGGGCCCTGGCTCGAAAGCTGGGTCTTTATGCTTCAGCGCTCAATGAGATCCTCAATGGCAAACGCCGCGTATCCGCGAAACAGGCCCAGAAAATCATTGACCGCCTGGATCTCACACCCCAAGAGCAGGGGCAGCTTTTAGGGCTCTTTGCGAACCAGGGCACCACGCCCGTTGGCGCCACGGCGGCGGCCACACCCTACACGGCCATGGATATGGACAGCTATCATCTCATCGCGGACTGGTACCACGCCGCCATTCTGTCGCTGGTGGAACTACCCCGGTTCAAAGGCACCCCAGAGTGGGTGGGCGCTCGCCTGGGCATCACCCGCCGGGAAGCCAAAGGCGCCCTGGAGCGCCTCACGCGGCTCGGAATGCTGAAGACGGACCGCAAACGGGGCTACCGCCCCACGGGCGCCCAGTACAAAACCTCCGACGAGGTCGTCAGTCTGTCGCTACGAAAGGCCCATGGCCAGAACCTGGATCTCGCCCGGCGCTCCTTGGAGCGCGACAGCCTCGAACGCCGGGACTTCACGGCCATCACCATGGCCGTGGACACCAAGCGGCTCAAAGAAGCCAAAAAAATGATCCGCCAGTTTCGCGACGGCCTTTGCGCCTATCTCGAAGGCGGCAAAAAAACCCAAGTTTATAAAATGTGCATCCAGCTCATTCCATTAACTGAAGAAGAGGAGTCTTGAAGATGAAACCCATGATTCGAAATCTAGTTTGCCTGGGCCTCGCAGTTGCCGCGTCCCAGGCTGTGGCCCAAAGCCGTGAAGGCACCGCAGAGGGCAACGGCGGCGTCGCCGTGGTCTGCCGCAGCCCCCGCGGACAAATCCGCAGCGCTGAGTTACTCGATATCTACGAAGCCCGCATTCTGCCGCCCCAGCTACGCTTCACTGCATCTGAACTCCCTGTTGAGACTCAGGTGGAGTTGGCCCAGCTGCGCATGATGTCGAACCCTGCATTTTTGGCTGCCTTTCAGCACGAGCTCGCCGTACTGCGGGCCCATATCTTCCCCCTGCCCCGGGGCGCGGGGATTCCCCCTACCAATGACGCTTTTCCCGAGATCACCCAGCAGGGTTGCGACTTTGAAAACGTGGCCAACTACCGGGCTGATGGCACTGTTTTGATTGATCAAGAGATTTTCGATGCCTTAAGTACGACCAACAAGGCCGCGCTGTACATTCACGAGGCTGTGTACGCATTGGCTCGGACCCATGTGCATGACCAAAGCTCGGTGCGCTCTCGACGTCTAGTCGCTCAGTTATTGGCCACAGATTATGACACCAGCGTCATTGCGCAGTTGATGGGTGACATGCTTACGCCCTCTGCAACTTGGAGAACATTGACTTTGGGCACATATGTGACCCCTTCTGCCCGTAGGTGCGGTATCCGTATCGTCCGATTTATCGAAAATGAGCTCATACTTCAGTATGTTAGGAATACTAACTACAGAGATGTGCCCTGCAGTGTAGACGGTCAGATTGATCGTTATACCTGCCACGACGCTTCATGCGCACGTACGGACACAGGCGGGACAGACACCCTTGTGGTCCTCTCTCCCACGCAATTCATTGGCCAATTCACTCCACGTGGCGCTAGCAGCCCCACCCCTGAACGGTTGTTTGAACTCCGCTGAAGCATGGGATCGCTGCGCGGTAATTCACATCGGGATTCCTCAAAAACGAGGGTTCCCGCCGGAG
>CAYHWW010000074.1:12308-15586 GCA_964360145.1 uncultured Oligoflexia bacterium | reverse complement strand
AGTCGGCGATGCCACCGTTGGTGATCCACATCTTGCTGCCATTCAAAACCCAGTCACCGCCATCCTTGACGGCCTTGCTCTTGATGCTCGCCGCGTCAGAGCCAGCCCCGGCTTCAGTCAAGCAGAAGGCCGCCATCATCTCGCCAGTGGCAAGCTTCGGCATGAAGCGCTTCTTCTGTTCATCGTTGCCGAAGAGGAGCAGGCCCCTCATGCCGATGGAGCAGTGGGCACCCACGGTAAGGGCGACGCCGGCTTCGTACTTGGCAAGCTCCTGGGTCATGCGGGAATAGGCGCTGCTCTTGAGCCCCAGACCGCCGTACTCCTCCGGCACCACGAGGGAAAAGAGCCCCGCATCTTTCATCTGCCGCAAAAACTCATCGGGGATGTGACCTTCCCGATCCCATTTGCGGAAGTCATTATGGTTCTTATCTCGGTAGAGCTGAGCGAGCCCATCCACCAGGGTGCGCACGGTGTCTTTTTCTTCGTCCTTCATTTGAGGGAAGGGGACGATGATATCCTCGTCGATTTTGCCCAAAAGAAGGGATCGGACGAAACTCGCGGTATTTTTATCGATGGACGACATGATGGTTATGCTCCCTGTTGTGAAAACACTGTCCCCGTAGAGAGTATTAGAACAGATTCCCAGAGTTGGAAAACAACTGGTTGAATGACCTGAACTCATACCTGCTATAGGCGCACCGCATTGGGTATACGCAGCAAGACCCCACCCCGTCCCCGACAATTTGCCAACGATGGGACGGCAATCTCTGACCATCCACGACATTTTGTCGTAAGATAGCGACACTGGGCAAGGATTGTCCGGCGCACCATCAATGTAATCTATTTGGCTAGCCAATCCTTCTTTGGCCGGCCCCTTGCTTGAGCTGGATACGGATGTCCCTACGCTCCTGGATCAACAAACTAAAACCCTCGGAATCGAGTCGCGCCCAAAGCCGTGAACGGTTGCACGCCCTCGCGGCCCGCTTCCGCGCCGCGGCAAGCCATGCGGGCGGCGCCCTCGGCCGCGTGGGCCAGAAGATTCCCAAGGACCGCATCAAAGCCTTCTTCGCCCGCGTGAAAGACGGGGCCATGAAGAGCGACTCCGTTCGCCTCCTGGTGGAAAAAACCCGAGGGGCCGCACGCCGACGTTGGGATCATATGCGGGCCGCCCTGCCGCAAAACTTCCCCCGTCGGCTCGAGGACCTCAAGAACGTACAACCCCAAGAACTAGCGGAAGGCCTCACCAAGTTCTTCCGTCAGGGGAATCTGGGCACGTACTTGCGGGTTTCCGCCATAGCCCTGGCTGCCTGGTTCCTCGCGGACACCGCCTCCCTCTTCACTGACGCCCTCATCCCCGACGCCCCCGTCATCCCAGCGCCCAGCTACCGACCGAAGAGTGAAAAGCGCCGCACCGTGGATGAATACGCCGCCATCATGACCCGCAACCTCTTCAACTCCTCAGGCTTCATCCCCGACGATCTGCGTACCGCCGACCCCAATGGCCCCGCCCGCAAAACGAATTTGCCCATCAACCTCGTCGGCACCGTGGTGCTCGCGGACGAAGTCAAATCCATCTCCGCCATCGAGGATAAGGGCGCCTCTAAAATCTACCCGCTGCGCATCAACGACAGCATGGATGGCAAGATCACCATCAAAAAAATTGAGCACCTCAAAGTCACCTTCATCAACAACCAGAGCGGAAGCCTGGAATACGTGGAAATTCCCGATGACCAGATTAACCGCCTCAACGTGGCCCCTTCCGCCGTATCCAAGGGCGGCCCCATCGAGAAAGAGGGCGAAACCCACTTCAACGTGCAGAAGACCGAGATCGACAAAGCCTTCAGCAACCTCAATCAGGTGCTCACCCAAGCCAGGGCCATCCCGAGTTTTGAAAATGGCGTGCCCAACGGCTTCAAGATCATTCAAATCGTGCCCGACAGCATCTACACCAAGCTCGGCATCAAAGAGGGCGACACCCTCACCGGCGTGAATGGCGAGCCCATGAATGACCCTGGCAAGGCCTTCCAGCTCTTGAACGAGCTGCGGGCGGGCTCGGGCCACATGGAACTCACGCTCAAGTCCCCGGACGGAACAGTAAGGACGCAAACCTATGACATGCGGTAATCCAGGAAAAAAACAAATGTTCCCCTCGGCCCTCGCGCTGCTGCTGGCCATGGCACTGCCAAGCGCGGGTTGGGCGGCACGAACAAGAAGTCCCGCGCAAAACCCCAGCGCCGGTGGCCCGCCCCCTTCCCTGACGGAAGACTTCGGCGACGAAGAAGACTTCGAGGAGCCGCCCCGAGGCAATGCGCCATCTGGCAACCCCTTCGCCACCGCGACCCCACCCAAGGGGGGAGGGAAAACCTCAGCTCCTCCCGCTGATGAGCTCTCCGAAGAAGATTATGACGAGCTCAGTGACGATGCTCTTCGCGCAAAAATGGAAGAGCGCTTGCGCCAAAAAGCCACTGCCAGCGGCGCCCCCGCCGACTACCCTCCTGCGCGGCCCGCGAGCTCCAGCACGAGCACCAGCCCCAGCACGGGCACCGCCGCCACCCCCATTTCCATGGGCGGCGACGCGGCGGCGGGAGGCACATCCCGGGGCCAAGGCTGCCTGAAGCTGGACCCGGACACCGGCTATGGCCCCGATGTGGTGACGAACTTCGACTTTCCCGACGCGGACATCGTGGAAATCGCCAAAACCCTGGGCAAACTCACCTGCTTGAACTTTATTTTAGACAAAGAAGTAAGAGGCCGCATCTCCATCGTAAGCAACTCCCCCATCACCATCGGCGATGCGTGGAAAGCCTTTTTGACCGCCCTGGATGTGAACCAGTTCACCATCATCCCGTCCGGCAAGTACCTCCGCATCGCCAAGCAGCGGGACGCCAAGGACAAGCAACTCAAAATCTACTCCGGCGCCTACGCCCCGGACCATGACGCCATGATCACCCGGGTGGTGCCCCTGAAGTACATCAACGCCGAGGAAGTGCGCCGGGTGTTCATGAACATCACCGCGCCCACCACCCGCATGATGTCCTATGAGCAAACGAATACGCTGATCATCACCGACACCGCGGCCAACATCAAAAAGCTCACCGATCTCATCTCGCTCCTCGACATCGAAGGCTTCGATGAGGGCCTGGAAGTCATCAAAATCAAGTACGCCTCCGCCGATGATATCGCGAAACTCGTGGACCAACTGCTCCCCGGGCCTGGCAGCGCGGTAGGCGGCCCCGGCGCGCCGGCGGGAATGCCCCGGTTCGGCGGTAAAGGCTTTG
>CAYHWW010000074.1:0-12298 GCA_964360145.1 uncultured Oligoflexia bacterium | reverse complement strand
CATCATCTCCCACATCATCTCCGATGGCCGCACCAACTCCCTCATCGTGAACGCCAACGCCAAGGGCTTCGAGCAGGTGAAAATCCTCATCAAGAAACTGGATACCCGGGTATCCCTCTCCCAAGGCGGTTCCCGCATCCACGTGATGTACTTGCAGTTCGCCGACGCCGAACAAGTGGCGAACACCATGAACAACCTGGCCTCCGGCGCGGGCAACCCCGGGGCCAAGTCCGGCATGCCCGGCGTGTCCCCCGCCCAGGCGGCCCTCTTCGAGGGCGCCGTGAAGGTAGCCGCGGACAAACCCACCAACTCCCTCGTGGTCACCGCAAGCGCCACGGACTACATGCTGGTGAAGCGCGTCATCAGCAAACTCGACGTGCCCCGCGATCAGGTCTACGTGGAGGTTGCCATCATGGAAATGAATATGGATAAGGCCTTCTCCATGAGCACTTCCGTGGTGAGCCCGAAAAACGGCCTGGGCTTCCTGCCCAATAGCGATCTCTCCAGCTTTCTCACGAACCCCCTCACCGGCGTGCAAGGATTGGCCTTGGGCTTCAAGCACGGCAGCTCGGTGAACTTCACTCCTCCCGGAGGCAGCAGCCCCATCGCGATTTCCACGATCCAGGGCCTCATCACGGCGTTGCAGCAGAATGGCAACTCCAACCTGCTCGCCACTCCCCAGATCCTCACCCTGGACAACCAAGAGGCCAGCATCGAGATCGGCGAATCGGTGCCCGTACCCACGGTAACCGCGGTGCAGGGCGCCGGCACGGCGCAAAGCTTCACCCGCGAGAAAGTTTCGCTGTCGCTCAACATCAAGCCACAGATCAACAAGATCTCGAATTTCGTGAAGCTGGAGATCAAGCAGAAGTTCCAAGACTTCGAGAACCGCTCCGTACCCAAGGCCCTCCAGGACCAGGCCTTCGGCACCACCGAACGCTCCAGCCAAACAATTATCGTGGTGCAGGACCAAGACACCGTGGCCCTGGGCGGCTTGATGCGCGACAAAGTATCGGAGAGCGCCACCAAGGTGCCCATCCTGGGTGACATCCCCGTGCTGGGCTGGCTCTTCCGCGCCAGCTCCAAGCGCACCATCAAAACCAACCTGGTGATGTTCATCACCCCGCGTATCATCAAGCAGTACCAGAACATCCGCGGCATCCTGGATAAGAAGCTGAAGGAACGCGACGAGTTCATCGAGACGGCGAACGGCGGCAACGACCCCTACGAGCGCCAGAAGCTGGAAATGATCCGTGGCTTGCCACCACTGTCTGAGCTGAAGAACACCTACAAGGTAGAAAACACCGATGCCCTCGAAGAGGATGCTGAAGAGGAAGAGCAGGAACCCAGCGGTGACGGCCAAGTTCCCTCCGCTTACAGGCAGAATCAGAGCGGCGTCAGCCTGCCCCCATCCCTGCAGGGGCTTCCCACCGGCGGCATGAACACGGCTGGGGTCACCCCAACTGACTCCCAACCGGCGCCAGCGCCCCAGGGCTACACCGGTGAGGCCGTGGGCGCGCCTGTGAATCCTGGCATCGCGCCCCAGCAAACCGCGCCACAACAATAAGAGAAAGAGCAATGGTACTCCCCGCCCCACAGAAAAAACTTGGCGAGATCCTGCTGCACAGCACCTCGCTCTCGGAAGCCCAGCTCAAGGAAGCCCTTGAGCTGCAAACCCGTGAGAAACGCCCCCTGGGGGAGATTCTCGTGGAGCGCAATCTGGTGACCGCCAACGATCTTTTGCGGGCGTTATGCACTCAGCTCGACCTCACTTACACCGATGAGCTGAAGCCCAACGACATCGACCCGCTCTTGGTGCGGGATATCCCCATCAACTACGCCAAGGCCAAAGAAGTAATCCCCATCGCCCGGGTGGAAGACACCATGATCATCGCGGTGAGCAACCCCTTCAATCTGGCGGTGACCGAGGATCTCAGGCTCCTCACCGGCATGAGCATTCAAATCGTGGTGGCGACGTCCACCCGCATCAATGATGCCATCAACCGGGTTTACGAGCGCGCCAACGCCAATCAGATGACGGAGCTGCGCGACGAATATGACGAGGACCTTGACCTCGAAGACACCACTCTGGACATCCTCGAAGCCTCCGAGGATGACGCTCCCATCATCCGCTACGTGAACCAGATGCTCTTCCGCGCGGTGAAAGAGCGAGCAAGCGATATTCACATCGAGCCCTTCGAACGGGAGATGGTGGTGCGCTTCCGGGTGGATGGCGTGCTCTACGACATTCGCAGAGAACCGAAGAAGGTCCATGCCGCGATCTCGTCACGGATCAAGGTCATGGGCAGCCTGGACATCGCGGAAAAACGCCTGCCCCAGGATGGTCGCATCAAGATCAAGCTCGCCGGCAAAGACATCGACATTCGTCTCTCCACCGTACCCACGGCCTTCGGCGAACGCCTCGTCATGCGTATTTTGGAACAGGGCGAGAAGGTGCTGGAGCTCGAAAACCTGGGTTTTGAAACCGAGGCGCTGGCCACCATCGATCGCCTGCTGCATAAAAAATACGGCATCATCCTGGTTACGGGCCCCACGGGTTCCGGTAAATCCACCACGCTGTCCGCGAGCCTCTCCATCCTCAACTCCACCGAACGCTGCATCATCACCGTGGAAGATCCCGTGGAATACGTGATTGCGGGGGTAAACCAGATTCAGGTCAACTCCAAGATCGATCTCACCTTCGCCAAAGCGCTGCGATCGATTTTGCGCCAAAACCCCGACGTCATCATGATCGGTGAAATTCGGGACGGTGAGACCGCGGAAATCGCCATCAACGCGTCGCTCACCGGTCACTTGGTGCTCTCCACCCTGCACACCAATGATGCCGCGGGCGCCACCACGCGCTTGAACGACATGGGCGTGGAACCCTTCCTCATCGCCTCCTCCCTGCTCGGCATCGTGGCCCAGCGCTTGATCCGAAAAGTCTGCACCAAATGCCGCGAGGAATATGAACCCACTCCCGAGGCCCTGGCGGAACTGGGGCTTTCGCGGAAAACCCAACCCACCGCGAAGTTCTACAAAGCCATAGGCTGCCCCGGCTGCGCCCAGAGCGGTTACTCGGGCCGGACCGTGATTTACGAGCTTCTCGTGATCACCGACGAAGTGCGCTCCTTGATTTTGAAGCACATGGACGGCGGCACCATCAAGAAAAAGGCCGTGGAGCAGGGCATGCGCACCCTACGCGAGTGCGGCGTGCAAAAACTTCTGTCTGGCGCAACCACCATCGAGGAATTAGTCAGAGCCACCCAGGCCGACGACTGATTTAGGAAACCACAACCATGGCCCTGTACGAATACAAAGCACTGGACGCCGCCGGCAAAGCGGTCAAAGGCATGGTGGAAGCGGACAGCGTCAAAACAGCGCGGACCAAGCTCAAGAAGTCAGGGATTTTCCTCACGGACATCAGCGAAAAATCCTCCGGGGGCGGCAGCAACAGAGACGCGGCGGGGAAAATCAAGACCACCTCCGAGGGCGGCTTCCAGCTCTTCGGCCGCATCACTTTGAACGACGTCTCCATGTTCACCCGTCAAATGGCCTCTCTCATCAAGGCCAGCATCACCGTGGTGGATGCCCTCTCCGCCCTCATCGACCAGACTGAAAACGAGCGCTTCAAGGTCGTGCTGTCCTTAGTGCGCCAAGACGTCAACGAAGGCGCCAGCCTGGGCAAAGCCCTTTCAAAGCACCCCAAGGTATTCAACTCCGTTTACATCAATATGGTGGAGGCCGGCGAGGCATCAGGCTCACTCCCCATCGTGCTCCTCCGGCTCGCGGACTTTCAAGAAGGCCAGGTGAGACTTAAGAATAAAGTGTCGTCGGCCATGATGTATCCCGTTCTCATGATGGTCGTGGCCTTCCTCCTCATCATTGGCATCTTCACGTTCGTCATGCCCAAGCTTGCGAAGATTTTCACGGCCATGAATAAAGAGCTGCCCCTCCAGACGAAGATCATGTTGGCCATCAGCGACTTCCTGGTGAACTACTGGTACATCCCGCTACCCACGGCCATCGCCGCCATCTGGCTCTTCATGAGCTACATCTCCACCAAGAAGGGACGACGCTGGTGGCATGGTTTCCTGCTGCGCACGCCTGTGTTGGGCAAGCTCATCCGCATGCTGGCGGTGGCCCGCTTCGCCAACTCGCTCGCTGCCATGCTGGCAGGGGGCGTGCCCATCTTGACCGCGATGAATATTGTCAAGAACATCGTCGGCAATGAGCTCATCATGGAAGCCATCAGCCAAGCCCGAGAGAACGTGACGGAAGGCCAGAGCATCGCGGAGCCCTTAAAAAGAAGTCAACAGTTCCCGCCCCTGGTGATACATATGATCGCCATCGGGGAGAAGACCGGCGAACTGCCCCAGATGCTCCAGAATGTGAGCTCCACGTTCGAGGAGCAGGTGACCGCTAAAATCGATGGCCTCACCGCGCTCCTGGAGCCCGCCATGATCGTGGGCATGGGCATCGTGGTCGCCCTCATCGTCGTGTCCATCTTCGTGCCCTTGCTGGAATTGAATAACTTGAACTAAGACAGTCCTGAGGAGAACAACCATGAACCGCCTTCATACTCGTTGCCGCAATACCAGATCCGCAGAGCGCGGATTTACCTTGGTTGAAATCCTCATCGTGATTTCTTTGATCGCCTTCATCGGCACGCTCACGGTGACCAACCTCATGGGCCGCTACAACGAAGGCAAGCAAAAGGGCTCGATGATCATCATGAAGCAGCTGCAAACCGCCATGGATGATTACTACCGCTCCTGCAACCACTACCCGACCACGGCGCAAGGGGGCTTGGAAGCCCTGATCACGAAGCCCGCCGTGGCACCAGACTGCAGGAACTACGACCCCAGCGGTTTTTTGAAAGACAAAAGAGTGCCCAAGGATGGGTGGGAACATGACTTCATTTACGTCAATGAAGACGGAAGCAGTAAGTACACCCTCAAATCCCTGGGCGCCGACGGCAAAGAAGGCGGCGATGGATACGATAAGGACTTGGACGTCAACGACCCAAATTAGGCCGCTGGTATTGGGCCCACTGCTTCGTCGTCAGCGTCGGTCGGCTTTCACGTTGATCGAGATGTTGCTCGTCATTGGTCTGATGGCCTTTATTTTCGCCATCATGATCCCCGGCGTGAATGTGAGTATCCGCGTGGCCATTCAAAACAGTGGCCGCGAGCTGGCGTCCACGATTCGGGCGGCCTATGACGAGGCCGTGCTCAAAGGCCGGGTGTTCCGCGTCGTCTTCGACCTGGAAAAACAGCAATACTGGGTGGAGCAGGGGCCCCAGAGCCTCTCTCTACAGACTGACGAACAAAAAGAAGATGAGTCCCGCCGGGACTCCAAGCGCACGGAAGACGAGCGCAAAGCACGGAAGCGCCCCGTGTTCGGGCTGGCACGAGACGTCACCCGGGACAAGCGCTCGCTCCCCGCCGGCGTGAAGTTCGCGGACGTCACCACGCCGCAGACGAAGGGCCCCGCCACCGCGGGCATGGCCGTGGCCCATATTTTCCCTCACGGCTTCATGGAGAAGCTCATCATCCATTTAAAGGACACCAGCGATCACACGATGACCCTCATTGCCGATCCTGTGTCAGGGAAAACCCGAGTCATCAATGGGCTGGTGAGTGAATGACGAACGCCCGAAGCCCCCGCGGCAAAAAACGCGGGTTCACCCTCATTGAAGTGTTGATGGCCATGGCCATCATGACCATCGCCTTCACCGCGATCTTGTCCACCCAGAGCAGCAGCATTCTCCTCGGTGTGAAGATCAGGGATATCAACATCGGTGGGATGCTCGCGCACAACCTCATGGTGGAATCCGAGCACCTCATGGAGGGCAAGCCCTTCGGCGAATTGAAGGAAGATGAAACCGGCGTTTATCCCGAGCCCTTTGCCCGCTTTAAATGGAAGCGAGAAGTGAAGGAGGTCAAGTTCCCCGACTTCGGCATTTTCGCCGGCGGCGGCAAGGACGAAACCGCTCAGAACAGCGGTGAGGACGATAAGTCCCGCGTCCTGGGCCAGGCCGTCACAAAATTCCTATCAGAAGCGGTACGGGAGCTCGTGGTTACCGTGTCTTGGGCCCGGGGGGACGGCGAGCTCAACGTGAGACTTTCCACCTACCTCGTCAATTTGGGAGCCACCTTCAACTTCGCCATATGAACAAACATAAAGGTGCATTCACGTTAATTGAGATGCTGATCGCCATGGCGATCCTCTCGTTCATTTCCGTGGGTGTGTATCAGCTGACAGCAAGCACCTTTGAGATGCGGGAAAAGCTGGAGAACGAAGCGGACTTCTACAATTCCGTGCGCGTTGCCATGACTCAGATGGAACGGGACATCCTCATGATTTTCACGCCCCAACTGAAGGGGCTTCCGGGGAACCTGAGTCGCCGGGAACAGATACAGCCAGGCACCCAACCCACTGGAGGTGACCGTGGGGAACCTTTCGACCCCGGCCCCGCGACGGCCTTCTGGGGCCCAAAGTTAAATCGTTTCGGCGTGCGCCCCTCCCGCTTTCAAGGCGAGCAGAATCGCCTGAGTTTCATATCCAACAGCCACGCCCGCCTCTACCAGGACAGCAAAGAATCGGAGTTCGCGAAGATCATCTACATGACAGAGGACGATAAAGCGTCAAAGGACGCCAGCGGTCACATGGACAAGGCGTTGGTGCGCTATGAGGACCCCAACGCCTTCCTCGACGATGGCCGCAAAAGCGAGAGCGAAGTTCGTTACATCATCATGCGCTCCGTAAAATCATTGAAAATCGAATACCTCAATGGTGCCAATGATCGCTGGTCCAACCGCTGGGATACGGAGTCCGCCGATACCAAAGACAAGTATCCCGCCCTCATCCGCGTCACCATCGAAGTCATTCCCCCACCTCCCATGAACCCAGAGAACACCTTCGTCGCGGTACAGATGTACAAACCGGAGCTGGCGCTATGACGTTCCAGCGGCGTCGCAAACAGGCCGGGATTGCGCTGTTCATGGTCATGAGCGCGCTTGCCGTCCTCACCATCGTTGTCGGCGAGCTCTCCTACTCCATGCACATGCAGTCGAGATTGGCCTACAACTACACGGACGGCCTCAAGGCCTATTACAGCGCGAAAGCCGCCATGAAAGTGGGGCTTCTCAGGCTCTCTCTCTACAAACAGGTGAAAGCCTACCTGGGCAGCGAGCAGAACCGCATGATTGCCGCGGCACTACCCAGCGCCTTCGTGGAGAAGATCTGGAACTTCCCCTTCATGTACCCCATTCCCGTGCCTGAGGATGCATCGGTTATCCAAAAGGATGCGCTGAAGGAGTTCCAAAAAAATTCCAGCATGGAAGGCGAGTTCCAGGTGCATATCCAGAGCGAGGGATCCCGACTGAACATGAATAATCTACTGGTCACCACGGCGCCAAGCCCCAGCCCCAGCGCCAGCCCCTCACCAGGGGCCACACCCGCGCCCGCGCCAACCCCCACACCTTCGGGCAGCGCACCCGCGGAAGTGGACTTTAAACCCATCGTGGAAGACACCATCAGTAAACTCCTCCACAACAGACGGGAGAGTGACCGCGAGTTTGCGGAGGGCTATCGGGACATCACAGGCCGGGACATCATGCAGGCCATCCACATGTACGTGAAGTACGACCGCGAACAGCAAGGCCGCCTGACCCTCCCTGGCGCCAATGAGATGGTGCCGAAGGACGCGCCACTTTACAGCATGGCGGAGCTGCACTTCATCCCCGGCCTGGATGACACGATTTACGACCTCATCGAGCCCTCCTTCACGGTGTTCTCCACGCCAGGCATCAACATCAACACCGTGACGAAGGCCACGCTGTGGTCCCTCATCCCCGAGATCACCGAGGAGGAAATCAATGAGCTGATGAAGGCCCGGGATGATCCCGAGCACGGCAAGCCTTTCGATAAGGTGGATAAGTTCTGGGAGGCCGTGGGGAAAACCTCCGCGGGCCCCAAAGTGGATGCCATCAAAGAACGCATGACCAAGGCGGGCCTCAAGCTGGTGACCGCGGAAGAGAGCTTCCGCGTCAAGGCCACGGCCATGGTGGGGCAATCCACCCGCAACATCGAGGCCCGGGTCATTTTCGAAGATCGGCAAAATCAGCAGGGTGCGGGCCAAAAGCAAGGCCAAAACCCCAATCAAGGCTCTTCTGAGAACAACACGAACGGGTTAAGCTTAGTCTACTGGCGGACCTATTAGACCATGAAAATCCTTAGCTTGGACATCGGCAGCCACTCCGTCAAAGCCATCGAGCTGGAGAGCCTCTTTGGCCGCCTGGAGCTCAAAGACTACTTCCTCGAACGCGTGCAAGAGACGCTGGAAGCCGTGCAGCCCACGGCGGAAGTACCTGCCACCGAGAAGGACAGCGGCCAGCCCGCACCGAAGTCTCTCGACCCCGTGCGTCGTATTCTGTCCCAAGGGCAGTTGGATGCCATCAAGCGCGTGGTGAATGAGCGCCCCATGCGTCAAGACCGATTGGTCGTGGGTCTGCCCCGCAATCTTGTCACCACCCGCCTCCTCAACTTCCCCACCAAAGACCGCAAAGTCATCACGAAGACCATCGCCTTTGAGCTGGAAGACGAGTTGCCCGTGCCGCTGGAGGACGCGGTCTACGACTTCTCCATCATCCAAGCCCAGGGCACGACGGGAACAACAGTTTACGTTTGCATTGCCCTTAAAAAAGACCTGGTCTCTCTCTTAAGGCAGCTTCAAGACCTGGGCCTGGACCCCGACGCCGTCAGCACGGAGGGCTGGGCCATGAGCCAGCTCCTCAGTAAAGCCGTCAGTCCAGAGGCCGCCGGCGCCCCGGCCTGCATTGTCAACATGGGCGCCCACCAGACCGTGCTGCACATGATGGTGGCGGAACGCCCCGTGATGACCCACGCCATCCCCGTGGGCGGCGATCACATCACCCATTCCATCGCCGCGCACTACGGCCTCGCCACGGAACAAGCAGAGAAGGCCAAGGTGGATGGAGGCTTTCTCCTCACTCGTGAGCACTTTGAATCCCCTGACATCGCAGCCGACATCACCGATGAGCAGAAGCGCTTCGCGGAAAGCATCGGCGACGCGCTGATCCCCATCATTCGCGAGATCCGCCAAGCCCTCACTTCTTTCCGAAGCCAGTACCACATGATGCCACAGCGGCTCCTCCTCACCGGGGGCTCCAGCCTCATTCCCAATCTCCCTCTTTACCTGGAAGAGGCTCTGGACATGAAAGTAGAGGCCCTGGCCTACAGCACCAAGGTGCTGGGCGAATCCCTGCAGCTCTCCGAAAGCACGGAGGCGCACTTCTCCTCCGCCATGGGCTATGCCCTCTCCACCGTGAAAACCGAGCGCGGCGCCAACATCAACCTCCGCAAGAATGAATTCGCCAAGCATTCAGGCTTGAGCGCTTTGTCTTTGACCGCATTTCGCAGGCCGTTGAAGTACATGGCGGCTTCCCTTGCCTTCATTTACGCCACCCTCATGGTCCAATACCTGGTGCTCAGCAACCGCTACGCCAAGCAAGAGGAATCCATGGAGCGGGCCATCAAGTCCGTGCTGGGCACCGTGACGAAGAGCTCGCTTGCCACCTATTCCAACTCACCTAGCACCTTGAAATCCGCTGTGAATAAAGAGATCTCCAAGTTCAAACCCTCTGCCGCCGAGCCTGAAAAGAAGCGCCTCAGCGCCCTCGACGTGCTCCACAAGTTCAGCCAGACCGTACCCAAGGACCTGGTGCTCGACATCTCTGGCTTCGACATCAAGGATGGCAGGCTCGAGATGAAGGGACTTCTAGGCCAGCCCACGGACGCGGAGCGGTTGGCGAAGCTTCTTGAAGACACCAAACTCGTCACCGACTTCAATCGCGGCACGCCCGCGGCGGACCCTGTTACAAGGAAAACCAAATTCGAATTCAAAGCCAAAATAGCGGAGGCTCCCAGTGCAGGAACGTCTCGCTGAACTAAAAACGAAGATCATTGAGTTCTGGGATACCATCAAGGAGTCCGAGGCCTACCTGCAGCTCAGGGCCAAATATGACGAACTGGACACCCGCACCCAGATCATCATGCAACTCTCCGTGGTGGGGGGCGTTGCTTTCATGCTCCTCATGTCCGTGCTGGCGGGCATGGCTAAAGTGGGTGGCCTGAAAAACGACATCGATAGCCGGGAACAGCTCATCGGTTACCTGCAGCAGTCCAGTGACACCATCAAACAATATAAAATGCAGGCCCAGGCGGATGCGACCAGCATGGATTCAGGGGGTCCCTTGAATCAGCTTGCTCAGGGTGTGCTGGGACCTTCCAACATCGATGGGTCCCGTGCGGAGATCAGCAACGAGCGGGACGGCGTGGAAGACAAGCAATCCAAAGAGATCCTCGTGGATGTAAAACTTTCCCAGGTGAATCTGCGGCAAATCACCAAATTCCTATTCAACGTCACTGAACAAGGACGCAAACGCAGCGTCACCATCAAAGACCTGAGCATCGACACCAAGGGTGATGCGTCCGGGTTCATGGATGCCGCGGTGACCATCGCGGCATACAAAGTGAAATAACATGGACGCCTTGAGCCAAGCTGCCGCCGCCGCCGCGGACTCACAAAGCGACGCCCCCGCGCAGGAAGGTCAATCTCCCGAATCCAGTCTTCAGCGGATGGCACTGCCGGCCTTGGGTATCTTTCTCTTTTTTTTATTTCTCATTCTCAAGCTGCCCGAGACACGCATCCAGAATCTCGTCGTGGCCCACGCAAAAATCGAAGCGCAGAAAATGGGATACGCATTCAGCACCGAAAAGATGACCGTGGGCATAATCCTGGGCCCTTCCGTCACTTTCTACGGTATCGAGCTGAAATCCCTGGATGATGACCGCATGTCCCTTAAGCTTGAGAAGCTGAAGCTGAAGCCATCGCTCTTCTCGCTCTTGCCCTTCATGTCTGTGAAAAAGGCCTCCTTCAGCGCTGATCTTCTCGGCGGCCGGGCCGCGGGCACCGTGGGTGCTGGCGCCACCACCTACGTGGTGGATGTATCCGTGGAGAACGTGGCCTTGGATAAGTCCAAACTGATCACGTCCCAAATCCCCGTGCAGATTGGCGGGGCCACCATTGACGCGGACATCGACGTCACCGTGGACACCGCGGATGCTAAAAAAACCGCGGGCACGGCCAGAGTGAAGATCTCCAAGTTCCTGTTGCCCCAGCAGTCCGTCTACGGTTTCAATTTACCCAAGATCAGCGTGGCTGAAGCAACAGCCAACGTGGGCATCGCTGAAGGTAAAGCCACGATTCGCGCTTTTGACGTGGGCAAGGATATCAAGACCGACGACTTGGTTGCGAAGCTCACGGGCGACGCGACATTGGATACAGCGCGGAAATATTTCAGTCCACTTGAAGGCGTGAAACTCAACCTAGCGGCGAACTTTGAGATCTCTCCGGCACTGAAGGCAAGCTTTCCCTTCCTCGATGCCATTCTCGCAGCGGGCAAACAACCCGACGGTAAGTACCGCTACCGGCTGGGCGGCACCCTCGCCATGCCCGCACCAACACCGGGCGGGTGAGGGCATTTTCTGCCCTGGGCATGACTGCGCACAGGGCTGCCCTTTCACACAACACGCGGTGCGCCTTGAGCCGCGACACCGGGAAGTCTGCCGTCATGAAAGGGACGTGAGGTGTTGCATTCGATCATTTGACAAAGATCTATCAGCACCTCGAACGTTCAGTTCTGAACCGAACTCCGTGCAGAATCCACCCAGAAACGCTGTCTGTAATGGGTCTTATGGGCACAACGATTTTAATTTTATGACACCAAGACACACTGTAGGACGCGTGTCTTGCTACATTTCGGGGCCGCACAGAGAACTCACAGTTAGTGATTTTCGCCGGGTTTTTGGTTGGGATCCCCTATTCACAGGTCACATTATTCAACCTCAGCCGGAGCCAGCTACCGTTCACTTGAAATCCGATGGCCCCGTGTCTTCAGGAGAACCTGCGGCGGAATAACGAAGCCGACTGGCCCGTAAATCGTCGATTTCGCCCACGGTTTCATCGTCGCATGCTCTGGCCTCAAGGGCCCTGCCCCCAAACACTTCCCGCGTCACAGCGCCATGATGGGCGCTGCAGAGTAGCCTAAGATTCCCGGCACTGTGCCCACCACCTAGGAAAAACGGCTGCACATGGTCGTAGTGCAAATACTTCGTCGCGCCGCAGCCAGGCTCAGTGCATTTGCCTCCGTCCCGGAGCCACACGCTGCGTTTGATCGCCGCAGGGATGTGTCGAGACGATCCAGCAGCG
>CAYHWW010000073.1:0-15621 GCA_964360145.1 uncultured Oligoflexia bacterium | reverse complement strand
GATGTGATAACTATCTGTTACAAGCCCTGCCATGGGTCAAATCCGCCGCCAGTCCGTTTTTGCAGTGCTTCTGCTCGCGCTGACGCTGTTCCCCGCCACCAAGACCTACGGTGCTGGCCCTTACCGCGAGTCTGCCCGTGAAGCGTCTGATCCCTTCTGGTTCATTCCCTTCATGGACGAGAATCGAGACAACGCCGAAGACGTCTGGAGTCTTGTCCAAAACTCCAACCTGCAGGAAGAACAGAAGCATGCGCTACGGGAAAGCGTGACGAAATTCAAATCCCTCACCTATGCCCAACTTTCAGCGGCCTATCCTTTTCTCGCTCATATGCCCCCCGAAGCGGTGGCAAAAGTCGTTTCCGTGAAGCTTGGGGAACGTGAAATAATGGTTAAGCTCATGGGAATATTTGCCTATCGCCGTTCACTTTATCCTGTAGTGCGGCCACTAAACATGGATGCGGCAGCGACCGTGGAACACTTGAGCAGAGTATTTAATGACAAAGTAATTGATCACATCGGGGAGATGAAAGAAAGACTCAGAGGCGAGGAGATCCTGCAACTGATTCGAGTTCGCGGCATTCTTTCCACCGAGCAGCTTAATCTCGTGACCGCTTTGACCCAAGGCCCGCGCACCGATCAGGATGTGCGCGCCCTCAATGAAGACCTCCTTACCGAGATGCACCGCCTGCAGCGAGAAGCGCAAGAGACCCAAAGCCGGCTGCAAGCAGGCCAAATAGAACTCCAGGGCCTGCAGAGCGCCCAGCGCTCATTAAGCGCAGAGAACGAAGCACTCACCGCGCAGGTTTTAGAGCGCCGACGCAGCCTAGAGCTCTTCGAAAACAACATGCCTCTCAGCTCCGAGCTGGGTAACAGCGCCCTCGTGACAAATGAAAACCGGCGCACCGCCCTCGCCGCTGGCGTCCGGGCCTTCCTGCAGGGCTATCATCTGGCCTGGCAGCAGCGGCTGCTGCATGAAGCTCCCTCCGCGGGCATTCAAGGCAGCATCCAGTATGATCTCCTCTCTTTGAATCGCCCCCGGAGCTTCTTTAGTGGCACTTCCCAGGGGCAGCTGGCCGTGCATGCGGTCTTTCACAGCAAGAGAACCCTCCATAGCCAGCAGATCAGCGCAGTTCTTCCTCTCAGCGTAAGCGGCCAAGGCACCATCGTCTGGGGCCCTGAACACACCGAGGCCCTGGAGCAGTTCGGTGAGCGCCTCCTTGAAATGGCCCGAAATCTTTCTGCCCTGCCTCCCCCGCTGCCGGGGCCAAGGGTCCGGGTCTGCGCACTGGCTCTTGGCGCTGAGGATGTTGAGGATGCTGAGGAAGTGATCGCTGCGGACGTGGAGCAGCAAGATCAGGGGTTCTGACGTTGTGCAATCTTGGTATGCTGCGTGGCCCTTCGCGGAGTTGAGTGGGTAACCATCGATTTCTTTAATGCCAGCGCTGCGATATCATAAATATTTCTTGAGTCCCTTGATCGCCACATCCCCGCAGCGGTGAAGCGCACGGTTTGGCTCCGCGACAAGGGCCGCTGCACATTCAAAGACTGCGGTGCGACGCGATTTTTGCACTTTAACCACGCCCAGCCTTTCGCTCTTGGCGGAGCGCACACCGTGGATAACCTGCATCTCCTTTGTGGTTCCGCGCATCACGGGCGAGCCACCGCAGAAGCCTTCAGCCCCAGTACCCACTCCAAAGCCCGGTGCGATAGCCACAATGTGTCAAGGGCAGGTGACAAGGAAGAAGCGCCATGTTAGCGCGACTTATTGTTATTCATGGGGGTAATTGCTCATGCAAGCAGGATTCGAACTCCATCGCGAGCCCGTTGACTGGGTCGGTATTCACGAGCGCGCAGAAACCTTCACAAAGCGGAGCATCAAGGGTCACTCAAAGCTTGATGCGCTGTATGCTGCTATCGGCATGGTCGACCTCACGACGCTCGAAGGCGCTGACACCCCCGAAAAGGTAAAGCAGCTGTGCGGGAAAGCCCTTCGCCCCATGGCCATTGAGCTTGATCAATACCCCACATTTCGACCCATTCCACACGTCGCCGCGGTCTGTGTATACCCACCGCTCGTCAAAGTGGCCCGCAAGGCGCTTGGAAACTCGGGAGTGCACATCGCGTCGGTAGCCACGGCCTTCCCGTCGGGACAGGCGCCGCTCAAGCTTCGCCTCGAGGACGTGCGGTATGCGGTTGGCGATGGGGCTGATGAGATCGACATGGTGATCAGCCGCGGCGCGCTCCATGCAGGCGAGTACCGGCGTGTTTTCGACGAGATCGCCGCGGTGAAAGCGGCCTGCGGTGACGCCCACCTCAAGGTCATTTTGGAAACCGGTGAACTCGGTACGTTCGATGATGTGCGCTTTGCCTCTAACATTGCAATGAACGCTGGTGCTGATTTCATCAAGACCTCCACGGGGAAAGTCTCACCTGCGGCGACGCTGCCCGTGACTCTGGTCATGTTGCAGGCGATTCGAGACTTTCACGAGCGCACGGGGAAGAAAATTGGCATGAAGCCCGCTGGTGGAATCCGTACGGCCAAGCAGGCAATCCAGTATCTTGTCATGGTGAATGAAACGCTCGGTGAAGAGTGGCTCACGCCAGACCTCTTCCGCTTCGGGGCGAGCGTACTGCTCAATGACCTTTTGAAGCAAATCTGTAGGCAGGTCAGCGGTAGATATTATTATGATCGCGCGTTTTCAGCCGACTAAGGCCTTAAAGGAACAAACATGAGAACGACGACAAGCACTCTCATTTCAACGAAGAAAAAAATCCAGAAAACTACGGCAAGTCGAGTGCCGCTTCGATTTGAGTACGCTGCTGCTCCAGAGGCCCAAGACATCCTCAAGCTCAAACCGAGCTACGGATTGTTCATAGATGGAAAATTCGTAGAGCCCAGTAGCGGTCGTTATTTCGATACGATAAATCCCGCGACAGGAAAGAAGCTCGCGGCGGTGGCGGAAGCCGGCCCGCGGGATATCGACCTCGCCGTACTTGCCGCGACGCGCGCCTACGATAACGTCTGGTCGAGAATGCCCGCGAAGGAGCGCGGCCGTTATCTTTTTCGGATTGCCCGCATCATGCAAGAACGCGCTCGCGAACTTGCAGTGCTGGAGACTCTCGATAATGGCAAGCCGATTAAAGAATCACGGGACATTGACGTACCTTTGAGTTCCGCGCACTTTTTCTATTACGCGGGCTGGGCCGACAAACTTGAATATGCCGTCGGCGGGCGCAGTGTTCGGCCCCTGGGCGTTGCAGCCCAGGTGATTCCGTGGAATTTTCCACTTCTGATGGCGGCTTGGAAAATCGCTCCCGCATTAGCCACGGGGAATACGGTCGTATTGAAACCTTCCGAGACCACACCGCTGACAGCGCTTCTTCTTGCGGAGATTCTGCAAGAGGCGGGGTTACCTGACGGCGTCGTTAACATCGTTACTGGTGCGGGGCCCACTGGTGCGGCCCTAGTCGCGCATCCTGGCGTCCAAAAAGTCGCCTTTACCGGCTCCACCGAAGTCGGCAAACGAATCGCCAAGGAGCTGGCGCCCACGACAAAGCGACTCACGCTCGAATTGGGTGGGAAATCCGCTCAAATCGTTTTTGAAGATGCCGCGCTCGACCAGGCTGTTGAGGGCATCATCAATGGAATCTTCTTCAACCAAGGCCATGTCTGCTGCGCCGGCTCCCGGCTTCTTGTGCAGGAATCCATTCAAGCTGTGTTTTTGAAGAAGCTCAAACGCAGAATGCAAACCCTGCGGGTGGGTGACCCCATGGATAAAAACACTGATATCGGCGCGATCAACTCGGCAGCCCAACTCGAAAAAATTCGACACCTCGTTGATCTCGCAAAGCAAGAGGGCGGCGAATATTATGAGCCAGCGGGTCTCAAGCTGCCTTCTGTCGGCTACTTTCATAAACCATGTCTGATTACCAATGCGGCACCCTCTTCGAGCATCAGCCGTATCGAGGTTTTTGGCCCTGTGCTTGCCGTTTCTACATTCCGAACTCCTGCTGAAGCCATTGCGAAGGCTAACGACACTGAGTACGGGCTGGCCGCGGGCATCTGGTCTGAAAAGGGCGCGAAGGTGCATCAAGTCGCGCAGGGCTTAAAGGCAGGCGTCGTCTGGGCGAATACATACAATAGATTTGACCCCGCATCTCCCTTTGGCGGTTTCCGCGAGAGCGGTTGGGGGCGAGAAGGCGGGCGCCACGGCTTATTTCCCTATCTTGAGGTGCAGTGATGCCTACTTCTGTTTCAACCAAGCTCAGGATTCCAAAGACACTGAAGTTCTTCATCAACGGGAAATTCGTCAGGACTGAATCGGGGCGCAGTTTCCCCTGTTACTGTCATCAGACGGAGAATTTGTACGCGCATCTCTCCCGTGCTTCTCGAAAAGACCTTCGGAACGCCGTGGAGGCAGCGAAAACGGCACAGCTTGCGTGGAGTGGCAGAGCAGCCTTCAACCGCTCACAAATCCTTTATCGTGCCGCGGAAATGCTTGAGGGAAAGCGCCGCGAGTTCGCCGAAGTCTTCCGCGAGACACTGGGATACGAGGAACCCCAAGCCCACAGTGCGGTGGATGCGGGCATCGAGGCGTTCATCTATTATGCCGGCTTTGCGGATAAATATGCCCAGATCCTAGGGGCTGTGAATCCGGTGAGCGGCCCTCATCATAACTTTACAACACCTGAGGCCGTTGGCGTCGTGGGGCTGATTGCCTCCGAAACCTTCAACTTCGGTAATCTCGTCGCCCAAATAAGTGCTGTACTCTGCTCAGGAAACACCCTGGTCGTACTTCTGCACGGTGAAAGCGCATGGGGACTGGGGCCCCTGGCAGAGGTCTTTGCGACCTGCGATCTTCCTGCGGGTGTTGTGAATCTTCTTACGGGCGATCTTGATGAGCTGGCCCCCCAGCTGGGGAGCCACATGGAAATCGAAGCCCTCGCGTACGCGGGTGGGGATGCGACTGTTTTTGGAAAGCTTAAGGTGTTGGGCGTGCCGAACATGAAGCGTATGATTGGTCCCATGAAAGAACCTCACTCGCTCGAGAACATCGCGAGCTTCACCGAATTCAAAACAGTATGGCATCCTGTCGGATGCTGATCCGTGGATTTAAATGGATTTTAAGATGAGGGACGTCAATGCCTGAGACTTTAAACCGCATCGCCGAATTTTACCTGAGCGCGTTGAAGGAGCCGGTCCTTGATCCCTCCCGCTGGGGGGCGTTCATCCACGATAACGTCACCTATACGGGGCCCAATCGCGATGGTCAGGGACTAGCGCATCTAGCATCCGCTCTTGCCAGCGTTCACCGCCACTTCCCTGGCATCGAGCAACTTCGAGTCTTTGTGGGGCAAGATGAGCTCTGTGTTGTGAGTGAAGCGCACTCAGCAGATCCGACCCTTACGTCCCAGCGCATTGTCGACTGGATCCAGGTGCGAGAGCATCGCATCAGTTCCGTGTCCCGCATTTACGATGCCCGCACGATTGAAAGAATTACCTCGGAAATCTGAGGGGCCGGGGTCAGGAATAATGGCGGGACTATTTTTGAGGCCGCCAGGCGACCACACCGCATTGCTGCGATGCGGCTCGGTGATGTTATTTTTGGTTCGACTCGGAAGGCTGAGTAATAAATACAATATATTTGTTATTCCATTGCTGACCGAGCTTTCCTCGGTGTAGGCAGTCTCATGCCGCGCGCCCTCACGTTGTTCATTCTGAGCGCTATTCTCGCGCCCGCATGGGGGCAAGCCGCCCGGTGCCGGGCGCTCCTATCCCAGCCCCATAACGTGGCGCTGGCCCAGATCAACACCCGCATCGGGGATTTCGCCGCCAATACGGCCCACATCCTGCGCTTCATAGAAAAGGCAGGCGAGGCGGGCGCCGACACCGTGGTTTTCCCCGAACTCACCGTTTCCGGCTATCCTCCTCGGGATCTCTTGGATCGCCCCGAGTTTGCCGCCCGGTCGTTGGACGCCGTGGAGGCCATCGCCGCTGCTGCGCGAGGCCTGGGTTCCCGCGCTCCCCGCACCATCATTCTAGGTGCCGCTCTCCAGAACCCCAAGCCCGACGGTCGACCCAATATCAACGCGGCCGTAGTGATCCACGATGGCTATGTGGTGCATACCCAAGCCAAGCGGCTGCTCCCCTCCTATGACGTCTTTGACGAAGACCGCTATTTTGAAGCGGGAACCGAGAGCCGCACCTGGGATTCGGGACGGGGCCAGGTGGGCTGCGCCATTTGCGAGGATTCCTGGGGGCTGCAACCCCACGAGGGGCGCCTGCGCTACCATGGGGTGGACCCCGCTCGGGATCTCGTGGACTCGGACTTCGTTGTCAACCTCTCCGCCTCTCCCTTCGAGAGCGGCAAGAACCAGGTGCGCGGCGAAGTTTTCAGCGGCTTCGCCCAGCGGGCGGAGGCGCCGGTGGTCTTCGTCAATCAGGTGGGCGCCCATGACGATATCTTATTTGACGGCAGAAGCCGCATTTACGGCAGTGACGGACGCGTGCTGCTCACGCTGCCCGCCTTCGAAGAAGCCCTCGTTGTCGCCCGTTTGAGTGCCCATGCCATGGGCGAGACCGCGGAAGTGCTGGGGCAGTGGCAGCCCTCCGGCGCCATCGGTTGGCAGGCACTGACCCCTGAGGCCGCGGAGCCTTCGGAGGTGGAACTCATCCGCCGTGGCCTCGTTTCCGGCATCCGCGATTACTTCCGTAAAACAGGCTACCGCAAGGCGGTGCTTGGCCTTTCCGGTGGCATTGACTCCTCGGTGGTGGCGACCCTTTTGGTGGATGCCCTCGGTGCGGAGAATGTGGTGGGTGTGATGATGCCGAGTTCCGTGAGTTCGCTAGGGAGCATCACCGACGCTCAAGAGCTCGCCCGCAACCTGGGCATCCAGGAGGCGGTGACCGTGCCCATCCAAAGTTCTTCAGAGGCCATGCTTACGGTGCTCGAAGGGCCCCTTGCTGTCATCGCCGCCGCGGGCCATCGCGTGGCTCCTCCAGCCACCGCTGTGTTGGAAGCCAACATCCACGCTCGCCTGCGAGGCGACATGGTCATGGCTATCAGCAACCACTTCCCCGAGTTCCTCGCCGTCAACACCAGTAATAAAAGTGAGCTCGACGTGGGCCAGTGCACTATCTACGGCGACATGAGCGGTGCCATCGATCCCATCGGCGATCTTTTCAAAACTGAGGTTTACGCCCTTGCCCATCACTTGAACGCCATCCGTCATCGCATCCCGCTGAATAGCATCACGAAGCCCGCCAGCGCCGAGCTCCCCAACGCGCCCACCGATGAGGAGAAGTTCGGTGCTTGGCCCGTGCTCGATCAAGTGTTGCGCCTCAATGCCAACGAGCATCTGAGCGTGGATGAGATCATCGCCCAGGGCTTCGAGGCGAACTACGTGCGCCGTACCATCGAGCAGCATCATCGCATCAATGAATTCAAGCGTCGGCAGTCCACGGTGATTTTCAAAGTATCGCGCAAAGCCATTGGCTCTGGTCGCCGCATGCCCGTGGCGGCGCGGCTCACACGGGTGGCTCGGTGATGATTTCCGCGCTTATCTGCCAAGCCATGCTGAGCCAGGCGCCGCGGGCCGCCCTCTATGAGGGGCTTGAGCGCGGCACTCTCGCCTCCCAGGCGGTGACCCGCGCTCTTATCGATGGCAGTCGGGGGCCAGACCTCGCCCGTGAGACAGCCTCTTACGACGTGGTTATCATCGGTGCCGGCCCCGCCGGCAGCACCTTCGCCGCGTCTCTGAGGGCCGCACGGCCCGGAGCACGCATCCTCGTGGTGGATCGGGACCATGTGGGCTCCCATATCTTCGGCAACCATGGTGACTTTTACAGCATGACGACGGCAAGCTTACCCGGCTCCGATGAGAATCGCATTCCCGGCAGCCCCCTGCAGGTCTCTGACTTCGCGCCTTCCCAGACGCCCCCTCCAGAACACATGAACTTGGCGGGATTGGCAGCCCTGGATCATTCCGGGGCGGATGTGCTCTGGGACCACGAGGTGGTCGCCGTCAACGACGACCGCGGTGATCACCGCTATGACCTGCGCTTCCGCAACGGAACCAGCGCCCGGGCCCACGTGGTGGTCATGGCCACGGGGCAGGGGCCCTTGAACTTGGATTTCTTCGACGAAGGCACGCGGCTGCGTCTCCGCGCCGCTCTCGCGGTCCACACTCCAGGCCTCATGACCTTTGATGACTTGGCCACCCAGGCCATCGCGGACCGCAGGGCAGGCACTGACCCGCGGGCCCGGTACCAGGGCCGCAAGGTCGTGGTGTTGGGACGCGGCGTAGTCAGTGGCAAGGCTGCGGCCTTCTTCGGCATCCAGCCCACCACGACCCACACCGTGGAGTCATTGCCCGCCGGTGGGTTTCTCATCAACGGCGCAGAGGCGGACGTGGTTGTCCTCGCCGTCGGCGCCGAGCGTGATCAGACGAATTTATTTTCTCGCCTCACTGGCGACGGAAGTGGCGGTCTCGTGCCCGTATTTGGCGTGGCGGCCCAGCGCCCCAGCCAGATCATCGCCAAGCGCTGGGTGAAGAGCGAAGGGGCCGAGAGCGCCTTTTTCGCCCTGGATGTTGCGGCGGGATGGGATCAGGGTGACGGCACTTCGCTACAAGACATGCTCCCTCGGGCGGAAGCCCTGGCGGGGGAAGTGGCAGCCCACTTGAGCTTAGTTCACAATGAGATTTCCACCGTGGATGCTCCCCGAGAGGCGGAGCTCCAGGCTGTTCTTGGCCGCCTTTCCAGTGAAGGAAAGTCCTCCGACCATCCCCGCATCATCTTTTTTGCGGGCATTCCGGGGTCGGGCAAATCCACGGAGATCCGCAGGCGCTTCAGCGATGGCACCTTGAACGTGGAAGATTTCGTGCTGGTGGACCCCGACCGCATCCGCGGTATGTTGACGAGCTACCACCGGGCCCAGGTGCTGGACTCTGCTGCGGCGGGGCAGCTGGTCCACCGTGCCGCAACGGGGTTGCAGTTCCCCCTGATTATGGGCCTTTTAGCCGCCCAAAAGAACATCATCGTGGATGGGACCTTAAGGGACACTGATTTTATTTGGGGTGTGTTTCACAGGATCCGCCACAAATACCCCCATTACCGCATCAGTCTTTACGTCATGGATTGCGACCCCGCAGTGGCGGCCCAGCGCATCACCGCGCGGGCCGCAAGCACGGGGCGGGTGTTGCCAGAGCAGGACCTCGGCGCCTTCCGCGACCGGATCCAGGCCTCCGTGGCCCGATTGACGCCGCTGGTCCATGAGGTGGTTTCCGTGCGCGGTGGTCATTAGGACGTCTGGCCCGCAAATCCAGTGCCTGAGGTAAAACAAACTAAATCAGTTTACTACTCCAGGCCCCTGGTGTATGCCCCCCCTATGGCAGCCCCGCATTTTTTCATCGCCGCCGCAGCTTTTTTGGTAGCACTGATCCTGCACGGTGAGCGCGCAAATGGTGCGTATGATTTCTCTAAGCTTCAAGGAAATCCACTCCGCGTGCAAATCGAACGGAGGCTTGGAAAGCCCAAGCGATTTGAAGGGGGAGGGACCTCACTAAAGTTTTGGGGGCGTGACCATCTAGGCAGGAGGGGCAAGGTTCGGGTTGCTGATGGTATTACCGTAGCTGCTTCGGGACTTTTTGCAGAAGTGGCTTACACCGCCGTAGCCGACGCGCTTGGCATTCCCCACGTTCCCTCATACTTGGCGTCCTTGCCCAAAAGTGATGTGGGCCTAGCTGGAGGGGCGAGTCGTGTTCTCGTTACGTTTCAGCCCTTCATCGACTTTAAATCGCACTTTCAATACCTCGATGAAAAGGCGGGCAAGGACGGTAGGTTTGTATTTGATGAAGCCACGATCACCCAAATGACGGAAGTGCGTCTTCTCGCCTACCTTTTTGGTGTCTGGGATATCGACTGCATTAACAACGCGAATGTCGGATTTTCTGCGGGTAAATATGTCGCCATCGACGTCGAAAGAGCATTCAGTATGTACTTCTATGAAGGGCGAGATCGTCAATACGAAGGGGGTAAGGGTTTCTATATACGACTGCCCTTAAAGTGGCTCATCAGTAACTATGCTTATGGTTCAAGTTTTGAGATTAGAAATCTTGCACCGCAGGATCAGCGCCAGCATGCTTTGGCGATCAGTCGCTTTATCTCTAAGGTAGAGATGTTATCTGATGAGAGTCTTCATGGACTTTTAGATCCCATCTTTTTTAACCTCCGGACAAGAGCGCATTCAGCACAGGACTACTGGGAAGAATTTCAAATGAGGCGGTTGACCCTAAGAGCTAGTTTTTTGGAATATTTCAGGGATATCGTCCTCTTTAACGACAAAGGAATTCTTAGTCTGATTGGAGCGCCGCAAGCCATAGAGACTGCTCCAATGCTAGACGAGGGTTGTGGGAAGTTTCTACGCTCTGTCAAAGTAAAACGCCCAGCGAAATACAAGGACACGTTGTGATCCCACAGTACGCGCGGCAACCAGTGACGGTCACTTTACTTCAGATCTCTGCGACCACGGTGCTGTTGATTATTGTGCTGACTTCATGGGCGCTTGCTGCAAGCAAACAATCCAAAAAAACCGTGCCCGTTGGTGATGCTTGTCTGAGCGCGCTGACCCGGCCTCCTCTTGAAATTCATCCCAATGAGGAAGTTGCCGAGAAAGAATCGATGCTCTCCGCGCAATTCATTTCGGACTGGATGCGGAAGGCGCCTCAGTTTGCCAAATTTCGCAAAAAATGTATCTGATCATTTTTTTGTAGTGGATCCGTATTTCGCGGAGCACTGCCATCTCGATCTCGTCGATTCGGTTGGTATCATCAAATTCGAATATGGGATCTTGGCGGAATCGAAAAACCATCCTCCACTCCTCAATCAAGTCATTGCGGAGATCAACGACTTAGGTGGGCGTGTGTCTGCGGCAAGCGCCGTTGTTATGAGTAATCTTGAGCCTTATTATCTGGCTCCAGAGCACTATTTCCGCGTTGATTCCTTGGGAAAGCCCGTTCTTGCCTTCGTGCTGCCCGCATTAACTAGCGTCAGAGACCCGAACTTCATCGGAGTCGTGGCGCATGAGCGAATGCATTTCATCAGGTGGAGAGCGTTCAAAAATGATCCGCAGGCGTACGAGCGCATGAAATCAAACGTATTGCTTGAAGAGTCCCTGGCGATTGATGCGGAGCTTGCTGCAATCGAACTGAGTGGGTTGAGGCTTTCATCTGGTAAAATACTGCGAAAGAGGAACTACCCTGAAGGAATCGAGCTGCTCCGCTTGATTGAACAAAATGAATCCAGCGATCAGATTTCGAAAATGCTGGCCCTCATGGTTGAACGAGGCTTAAGCGCACTGGGGGCTGCGCCAGCTCACGATGTAGAGGCTTCAAATGTCTTCACCGCTGAGCCCCAAGCGGATTGGTGGCCTTTTTTCAATTTCATGCGCCCGACTTCGATTCCAAGCATCCCGTGGCCAGGGAACCAGCTTCATCCCATCGAAGAACGCCTGCACAAAGAGATGAAAAGAATTTTGCCTGAAGAGATCGACAAATTTCTTCTCAAATCTCACGACCCTGTATTGAGGCAGGCGCTGTCCCGGTGGAAATTACAGCTCACCAATCCCCGGTGAGTGCACGCAAGTGGCCAGCGCTAAGTAAGTTGACCAAAACTATCAACTTATGATAGAGGGCCGCTCCCATGGCTTCCTGCTTGGAGCGTAGCTTTGCATAGTTTCCAAACTGAATCTCCTGAACCGTTTGACGAAGCTAGATCCTCATTAGGACGTCTGACCAATCCAGTGCTATTTTTTCCCTTTCAGTGGCAGCAGTCCTCCGGTAAAAGGCTTAGACCTTTAAAATTCAAGGAGTTCTCATGTCGGTTCTCGTCCCCTTAGACCGTATCCGTAACATTGGCATTTCCGCCCACATCGATTCGGGCAAGACGACCCTGACGGAACGCATTCTCTTCTACACCAAGAAGATCCACGCCATTCACGAAGTGAAGGGCAAAGACCAAGTGGGCGCCACCATGGATTTCATGGACCTCGAGCGCGAAAAGGGCATCACGATCCAATCCGCGGCGACCTACGCCATGTGGAAAGACCACAACATCAACATCATCGACACCCCGGGACACGTGGACTTCACCGTGGAAGTGGAGCGTGCGCTCCGCGTCTTGGACGGCGCCATCCTGGTACTCTGCTCTGTTGCAGGCGTGCAATCCCAGTCCATCACCGTGGACCGCCAGATGAAGCGCTACAAAGTCCCCCGCCTCTGCTTTGTGAACAAGATGGACCGCGCCGGTGCCAACCCCTTCCGCGGCATCCAGATGCTGCGCGAAAAGCTCGGCCACAACGCCCACGCCGTGACGTACCCCATTGGTGCTGAAGACCAGTTCAAAGGCGTCGTCGACTTGGTCAAAATGCGTGCGCTCTTCTTTGACGGCGACAACGGCGAAATCATCCGTGATGAGGCGATCCCCGCCGACATCAAGGACGAATGCGTGAAGTATCGCTTAAGTCTCGTCGAGGCCATGGCCGAGTTCGATGACGGCATTATGGCAAAGTTCCTCGACGGCGTGGACGTGAGCGCCGAAGAGCTCGTCCCCGTGATCCGCAAGGCCACCCTGTCCCTCAAGTTCACCCCCGTATTCATGGGCTCCGCCGTGAAGAACAAGGGCGTTCAACATCTGCTTGATGGTGTGCTTGCTTACTTGCCCACGCCCACTCAAAAGTACAACGAGGCGCTCGACCAAGATAATAATGAAGCCAAGGTCGAGCTCCACAGCGATCCGACGAAATCCTTCGTTGGTTTGGCATTCAAGCTCGAAGACGGCCGCTATGGTCAGCTGACCTACATGCGCATCTACCAAGGCACCGTGAAGAAGGGCGACACCATCTTCAACAACAACACCAAGCGCAAGGTGCGCATCCCGCGCATCGTACGCATGCACGCTGACAAGATGGATGACGTGGAAATCGCCCGCGGCGGCGACATCGTCGCCATGTTCGGCGTGGAGTGTTCCTCCGGTGACACCTTCACCGATGACAAGATTCACTACACGATGACCTCCATGTTCATACCCAACGCCGTGATCTCGCTGGCGGTGGCACCTAAAGAAAAGGCCAACCAAACCAACTTCTCCAAGGCGCTGAACCGCTTTACGAAGGAAGACCCCACGTTCCGCGTGCATCGCGATGAGGAGTCCGCCCAGACCATCATCAGCGGCATGGGCGAGCTGCACTTGGAAATTTACTGCGAACGCATCAAGCGCGAATACGCGTGCGAAGTGGTGGTCGGTAAGCCCCAAGTGGCCTTCCGCGAAACCATCACCCGCAAGGGCGAGTACAGCTACACTCACAAGAAGCAAACCGGTGGTTCTGGCCAGTTCGGTAAGGTCGTGGGTTACATCGAGCCCCTGCCCGCGGACGCCGTGGAAACCTACGAATTCGTCAATGACACCACGGGCGGCACCATCCCCAAGGAATACATCCCCGGCTGCGAAAAGGGTTTCTTGGAAGCCATCAAGGAAGGCAAGCTCATCGGCGCCCCCATCGTGGGTTGCCGTGTGGTGCTGGAAGAGGGCGCCTACCATGACGTGGACTCCAGCGAACAAGCATTCAAAACCGCTTCCATCATGGGCTTCCGCGAAGCTTATGAACGCGCTGCACCCGCCGTGCTCGAACCCATCATGAAGCTGGAAGTGCAAGCCCCCGAGGAGTTCCAAGGCTCCGTCATGGGCGGCATCAACCAGCGCCGTGGCGTGATCCTGAACAGCACCACCAATGAAGGCTACTGCATCATCGAATCTGAAGTGCCCCTGGCTGAGATGTTCGGTTACTCCACGGACTTGCGCTCTTGCACCCAAGGCAAGGGCGAGTTCACCATGGAGTTCTTGAAATACTCGCTGGCTCCCCGCAACGTGCAGGAAGAGATGATGAAGGCATACCAAGAAAAAAGAGCTAAGGAAGCGAAGTAAAGCTACGCTTCAAACAGTCGCAAAGGCCCGGTTCCCGCAAAGGGGGCTGGGCCTTTTGCTTTTAGGACACTAGATGATCCCATCACCCCACAGCCTTTCTACGAAGTCCCGCAGCGGCAGGATTTCGATGCCGTCCTCGGTCTTCCTGGGAGCTTTTTCGAGGCTCACGCACACGTAGTGTTTCAGGAGTTTTTCCTCCATGAGGGTACGGAGGCCGCTGAGATCGTCGGCAGAAACGTGGCTCTTGCCTTTGACTTCGATCGCGATCTCACCCACGACAAAATCCACCTCTTTCTGGCTTTGGCTCCGCCAGTAGTAGAGCGTTTCTGGGTTTCTAGAGTAGTCGAGGTAGGCCCTTAGTTCGAGGAAAATAGCCTGTTCGAGGCTTTTTCCATAAGCTGCGGACCCGGATACAATTGCAGGTATTTTCGCCAGGGTCCGCGATACCCCGAGGTCGAAGAGGTAGAACTTCTCGGTGGCCACAGGTTTTCGCTTGGTGGTCTTCTGGTAGGGCGGCAGGGAGTAAGCCACCAGCGTGTCATAGAGGATTTGGAAGTGGTCCATCACCGTGCGACGCTTGACCTCGGCGTCCGATCCTACCGCGGTGTAGTTGATCTGTTCGCCGTTGCATTGCGCTACAACGTCCAGGAAGCGCGAAAATTGGGAGAGATTCCTCACTAGCCCTTCGGATTGGATTTCTTCTTTGAGGTAGGTTCCCAGGTAGGCGAGAAGCTCCTCGTTAGCAAAATCTCCCGACAGGAATACGCGAGGCAGCCCGCCGTTGTTCAAGAGTGTGTTCCATTGCTCAGCTGGAGTTTCATGGAGAGTAAGCGGGTGTAAGCTTGCCATGGCCGCTCGTCCGCCCAGAAGATTGGCTTTTCCTCCGCGCAGTTTGCGGGCACTGCTTCCCGTGAGGATGAAGCGAAGGCTGGGGTTGCGATCCATGAGGAGTTGAACTTCATCAAGGAGGTGGGGGAGCTTTTGAATCTCATCTAGGATGATGAGCGTTTCGTCGCCTCTGAGACTTTCGCGCAAGGACTCCGGATAGGTAGAGAGACGGCGGAAGGTGTCCGCTTCGAGGAGATTGATGAAGCGGGCGTCAGGGAACGAGTCTTTGAGGAGGGTGCTTTTCCCTACTTGGCGTGGCCCCAATAAAAACAATGACTTACGCTTTAGAAGGGCGCTTAAAATGAGGGATCTTCGAATATTGGCACCCATGCCACCATTTTAAGCTTAATGCGGTGTTTGTGGCAACTTTTTTTAGTGACGGAACCGTCACCACATCCTAGCTTAAGGGCCTTACCGGCTGGGTAGGGTTCTTAGGATTTCCCTGAGGAATGAGTTGTTGCCTAGGGGCAAGGTGCTGTCGTTGGTGGAGCATGCGTTCCCGCTTAGCTTTTGTGCTTGTTGTACGCGACGAGTACGCGCGTTCGCTAACAGCGCTGGGCATTCCGTCGCTGCCGAGTGCGATCCAAGGGCCACCGCAGTGCTATTTGGATAGCTCACATCTGTCGGAGATGCTGATCCCACGGGTAGGGGCTGACCGGTGAGTATGAGCGTACGCAAGGAGTTCCAAAATCTGTAGTCGCCATCACTGAAAGAAAAAACACCCTCGCTGCGATGGGGTGAGTAGTGACTCA
>CAYHWW010000072.1:4997-15684 GCA_964360145.1 uncultured Oligoflexia bacterium | reverse complement strand
GCATCTGGCCCTTTCTCGACGATCTACTAAAACCAATGACGTCGATGCACCGCCGTAAGGGGCCGCCAAATACTGCTTGTCCACCGGAGGTCTTCTCGATAAGACTTGAGGCATGTCGAAAGAAGATTTGGCCCAAGTTGAAGGTGCTGTTACTGATGCGTTAGCGGGCGGTAACTACACCGTGAAGCTGGACAACGGCCACGTCATTAATGCGAAGATTTCCGGCAAGATGCGCAAATTCAATATCCGCGTCATCATTGGGGATCGGGTCACGGTGGGGGTTTCTCCCTACGACCCTAGCCACGGGCTCATTATCCACCGCCACAAACCTGGCTCCCCGGGCTATGCTGGCACGCCGCCGCCCCCCTACATCAAAAAATAAAGAATCCTGCACCTTGGTGGGCTGGATCACCTCCGGTACTCTCGCGACCTATGGGCGATGAACACGATCACAATCACGCTGACCATGAGCACGGCCACCGCCATTCCAGCGCCGGTGATTCTGCCCGCGGCGCGTTGACCGGCGCCATTGCTTTGAACGGCGGCCTGTTCCTCGCGGAACTCTTCGGTGGGCTCTACACTGGCAGTCTCGCCTTGCTCTCGGACGCGGGTCATATGTTTGTCGACGTGGCGGCTCTTTCTTTGAGCGCCTTCGCCCTCTGGATCTCCCACCGCCAGGCCACGGCGTCGAAAACTTTCGGCTACTACCGCGCGGAGGTGCTGGCGGCTCTCATCAACTGCCTGGCCCTGTGGCTCACCATGGCCCTTCTGTTCTGGAAGGCCGTACAGCGCCTTTCAGCCCCCCTGCCCATCATCACCGGGTGGATGCTCGCCATCGCGGGCGCTGGCTTGGTGGCCAACCTCGTGGGTGTGTTTTTGCTCCACGACCACCACCAACACAGCATGAATTTGCGCTCGAGCTATTTGCATCTGCTCTCGGACGCCCTGGGCAGCGTGGCAGTGCTCATCGCCGGCGTCGTGGTGCATTTCAGCGGCTGGCTACAAGCCGATGCCCTTGCCAGCATGGCGGTGGCGCTATTGACGCTATGGTCTTCCTGGGGGCTCCTGAGGGAGTCCGTGGATATCCTCATGGAGGCCACCCCCCGGGGGGTGGACCTTGCAGCGGTACGCAGCGCCTTAAGCGGCATCGGTGGCGTGGCGGAGGTCCATGATCTCCATGTGTGGACCTTGGGGAGCCGCAAATTGGCGCTGTCGGCCCACGCGGTGCTGAAGGCTGGCGCCGCGGGCCTTGATGTTTTAACCAGCGCCCGAGAAGTCCTGCGCGAGGATTTCGCCATCGGCCATGTCACGATCCAGCTGGAAGACGCGGCCAGTGCGGATGCGGACCCCTGCTTCGACTGCGCCGACAGCCGCTGAAAGGTACGTCGTTACTTTTTAGCGCTCGGACGCTGGGGTGCGTGGCCCATCCGTTGCTAGGGACCGCGCCACTTCGTCGATGGCCTCGTTCATTTCCACCGCCCGAGAGAAGGTCGAGTAGTTGCTGCAAGACACGCCGGTGTAAAACGAACGACCGGACAGGTACTGCAGCAACTGATTGTCATCCCGGTTCACATCGGCATGAGCCGTGTAGCGAGCCACGCCCTCTGGGCCGAATATATAAGTTTTGCGGAAGAACTGACCATAGCCATCAGCGCGGGTCATGCCCTGGCCACCGCCGCCCAGTTCAATGAGGTCCCGCTCCACATCCCCCGCCGTGGGCTCGGTGATGCCGTGGAAAGGCGCGAAACGAGGCTCCTCGTTGGCCGCGAGCATGTAAAGATCGCCACCGAGGCGGAAAACGTGAAGCGTGGGGAACACCGCCCGGGCCGCCGCCATGACGGAGCGCACGCTGATGCAGTCCAGACCATAGCTGTGGAACCAAAGGGATGCCACGCCGCCGGGGTTCAAATGCTTGGAAATAGAGCGGTAGTATTCTTCGGTGAAGAGGCTCCCGATGCCCTCCACCCAGGGGTTGCTGGGTTCAGAGATGACGAGATCGAAGGTCTCCCGCGTGTGATCGAGAAAATCGCGCCCGTCACGATGGATGATGCGGAAGCGAGGATCCTCCCAGAGGGCACCGTTGATTTCAGAAAAGTGTTTTTTCGAGAACTCCGCCATGGCAGCGGAGAGCTCAATCACCGTGGTTTGCTTCAAACGGGGAAAGCGCAGCGTCTCCGCCACCGTGGAGCCGGTGCCGAGACCGATGGTGAGCACGGTGGCGGCGTCTTGCTTCATGAGCCAGGGCAGCAGGCTCACAAAGCGCGTGGTTGATAAATCACTTGTGTTGTTTCCATCGACCTTGCCGTTGATTTTGAAGGCGATATCCTTGGGGTTGCGCACCCCTTGGTGGATGCTCACCGTCGCGTGGGGGTCGTCGCGGTAGGCTACGATTTCCGCCTCGTGGGCTCGCGTGTAATCCCGCACGGACAGAAAGCCCACTTCCTGGAGAGCGGTCTTCGTCATGTGGGGAGTGCGATTGTAGAAGTAACCGGAAGTGAGGAGGTACTTGTCAAATGGCGGAGTGACCCGTGCGGCGATGAGGGCGAGCATGATGTAAGCCACGGCGTTGACCGGCTTCCAGTAGATGCGCAGGCTCGCGGCGGCACCGCAGGCGGCAAGACCCACGAGGAGCATGCGGCCCATGGCCTCCATGCCGAAGAGGGGCATCATGACAAAGGAGCCTAAAAACGCGCCGGTGATGAGACCCAGGATGTTCACGGCGTAGCCGAGGCCCAGAGCCCGCGGGCCATCGTGTTGGCCAGAGACCAGCACGCAGCTCGCCATTGGAAATAGCGCGCCGAGGAGTGTTGCCGCCGGCGCGCAGCAAATGCAGAGCCATGCGAACTCAATGACGGTGAGCAACGCGAAATCAGGCTCGATGGTTTGGTGTAGCCAGAGCACGAGAGCGGGCGTGCGGGCGAGCATGGCGTTGCCCACGATGAGGGCGATGCCGGCAGCCACCGGAAGGTATTGGAGGGCATTGGCGGCGCGTTCACGGTCGGCGCTCACCCGGCGAAAGAACCAGCTGCCCGCCACGATGCCGAGCAGCACCGCCGCGGTGGTGAGCGGGAAAATGTAGGTGTGGGGGCCGAAGCCCAATGCGGCGAGGCGATTCCAGATGAACTGGGTGAACATGCTCGCCAGCCCCGAAAGGAAGAGCACGAGGAGCGCTGTTTTTTCGGCGGCAGTGAGAGTGAGCTTCTCGGCGCGATAGCCGCGGGCGGCACGGAGCGCGTCTTTCACCTCATTCCATGCGGGAATAAAAAACTGTTCCAGTTGAGACCCAGCCAAGAGGAGGATGGTGATGTTGATGCCCGCCGCGAGCCAGATGCTCCGCTCATAGCCCAGGGCGGGCATGATGAAGAGGCCAGAGGCGAGACTGCCCGCCACGGCGCCGAAGGTGTTCACGGCGTAGAGCACGGGGAGGTTTTTCGCTACACTCTTGCCCTCGCGCCCATAGGCGGCGGCAAGCAGGGGCAGCGTGGTGCCCATGAGGATGGTGGGAATGGCAATGACGGCGCCGCAGGTGAAAAACTGCACGGCGGAAAGCGCGGGGAGCGGCAACACCACGGCACTCACGAGCCAGCCATACGGCACTTGCACAAGGGCAAGGAGCACGGTGAAGGCAAGGCCGTAGAGGCCCACAAGGGCCTCGGCGAGAACGTAGAGAGTCAAGGGGTTGAGCTGGCTCGCGAGCAGGCGATTCGTGCCCCAGGCCCCGAGGGCGAGGCCTGCCAAGTATGAAGCGAGGGTGGTCGCAAGCGAATACACGGTGTGGCCCATGACGAGCTGGATGCGCGAGAGCCAGGCCACCTCGTAGATGAGGGCCGAAAAACCAGAGAGGAAGAACATGGCATAAACTAGTTTTGTTTGTTTTGTGGCATCAGGGCCCACGCCGTGGGGGGCGTACCCGCTCGCGGAGGAGCTGGCGGCGTTGTGGCTATGGCTGCCACCATGGTCATTGGCCGTCGTCATAGGGGGGGCACCTCTTCCCTATAATTATCGTCCGGCGGGCGCCGGGCCGTGAGTGTTGGGGCACATGGCACGCGTTATCACCGCGCCTCCGCGGCAAGCCTTGCCGCGGAGGCGCTGTAACCCGACAAAGTGTCGGGTTTAGACCCTGAAAGTACGGATTTCCACCTCTGAACCCGACACTTTGTCGGGTTCGACCGGGACATGGTTGGAGGCATGCTCCTTGCTGAGCGCACGACCCATGATACAGAAAACAACCTCCCCTTTGGCCTGGCACCTCGTCGCCCGGGCTCCGTCACCGCAGACTCCGTTCTCCAATCGAAGTCGTTGCGTGCTCGTATGGAACCGCATGGTGCGCGCATTTCCGCAGGCCGCGGCGGCGGTGCTGATGCCCAATCACCTCCATGTTTTGCTCTGGCATGACCGAACGGATCCCTCGCTGCTATTGAGAATGCTTCGCCGCTGCTTGTGCAAAACGGAATGGCAGCCCCTTCCCCTCCCCCAATCCATTCCCGATATCCATCAACTCAAGCGGCAAGTGCGCTACATCCATCTCAATCCGTGCAGAAAAGGCATCTGCAATGACCCGCTACAGTGGGAATGGAGCACCCACCTCGATTACCTGGGGCTGATAGCCGCCCCGTGGCCCGCGCCGCATGGTCATTTGGAAAAACTCGGTTTTTACTCGAAGGCCCAGTTTCACAAATACATTTCCGCTGACCCCACGTCTGCGGTGACCGGCACGCCGCTGCCGCGGGAAATGACCGTGCCGCATTACTTCGATCTTGAAGCCCTTGCCGGCGCGGCAGCTTTACTTCTGCGAATCGATGCGGAGAGCCTGTGGCGCAGAGGACCCCATCGCGCTGGTTTCGGAGCGCTACTGACAGGCCCATTTCGTATACCAGTAAGGGAAGTCGCCCGCGCACTGAACCTCCACCCCAGTTCGTTGTCACCCCGACATCGAATGATCACAGAGGAAGAACTGCGCCAGGCCCGTGCACTGGTCACCATTCTCTACGACCCCAGGTTGAGGGCCTTGGCCGAGCGCCTCGCGAGGAAACCCGACAAGATGTCGGGTTTAGACTCTAAAATCACGGTTTCCGAGGCCCAAACCAGACACTTTGTCGGGTTGGACTGGAACCGTTAAGATAAGGCCCTGAATTCATTAACATTCAAGAATTCACCCCCACCCTCCGAAGAGGAGACGCATGGGCCCGAACCTCAAAACTGAATTCATTGAATATCTGATAAATTTAGTCCATAATCTATGGTTGGGGGATCTGCGGGTTATGGGGGAACATGGCTTGCGCTTCAAGCGCTTTAGTTTTGTGGGGTTGCTGGCTTTATTGGCGCTGGGCTTCACCGCGCCTGGGGCACAGGCCGCGGAGTGCGATGTCTTAGACCTCCCCGCTAGCCATGCAGCCTACCGATGCGTTTTTTCAAGTTCAGGCTGCGGCAACACAAGCCGGGTGCGCCGCGACTATGCAGCTGGCCCTTGGGGCGATCCGTCGCTGAATTGTGCCGCTGTGGAATGCACCAGTGTGCGCGTGACCAGAATGAATAGAGCTGTCCACGTGCGCATCACCGATAACGCCTGCGATCAGCGGACAAGCGCGGAACGCGCATCTGATCGGGATCGTAGATTTAGCGCCTGCGACATACGGCCCACATCAGGTAGCGGCACCTATTGCTGCGAATCAGGCGACTCCCCCTCACGCATGTGTGTCATGGACGTCAATTCCGACAGAAAGCCCGATCCTGGGGCGGGGGAAATTCGGTACTCTTCTGTGGGAACCAGGCCTGACTCTACTGCTGCCCGTGCTCCTGCTGCTGCAACTGGAGCTACCACCACAGAAGCCTCAAGCTGCGCAGCAGCCGGTGGCGTATTCCATGGCGGATGCTTTGCACGGAAAAACGATGGCACCGCTGACCTCAGCAGGCCTTTCACTGCCACACGTGGTGAGGGCGGGCGATACACTTATTCTGACCCTCGCACGAGAACAGGTACTGCTGCGACTCCCACAACGACAACCGCTACAAGAACAGATGCCTCCACGGGCACCGGCCAAGCCAGTACCTGCCCCGCAGGGCAGGTACCCAAGCTGAATGGCAATGGATGCGAATCCGCGGCGGACCATCGGATCGCTGAAGCTTCGACGCACGCAGGTCAAACCGGCACTGCCTTGAGCACGGCCCGGGCCACTAGCGCTGGGGCTTGCAGCATTCCAGAAGGGGGCATAGCACCTGCGGATCCTACCGCCTGCAACGCCGCACGCCAAAATGAGCTTAGAGCCACGGAAGCTGATGCCAACGCCATCGCGGCAAGGGAAGAAAGCTCTCAATCCCGCGATCACATCAGAGAGCTGGAGAGTAACGCCCAAGACCGTGAGGTCAACGCTGTGAATACCTGTGAAATTCTAGGCAGCAACAACCCCGAATGTAAGACAGCCCGCGAAGAGGCCACTGCCGCCCGCACTGCCGCAGCGCTGACTACGGCCCCTGGCGTCGCACCTCCTCCTGCAATGGAAGCCGCTGCCCCTGGAGCGGCACCCCGTGCTGATGACACGCGGACACCGGCTTCCGACACCCCAGCACTCACCGATGCAGAAAGTGCTAGAATCGCTTCGAACATGGCCGAGGAAGACGCCGCTGGCGCAAGGAAAGCAGCAGACGCACGCCGCGCAATGCATGATGAAGACACTGCTCAGGGACGACGCGGCGGCGGGAGCAACTCTGGTTTTGATTCCTCGGGCGCTAAAAATGCCTGCATGGAGGAGTGCACCACCTCAGGATCATTGAGAAACGCTTTGAGATATGGCGGCACAAAAACGCGGGATCGTTGCGAGGCGACGGGCCCTGGTGCTTTGCCTGCCACCGAACCCCGGGAGACCGCAGCACAGAACCAGGCAACTAGCCTAGCCACGGCTGGCGGTGCTGCTCACACTCAGGCACTAGCGCGGCTGGAGGCCATCAAGGCCCTGCGTGCGTGCTGCCAACAAAACTGCGGCGCGGAGATCATTGGTCGCAAATCCAACTACGACAGCAACGCCCACGGCACCTACCGTGGCGACGACGATGGCTGCGGTCAAACCGAGCTGTTGCTTGCGGCGGACCGTTTCGCGGCCTCTGAAACAGGGAAGCATTATTCTCGGTTAGCTTTTTTTGCCTGTTTGCGCGGGACTACACCCCGCGCGCCCGAGAAAGCCATCCCAGAGGGTGAATGTTCACGCATCATGGACTCGAATCCAGTGAGCTGCAACCTCAGCAAAACCGCCGCCACCGCCTTCCAGGTTATCGACCAAGGCATGCAGATGGTTTATCAGTATCGTGCGACCACCGCCACCCAGGATGCCCAGCACAACGTTGAACTCGCTCGACTTCAGGCTGAACATGAAGGCAAAAGCCGCAACCTTGAAAAGCTAGCTCTCACGGAGTCAGCTAAGGCATTGCACAGCACCTCGGATGATGCCATCGCATCAAGCGCCACCAGAGCCATCGCGGGTGCCGCCATCATTGCATTAGGCGTCACGCATGATGGGCAAGGCAATGACGTACGCGGCGTTGGTGAACGCAACGCAAACTCGCAAGCCAACGTAGGCGTGGATGAAAGCGGCGTGGTCATCACCGGCGACACCGCATCCCTGGTAGGCTCAGCGGCTCGGGCGGTGAGCTCCGAAGAGGAACAAAAGAGGGCCAGTGACTCCGGTGCTTCCATGATTGATGAAACCGCTAAAAAACAAGAAGCCCTCGGCGTTGAAATGTACATGAAGGGCGGGCAGCTCCTCGTGCAAAGCACGCAGGATGCCCTGCGCGCCGCGGAGTACCGCAGCAAGGCGGCCCAGATGAAAGAGCTCGCGGGCTATATGGATGAGCCCAGTCCGGCAGCCACTGACTCCGGCTTCAGCGGCCCCACGGATTTTGCTGGCAGCGATGGCCTCATCACGGCTCCTGCCCCCGGCTTCGTTGGTCTCAGCGGCGACGGCGCCACGGCCGGTGACCCCATCGCCCTTGCCTCGCCCTCCGTGGACGCGGGCCCCATGGGCTCCACTGATCCTTATTTCAACCCCACTGGCGGAGGCCCTGCGGCCTCTGGCAGCCTTGCTGATGGCGGCGGCCCCCCAGGCCAAATGGTGGCCCGCGGTGATAGCGCCGGCGGCGGGGGCGGTGGTGGTGGCGGCGCGGGCTCCGGCTCCGACGGCGCGGGCGGCGCCGGTGGCGGCGATGCCAAAGGCGAAACTGCAGCCAAGGGCGGCCCCACCCGCATGGAAACAATCGGTGGTGGCGGCTTCAGCACGGGCGGAGGTGCCCGCAAAAACCAGGGCACCGGCATGGACATCAATGGCCTCCTCGCCCAATTCCTCCCTAAAAAAGGCGAAGAAAAAGGCGGCGCCGGCAAATCCATCTTGGACTTCCAAAAAGGCGGCGGCCGCGGCCCCGCGGGCGCCGGTGGCGACGACGATGGCAGCATCCTCGGCCCCAACTCCAATCTCTTCTTACGCGTGAGCAGCACGACGCAGATGTACTATCGCCGCGGGGCCATCCGCTAAAGCGGGCCACCATGGGGGAGCAACGCATGATCCGGGGGATATCGAAAATCTCGCAGATTGCCGCCATGCTGGGCTTCAGCATCATGTTGACCAGCCCTGAGGCCCACGCCGTGGGATTGAGCGTGAATAGCCTCAATAGCTCTCCGTGCAAAGGCTACCTCGACAGCTCCACGCCAGAGGCGTGCAGGAATGCCTCGGGCAACCAGGTGGCAAACCTCTGTTACTCATCGAAAATGGCCCAAGACAGCGCCAACGCGGATCTCACTTTCGCCATTCTCTACACGGTGAACGCCGGCGTGTGCGCCACGTGCCTTGTCTTGGATCAAATACCCACAACCAAGGCCGCCGCGCAGGTCCTTGCCGTTGTTTGCGGCGTAAATGGCATGGCCCTCAGCGTTGGTGACATTGCGACTGCGCTCATTCTCAGTGAGACGTCGAAGGAATACATGCAGGATGCGGCTCAAGGCAGGGATCAGATATTCACCACTGCCCTGGGCAGCGCCGTGGGGCTCGGCACCAGCGTCACTACCTTTGCCACGCAAGTAGGATCATTTAATTTTCAGAACACAGGCACGGAGATTGGCTCTAAAACCAAGTCGGAGGGCAATGCATCCGCCGTGTGCCTCCCCGGCCTCCTCACCTCAGGCCTGCAGGCTGGCTTGAAATACTACAACTCGCGAACCCTCATCGATGGCGCCCGGGAAATGGTGAAGCCCATTCCGGATTTAAACACCTGCGACGCCCTCCCCGATGCGTGCCGCGCCTCCATGCAATGCGAAAGCAATCCCGTGGCGACCCCCGGCTTTGATACTGCGGTACCCCTCGCCCAAGGCGTAAATCCAGAGGGCAGCCTGGGCCAAGGCAGCAGCTACGGCAATCTCTACAATGCCTCGGACATCACCGTGGGCAACCTGCCGAGCACGGCGGATGTGCTCCGTGATGCCGCCCGCTTGCGGGGCGACGCCAATGGGGCGATCACCCCGGAGCACGACAGAGCTTTCACAGCCGCCGCCACCATGCTCAATAATACAAACGGCTTGGGAACAGAAAATGTGGCAAAAGCGCTGATCTCCGGACGAACACCCTCGGAGGTGCTGGCCGCGGGCTTCCCCACTTCAAAGGGTTTCTTTGATGGCCTGGGCCGCCGCGTGCCTGATCTCGTGAAACGCACAAATGGCGGCAAACCCCCGTTGCGCACCAGTGCGGCGGACCTCTACGCCACCGCAAAAAAAGCTGGCGGTGGCAAAGCCGCGGGCGGCGGTAACGCGCTCCAAGACATGCTTGCCGGCATCCTGAACCAGGGCAAGGGCCCTGCAAGCGGCGGTGCTACCGCACCGGGCACGAGTCACCTGCACTTCGGCGCCGCGGAAAAAGCATCGAAGACTGGAGACGATGTGCTCCATGCTGGCTCATCACGTTCGCTCTTCGATATCGTGAGCTCACGTTGGGCCGCCATCACCGTGCGCTTCATACGCGAAGACCAAGCCGCCACCGGCGCCAACCCCGAGCGCGCCTTGGGCGCTGAGTCCCCGCGGGCGCAACCCGCCCTGGGCTCGACGCCGCCTCCCCCCGGTGCCGCCGCACGGCGCCCCGCGGGCACCGGCCGCTGACTCCGATACCGCTATTCCCGGAACTTCCGCCAAACGGAAGTTGCTCGTCCTGAGAAATTCTCAACGCCAGATACTTCCGTTTAGCGGAAGTTCGGGGGAGTACACCATTGGGCTTGACGCATGCGGATGTGGACAGTAAAACTCTTGCATTCGAAATGTGCGTGGGCCTGTAGCTCAGTTGGTAGAGCACCACAATGGCATTGTGGGGGTCATCGGTTCGATCCCGTTCAGGTCCACCAATTAAAAAAGCCCGCCCTTGTGGTGGGCTTTTTTAATTGGTGAGCCGGAGGCGAACGAGTGTAGTAGGAGGTCCACCATTCACATTCAGCGTTTTTCGTAGTAACTGAAGCCATGTTCTCCATCTACAAAGGCCTCAACTCCAGCAAGAACATCCGCCTCTTCAAGAACCCCGTGTTGGAGCAACTGAGCTACGTCCACCCACTGGTGCCCGCGTTGATTTTCGTACCCGTGGTGGCCTGGTGCCTCAGTCGGGCCACCGGCATCACCCCCAGCGCACGGGCCCTAGCCTGGCTCGCGGGGTTGGCCATCGGGCCCAGC
>CAYHWW010000072.1:0-4987 GCA_964360145.1 uncultured Oligoflexia bacterium | reverse complement strand
CTCCACCGCTTCGTCTTCCACTTCCCCGCAAAATCAAAGATGGGCAAGTACCTCGTGTTCCTCTTCCACGGCGTCCACCATGACGACCCTGAAGACGCCCGGCGCCTCGTCATGCCCCCCATCGCGGGTATCGCCCTCGCCTATGCTTTTTACCGTTTCTTCGGTGTCGTCCTCGGCCACGCCATCCTCCCGCCCTTCTTCGGCGGCTTCATCACGGGGTACCTCTGCTACGACTACATCCACTACTACGTGCACCACTTCACACCCCGCACGGCGGTGGGTAAATTTTTGAAACAATACCACATGCTCCATCACTTCGTGACGCCCAACGCCCGCTTTGGCGTCAGCTCCCCGCTGTGGGACCTTGTTGTGGAAGCGACTGCGCCGCGCCCACGGCAACCACGGAAAGGCCGAAAGGGAGCCTGAGGCGGTCCTCCAGCTGAATCAGCGGCGTGAGGAAGCTAAATATTTTAAGTTGTCCCTGGGGCATGCGTGTTCGCCCCAGCAAACGAAAGTTCAAGGCCCAGCCCAGGATGCCCACGGCGTTGAAGCTGTGCACGTCGCGAACGGTGAAACCCGCGGACTGCAAAAGAACGCGGGCAGTATGCGGCGTGTACCGTCGGTAATGCCCCAACGCCTCGTCGAACCGGCTGAATAACCAGGGATAGGCCGGCACCACGATGCAAAGAGTGCCACCGGGCTTGAGCCACCCCCTCAGGCGCTGCAAACACCCCACATCGTCTTTGATGTGCTCAATAACGTTGGAGGCAACGATGCTGCCGAAGGCTCCAAAGGGTTGCGTGCACCGCGCCTGGTCCCCATGGGACAACGTGTTGAGATCCAAGACTTGAGTTACGGAGCGACCATGCCCTGAGGCACCGCGGGCCTCAGAGGCAAGACGCTCTGTCAGCACCTTGAGACGCCGAGGCTCATACTCGGTGGCCACCACATCCAACCCCAGCGCCATGAGCTCACGGGTGAGACTGCCCGTGCCGGCACCGATCTCCAGAACAGGGCTCTGCAGATGGTCGGAAAACTGTAACGCGGTGCGCCTCATGAATTCTGGAGCGGCGGCAAGTTGTTCCAGGGTGTCGTCCAGCGGACCTTCTTCCATGCCTTCATCTTCACATAGGTTTTTCCATGTGTCAGAATTGTAGCAAGGACACTAATGGCGAATAACTGGATGGGCAACGACGCTAAAGACGGCAAACGAAAGAAGCACCGCGTTAGCATCGCTATGAAACGAGTGCCCGGCGAAATGCGGGTCGAGCACACCGATAAAATAGTCCGTTGCCGCGTATTCCTCCATGATATCAACCCCAGCGGCGTGGGCCTCTTCTGTGAGTCCCATGTGGAAGTCGGCGCCAAGGTTGAGCTTGTCATTTCCGTACCTAAAGCACTTTATCTGAAAGCACGGATAGCGTGGTGCGGTGAAGCAGGCACTACGACCCACATCATCAGCAATGAAAACTTCGCATTCCGTGCGGGCCTTGAACTCTCTTTTGACAGCAAAGAGGCCCAAGAAGAATTTAAGGTGTACTGCGCACAGCTTGTGGAAATGGGCTCGTAGTAAAAATCTTAGACAGCGAGCCCCGTAGTGCATTCAATAATTTCAGCTATTTAGCCATTGTCTTTCTGGCGTCTCCCTTGCATTTCTTGACTCCCTGAAGAGGAGTCTCCCCCATGAATTCGGGCCGCCGCGCCATAATATTGCTCTCCGCAGGCCTTTCCGCTCTCTGGGCCGTGGCCCAGGCCCAGGCTCAGTCCGTGGAGACCACGAGCCACATCCTTGTCTCCCGGGCCTCAGTGGGGCTCACCCAGCCCTGGCTTGCCCCCAGGGAAGAGCTCAGCATGGATGCCCTGATGCGCCTTCTCAATGTGGCCCACCTGGATCCCGCTCTGGATGCCCAAGTGAACGGCCTCATGGACAGCGTTGGTCTCACCGCGGAAACCCTGTTGCCCCTCCTGCACCTCTGCCCCCCCAATGACGATCAGGGCACCGGCGAATTCCATGAACCGCTGATCCGCCGCAGCATCATTGCCATTGACCCCCTCTCCCCCCTCGGTGGGCCGCCACGTCCCCTGCCCTGGACAGCAGATGTCATTGATGCTGCCCGCAACGCCCCCGCGGGGCACACCGTGGAGACCCGTACCTCCACCCTGGGGGAAGTGCGCAGCGCCATGGGGCTTGGCACCATCTGCATTGAGCGCAGTGTCGCAGATGGGCATGGGCGCCCCCAAGACATCACGCTTTTTGAGGCCTTCACCACCTTCATGCATGAGCTCACTCACGTGGCCCGTTGGCAGCGCTGGTTGCAGGACTCGCTCATGGAATACGAAAGTTTTGATGCCTTTGTGGACGCCGAACTCATGCGCCCCGGCGGCGAGTGGGAGGCCTATGTGGCCGAAGGAGCAGCGGCGGCGCGCCTCATGCGCCAGCTCCCTCCCGGCGCTGGCTTCGTGCCTGCTCTGGCGCGCTACTTTGATGCTGAGGGTCAGCTCACGGATGCTCCCGGTCTGCGCCGCTTCATCCTCGCCCCTCTCAGTGCCAAGGGCCTGGGCTACAGAGAGCAATTCGTGGAAGTTTTTCAAGGTCAGGTGAAAAATGCCGTTGAAGCAACCGCATCCAATGCTGACCTGCTCTCCAGTGCCCTCAGGGCCTACAGCCACAACGTCGCGGAGCTGACGCGAGTGGAGGCTACAGCAGCCCGTGCCGAAGCAGATGAGTATCGCATGCAGCGGGAACGCTATGCCGCCCACTTGCCCTTAGTGGCGGCTGACCTCGCCCGAACCCAGACGAAGCGCTGTGGTCTCTGGCGGCGTTACCACGCGTTTTATGAAAGCAGTGGAGTCACCTGGCCTGACGACGGTGCGAGAGCCCTTTGTGGTTCGATGCCGGGCTCTTTGTAAGAGTTTTGTAATTTCAGGACTAACCATTTGCGACATGATGCTCGCCCCGATAGTCAGGACACGAGTGAGCAACAGTGATGATTCCATAAAGCCCCTGTTTGGATTGAAACACCCGGCCAGCGGAGTATTGCATTCCGTGGGGTTCGTCGGCGCGATATTGGGGTTGGTGAGCCTCCTGTCTTTTCCCGTCCCAGGGAAAACATGGGAATACTTCGTATCCTCCACCGTCTTCTGCGGAGGCATGGCCCTGCTCTATTTATCAAGCTCGTCCTATCACTTGCTCACTGCCAACCAACGCATCACGGGCATTCTGAGACGCATTGATCATTCCATGATCTTTCTCTTCATCGCCGGGTGCATCACTCCTTTTTGTCTCACCGCGTCCCCGGCGGGCGTAAAATTCATGCTGCTAGGCACCATCTGGGTGCTGGCCGTGGCTGGGGTCTGCAGCACGGCGCTGCTCGCGCGACGCTCAAGATGGCTCAGAGTGGGGGCCTACCTTGTCACCGGGGGCTTAGGCGCCCTGGTGCTTGCTCAGGTCAGTGGCACCGTTTCTCCGCAGCGCTTCGCCTGGATCCTGGCGGGTTGTCTTGCTTATGTGCTCGGGGCCCTCGTCTACGCGCTCAAGTGGCCGAACCCCTTCCCGAAATACTTTGGGTTTCATGAGATCTGGCATGTGTTCGTTCTCCTTGGCAGTGGATGCCATTTCGTGGCGGTCAAAGATCACCTGATCTCAGTGTTCACCACGGGTTAGGCCTCACGCTCTTCTTCTTGAAGTTGTAGAAAGCCCCCGATATGGTGCTCCCCTATCCAACTTGGGGTGCTCTTTCATGGCATTAGTTCGGGCGAGAATCTTTGGGACTGGTCATGCTGTCCCCCCCCGCGTGCTCACCAACCAAGAGCTCGCCCGCACCGTGGATACCAGCGACCAGTGGATCACAGAACGCACGGGCATCAAAGAGCGCCGCATCCTCGCCGCAGGCCAGTGCGCCAGCGACCTCGCCGCGGAAGCAGCACGCAAAGCCTGCGAAGCCGCGGGCTGGGACGCCGCCACTCTGGATTGCCTCATCGTCGCCACGGTGACCCCTGACTCACCCCTGCCCTCCTGCGCGGCCCATGTGCAAATCAAGCTGGGTTGTCGGCCCGGCATGCCAGCCTTCGACATCGCGGCTGCCTGCGCGGGGTTCATTTACGGTCTTTCCATTGCTGATAGCTTCATCAAAACCGGCCAGTTCAAGCGGGTCTGCGTTGTCGGCGTGGAGGTCCTCTCCCGCATCGTCAATTGGCAAGATCGCAACACCTGCGTGCTCTTTGGCGACGGCGCGGGGGCCGTGGTGCTGGGTGCGGGCGCTCCTGTCCATGACCAGGGCGATCGAGGCGTGCTGAGCACACATATTTACGCTGATGGCCGCGGCGCGGATCATCTCTGGGTGCCTGCTGGCGGCAGCAGCATGCCCGCCACCGCCGAGACCGTGGCCCAGGGGCTCCACTACGTGCACATGAACGGCCGCCAAGTCTACGCGAACGCGGTCCGCAACATGTCCGCCGCCTGCGAAGACGCATTGAGAGCCAATGAAGCCACGACCCATGATGTGGATCACGTCGTCGCCCACCAGGCCAACATGCGCATCATCGAACAGGTGGCTGAGCACTGCGGCCTGCCCCTCTCTAAGTTCGTGCTCAACCTTGAGAAATACGGCAACACCTCTTCAGCCTCCATCCCTATCGCCCTCGATGAAGCGGCCCGGGACGGTCGGCTGAAAGAAGGCGACACCATCCTTCTCTGTGCTTTGGGTGCGGGCTTTGCCTATGGTAGTGCTTATTTACGCTGGTAATTAGGTCCCATAGTTAAATGGATATAATGGAGCTTTCCTAAAGCTCAGTTCCAAGTTCGATTCTTGGTGGGACCACCATTCTTTTATGAAAAAACTTCTTCAAGGAATCGTAAAATTTAGATGTGACAAGTTGCCCGGCTATCGGGAGACTTTTGCTCGTCTTGCCCTGGGGCAGTCGCCAGATGCACTTTACATCGGATGCTCCGATAGCCGAGTGGCTGTCAACGTCTTCGCCTCAACTG
>CAYHWW010000071.1:609-15691 GCA_964360145.1 uncultured Oligoflexia bacterium | reverse complement strand
AAGGCTCGCCAGGACTGCGAGCTGCTTTCGGCGCGCCACCAATACAAAGAGGCGTTGCAGGCCTGGCCCCAGTGCTATTTCGCCTTTGAGGGCCAAGCCATTGATGCTGAGAAAAAGGGGGATCCGCGCCAGGCCGTGGAGTACCTCCTCCTTGCCAAGCACAATGCCCCTGACGACCGTTGGGGTCATCTCAACTTTCATTTAGGTCGGCTGCACTATGATTTGAAAGACTACGAGCGGGCGCGGCTGTATCTTGAGGTGGCGCGGGCCCAGGGGGCCTTTCCGCTGCAGACCGCCTACATGCTGGGCTATCTGCACTATCGCCAGCAAGAATACCTCGATGCGGAGATGCGCTTCATCGAGGCGATGGCAGCCGTGGAAAGTGCCAGCGCCTGGGAAGAGGACAAGGCCTTCCTGCAACCCCTCCACTATTATCTCGGCGAGATCCACACCCGTCTGGGTTTTCGCAGGCAGGCCGTGCAGCACCTCTGGGCCGCGGAGGCCGGCGAGAGCACGGAGCTGCGGCGCACGGCATGGCGCATCCACGCCCTCCATAATAAAATTTTGCCGAGCTACGGCTTTGGCGTGCACCACCGCTATGACAGCAACGTGGCGCTGTTTTCTGATGGGCAGGTCTCCACCGTGGAAATCCCTTCGGGGCCCGGCGGCCATGCATTGCAGCTCATCTGGGATGGCAAGCTTGAAACAAGCCCCGGGCGCAAATTCTCCGCGGGCATTGAGGGCGTGGCCTCCTGGAACTACCATTTGAAGAGCGAGCTGCAGAACTTCGATGAGCTGCGGCTCGCCCCTTCAGCCTGGGTGCGCTACTGGCAGCTCACCCATTGGAGAGTGACGGGGCGTTATGACGTGCAGCGCACGGGCTACAAGCGTTTGAAGTACCTGCCCTACGAGTGGGTTCACGGCCCCGGCGTGGAGGGGGAGTTGTTTGTGGGGCGCGCCACTCTTTCTGCCCGCTACAGCCTCTTCATCAAGGGCTATCCCGAGGATACCGCGTCGCTCTCCATTGATAAGCGATATGGCTATGCCCACGTGGCCACCCTGCGCGGCGCCTTCGATGGCCCCTCGCCCTGGTGGCGCCCGGAGCTCGAGTATCGAATGACTCTCAACGTCGCCAGCGGCGAGAACTTCAGATACACGGGTCATGCCATCGAGACCTTGAATCACATGCGTCTCTTCCATCGTACTGAGGCCCTGTTGGGCGCGGGCGCGGAGTGGCGTGGCTTTTCGGGCCTTTGGGCCCGCTGGGATCGGCTGCTGCGGTTCCGCGGCGGAGTGCGCAGCAAACTCCTGGGGCCTTTCACCGCCACGCTGGACGTGAATTACACCACCGCCATGAGCAACGTGAATCTTTACCGCTATGACCGTTGGGAAGTGCTGACGGGCGCCGTGTTTCGGATAGAATAGATATGATGCGTTATCTGTGACTCAGGACACTGGCCACGGCCACGAACTGCGTGCACCGCGTGTCGCGGAAATAACCCAGGCTGAGGGCATTGAGCACGTCGAATTTCCAGCTCAAAAGCCGGTTGATGCCTTCGAGCTTCAGCAGCTCGAAGCCTAGTTCTTCAGACAAGAATCGCCGCAGGCTTTTTTCTGTGAAGAAGCGCAGGTGGGTGCGGTCCAGGATGCCGGCGGGTTCATAGCGCCAGTCTTTTTCGACGACGACGTGCCAGAGGTTGTAGAGATAGCGCACGTTGGGCACTGAGATCACGAAGACGCCGCCAGGGGCGAGGGCGGGGGCGAGGGCTTTCAGCACCACGGCGGGATCCGCCATATGCTCTAAAGAGTCAGTGAACGTAATGGCATCGAAGGTGCCCGCCGGCACGTCCTGGGGCGCCAAGGTGGTGGCATCCGCGCAGATGACTTTGTCGAGCCGTGCCCGGGCGGCCTGGGCGGCGGCGGGGTTGATTTCAACGCCCCAGACTTCACGGCCAGGCACCATGCGCTTCAATGCTTCGCCAAAGCGACCCTCGGCGCAGCCCACGTCGAGAATGCGTCGCGCCGTTTGAGGTACAAAGGGCAGCACTTCAGGTCGGGACTGGGCGAAATAGTCCGCGGGTTGAGAAGTGTGCAACGTGGCGTGTACGCTAGTATCCATGATTGGTTCTACTTACGATTGGTGCCCAAAACAAGGTCGCCATGCTCCTGCACCGTGGCGAGGCAGTTTTTCAGTGTTTCCAATTCGGGCTGTCGCGTCAGGGAAGACTCCTCCCTCACTCGCGTGAGGATGAGGAGGGGTTCCCGTTGCGCGCAGAGCATCTTGGCATCGCCCTTGAGCAAGTCTTTGGGGATGTACTCGAAGCCCAGGTCTTGGAGTTCCAGCCCTAAATCTTTCGCGGGGCTGATGAGGGTGGCCTGGGGGTGGCGGGCCATCCACTCACGCACCAGGGGCCGCGCATCGGGGAGCGCCGTCTCGCCGTACCAGTAGGTGATGGATTTCTGAGTCAATAGAGCTTGTTTGATATGGGGAATGGCGGAGGCCAGCGTGAGGATGAGGAGCACCAGCCCCCGGGGCCGAGTGAAGGCCGCGATGCCCAAAGGGATGCCCGCCACCATGGCGTAGATGAGCACCCCTTCCGCGCTGCGGCTGTGCAGCAGGTCCAGGGGGTTGGGTACCAGGGCGAACCAGATGAGGCAGAAGCCGCTGAAGAGCAGGGCATTCACCCGCTGGGAGCGCTCCTGGGAGAAGAGCTTGCCCATGAAGCCCAGCCACAGCAACCAGGGGAACACCGGGGCCATGTATTTGGGAAAGTGATAGGTGCGCTGACTTAATGCGAAGGTGTAGGCCAGCACCACGGCGATACTCACCGAGAAGATGGCGGCGGCGGCGGGGCGCTTCAGGAGGCCTGTTTCCCGCTGTGCCGCCCGGTGGAGAAGCCAGAGGGCGGAAGGGCTCAGCCATAGGACAGGGGTGAGCCACACCCAGAGGCGGCGGAGCGGGGTGAGGTTGCTGGAACCGCCACCGTGGACTTTGAGGCCCAGCACATCCATGTCGAAAACCCGGGGCATGTGGATGCCGTAGGCTTTGCACCAGACCCAGGTGGTGAGGAGGAACAGCGCGCAGGCCACCGTCAGTGACAACACGGACCAGGCCAGGGCACGCCCCGGTTTTTCCCCGCGGCGCCACAGCAGCACGGTGACGCCGAGGGGGTACATCAACGGGGTGGTCTCTTTTGCCATGAGGCAGAGGCCGATCCAAAGCCCCGCCCGCACCGCAAGGCGCGGGGCTTTCTCTTTTTCATGGGAAAGCAGCGCCCCAAAGAACCCCGCCGTGGCAACCGTGAGAAGGGTGGTGTCATAGTCCAGCAGCAGCGCGGAGCTGAAGAGAGCCGGGGAAAAGAGCAGAAGCGCGAGAAGAATGAGGCTCTGATATTGCTTGATCTCGGGGTAGGCCCGGCGAGCGGCCTTCACGCCCACCCAGCCGGTGATGGCGATGCAAAGGGCGCCGACCACCCGGAATAGGGCGGGGCTGGGGCCGAAAAAACGCCCCAGGGCCATGAGGGTCCAGGGGTAAAAAGGCGCATGCCAGAGCCCTTCCACGCGAGGGCCTCCCTGCACCCAGAGGAGCATGGGTTTGACGAAATCCACCTCGTCGGCAATGGGGTGGTGGGCGGCACGTACCAGCCACAGGGCGAAGAAGGTCACAAAAATGAGGAGTTCACCAAAGGCGAGGATCACGCTGTTGTCAATTTTAGAGCGCCCCGCTACGGTCTAGCTATGAAAATCTGGGTTGTCTTGCCCGCTTACAACGAAGAAGAAGCGCTACCCCCTCTTTTGGACTCTCTCATTGAGAGTTTCACCGAAGAGCGCAAGGACTTCGCCATCATTGTCGTCAATGATGGCAGCAAGGACCGCACCGGAGAGGTGGCCGAGGCCTATAGCAAAAAGGCCCCGGTGCTCGCCCTCCACAATGATGGCAACAAGGGCCTCGCTGAAACCATGCGTCATGGCCTCATGGAGGCGGTGAAGCGCGCTGGGGGGAAAGGCATCATCGTCACCATGGATGCGGATAACACCCACCCCGCGGGGTTGGCGCTGCGCATGGCGCGCCTCATCCGCGAAGGCAACGACGTGGTCATCGCCAGCCGCTACCGGGAGGGCAGCGCCGTCATCGGTGTGCCTTGGCATCGGCGTTTGCTCAGCATCGTCGCCGCTTGGCTTTTCCGCATCACGTTCCCCATGCGCGGCGTGCGTGACTATACCTGTGGCTATCGCGCCTATCGCGCCGGCCTCATGAAGCAGCTCATCGACAAGCACGGCCGTGATTTCATCAGCGAGCGGGGTTTTTCGTGCATGGTCGATATTTTGTTGCGGCTCCGCGAGATGGAGCCCGTCTGCACGGAAGTGCCGCTGGTGTTGCGCTATGATTGGAAGCCTGGTCTGTCGAAGATGAAGGTGTTCCAGACGGTGACGGATACGCTGAAGCTCATCCTGCGGCGGCGGTTTTTGGGTCGTTAACAGCCCCTCGGGGGCTGCCCCCAGCGCCGCATTTGATGCAGGGGCCATGGGAGCCCTGTGGTTTCGCGGGTTTGCCTAAAATTAGTACAAAAGTATAAATAATAATATACTAAAGTAATATTATTTAGTACAAGGGTGCCACAACTTTCTTGGAGGCCCCCATGTACAAGCTAATGTCTGCCGCTCTTGCCGCCCTGTCCCTGTCTGTGAATGCTTTCGCCCTGCCCGTGAGTGATGCCGTTATAAATACGGTCATCCAGCGTATGAGCTCCATTCCCGGCACTTACACGATCAAATCCATAGGCGCCGTAGTCGCCGTGGCTGAACGCCTCATGGCGGACCAGCCTCTGGATACCGCGTTCATCGCCAGTGCGGCGCACGGCTCGCCGCCGGTACCAGAACAGACCCTGCGTCAGGCCATGACCATCATGATCCGTGAGCTGCCCGACCTGAGCCGCGCCAACCGCTACCGCCTGAGCATCGGCGAAACCGCCATCCAGGATCGCGAGGAAGAAGAAGCCGCGCTGCGGAGCCGCATCACTACTCAGTTCAACGATCGGGAAGGCCTTCTCGGCCGCATCGCGCTGTTCGCTCAGGGGGCCACGTCCTTGGGCCTCTATGAATTCGGCGGCTATAGCGGCGCCGGCTACGCGGATGTCGCGAGCTTGCGCGAAAGCCTGCGGGCGCGCGTCCTGGAACTAGTCGCTGAAGACACCCGCATCGGCGGCGAGAACGCGAAAACAGTCATCATTTGCGGCGGCACCGTGGACGGCGTTGGCGTGATTTACGATGTCATCAAAAATCTGCGTACCAGCGGCGCCGTGGACTCGAGCAAAATCATGGTGGCGGGCATCGTGTCCGACCAAGCCGTGGATTATCATCTGGAAGGCCTGGAAAAAGGCTGGGGCGATGTGCTTTCCCCCCATCACGATGCGCTCCTGCTCGTGGATAGCTTCAGTGACGATGGCAAGCAGAGCTGGGAAGTTAAAGAGAGCAGCGATGCTCGTTCCTTCAATAGCGCCATCCTCGATGGTGTCTGGGTTTCGCAGATGGTCCAATTGTTCGGTTCCGCCAAGGCTTGGATCCCAGTGCGCACAAGCGTTGAAGTTTTTGAGGGCGGCCCCATCGCCTTGGACGAGCCCTTTGAGGCGGTCATCCACAACTACGTGAACTCCGGTAGTACGGCGCTGCAGCTCAACTTGCATCGCGGCTTCGAAACCAAGAAGCGGGCCAAGGACCAAGGCGTGCGCGCCGCCACGGATCTGTCGGCCTTGGCCGCCATGTTGGGGGGGCATCCCTTGGCTCGTCAGTTCCATATCCGCGACGTGGCTACGGCCCCTTTAGTCGTGGATGTGACTTCAGCGGATGAACAGGCCTTGGCCCAGCGCCGCGCCACCTCCGTGGCAGGCCTCCGCGCCCGCGCTCTGAGCATCGTTGAAGGGAAAATCCGTGCCCTGGAGCGCAGCCAGACTGGCAACCAACGCTACTTCGATAACATGGGCGTGTCCCCAGATATCGAAACACGGGCCCACCAGTACTACGCAGGGGCCATCAGCCGCGCTGTCACCTGCGAAGTTCTTCTTGGCGGAACTTCAGAGCACAGTGGGGGGCTTTGACCTCTGAAGTTCCGCCTGGAAGAACTTCGCAGCCGCCCCGCCAGGCCGTCAGCCCAGTCCCCGCGCCAAAACGTCAGCGATCTGCTGGGCGGCGGTGCCGTCGCCGAAGGGTGAACGTGCTCCCGGGGGCAACGTCAGTTTGCGGCGACCTTCCAAGAAATCAGCGGCGAGCCCCACGATCTTGTCGTGGTCCGAGCCTACAAGAATAGAGGTGCCGAACTCCACCGCTTCGGGGCGTTCGGTTTCGTTGCGCAGCACCAGCACGGGTTTGCGCAGGCTGGGTGCCTCTTCTTGGATACCGCCGGAGTCGCTCAAGATGAGCTCGCAGCGGTCCATGCACCAGACCAAGTCAGGGTAATCCAGCGGTGGCAAGAGGTGCATGTTGGCAATCCCACTGAGGGCCCCCCGTATCGCCGCCTCCACGGCGGGGTTCTTGTGCACGGGCAGCACGAACTGATGGAGGGGGAAGCGTTTTGCCAAATCCTTCAGCGCAACGACGATGCGCTCCAGGGGTGCGCCGATGTTTTCCCGCCGATGGGCAGTGACGAGGATGAGGGGGCGTCCCGCTGCTTGTCTCAGTTCCGGCAGCGATGGCTCCACCACCCGTGACCGCGCCCAGAGCAAAGCATCAATGCCCGTGTTGCCCGTCATGAAAATATCTTTTTCAGGAACCTGTTCCGCACGGAGCGAGCGGCATGCGGCTTCCGTGGGTGCGAAGTGCCAACGGGCCACCCGGGTGATCAATCGGCGGTTGAGCTCCTCTGGGAAGGGCTCTTCGATGGTGGAGGTGCGCAGGCCCGCCTCGACGTGGCCCACGGGCAGCCGGTGGTAGAAGGCAATGAGCGCACCGACGAAGGCGGTGGTGGTGTCGCCCTGCACAAGAACGGCGCTCAAGGTTTTACCGTGGGTGTTGAGAAACTCATCGATTTGGCTCGATGCCCGAGCGGTGAGGCTGCCCAGGCTCTGGCCGGGTCTCATTAGATCCAGCTCCGCCTGGGGCTCCAAGCCGAAAAACCGGAGGAAGGGCGCGGCGAGCTCGCGGTGTTGGCCGCTGTAGCAGAAGAGTGGCTCTAGCCGGGCGTGGCGCGAGAGCGCGTGCACCACGGGAGCCATCTTGATTATTTCGGGCCGGGTGCCCGCGAGCACCAGCACTTTTTTGCGGGAAGAAGGGGCCATAAACCGGGATTATCATGGACTGATTCCCCCCGCCACGGTCCAATGAATGCCATGACCAGAGCCCTTTTCCTGCTCACAGTCTTCTTCACTGCCACCGTCGCCCAGGCCATTATCGGTGATTTCAGCAATCTGCCCCCTCAGGATGGCTACAAGCGCTTCAAGACCCCTCACTTTGAAGTGATCTACCCCGAGTCTCTGCGGGCCCTCTCCCAGGAGACCGGCGCCTACCTCGAAGAGGCCCACGGCCTCATGGCGAATTTCTTCGTGCCCGAGGATCAGCAAAACACCCGCCGCACCGTGGTGATTCTCACGGACAATACCGACCTCTCCAACGGCCTCACCGTGGTCACTGGCCACCAGGGGCTCGTGCTCTTCATGGTGCCGCCGGACCCTTATTCAAGCATCGGTGAGTACGACAACTGGCTCCGGAATCTCGTCATCCACGAATACGCCCACTACCTCACGCTGTCCCCCACCCGAGGCGTCTTCACCATGCTGCGCTTCCTTTTTGGCGAAGCCCTGTTGCCCAACTCCGCCTGGCCCGCCTGGTTGTCCGAGGGGCTCGCGGTGTATGCTGAAACTCATTTCACGAAGCTGGGCCGGGGCAGTGGTGCTTATTTCTCCACCATCACCCGGGATGGCTTGAAGCGCGGCATCCTCAATAAAGGCTTCCTCGATTTCGATCAAGTCATGGGCTCCCAGCCGGAGTACCCCTTTGGCGAAACCCCGTACTACGCGGGCTATTACATCGTCGATGAACTGCAGCGGCAGTTGGGGCGCGAGGGCGCCAAGGCCGTGACCTACGCGGGGTCTGGCCGCTTGACGTGGTTTTTGAATGGCACCCTCGAGTCGGCGCGGGATGCGTTAGTGGAGCGGGGCCGCAAGGTGCAGGACCCCAGCGGCGAGCTCTACTGGCGCTCCATCTGGCAAAAGGCCGTGGAGCGGCAGCAGGCTTTGCGCGCCAGCGAGTTGGCGGAGCTGGAGAAAAGTGGCGCGGCGGAACCCGAGCTGCTCACCCCCGCCGGGGCCGTGGCCCAAGGAGCGCGCATCTCCCCAGACGACCGCGCCGTGGCCTACACCTATCGCTCCGGTCACGACGTGAGTGGGCTTCGGGTGAAGTGGCTGAATGCTGGCAATGAAACCACCGAAGAAACCACGGTGGAATCCAGAGCGCAGGTCTTCCCCGGCTTGAGCTGGTCGGCGGATGGCAAAACCCTCTATTACGCCAAAGCAGAGTTTGATTCCCCTTACCGGATCCACGGCGATCTCTACAGCGCCACTCCGGCGGACGGAGGCACGACTCGCCTCACTAGCGGTGCGCGGGCGAAGGACCCCACGATTTGCGGCCCGCGCCTCGTCTTCACCCAGGTGATCCCCGGCGGCAGCCGCCTCGCGGCCTTTCACTTGGCTCGCGGGCAAATCAGCACGATTTATACCGCGGCACCCGGTGCCCGCGTCTCCATGCCCCGCTGCACGGTGGATGGGCGCACGGTTTATTTTTCCGAGCATGGTCGTGAGCCCCGCGACGGGATCTATGCCATCGATCTCAACCCGGAGGGGGCGGCAAGCAGCGCCCCACGCCACATCGTGGGCGGTCCCCGCACGGACTTCGGTGCCCTCTTCGCCGAGCCCGCGGCGGATGGGAGCCTCTACTTCACCCGGGTGAAAGACGGGTTCTATGAATTGGCCCGGCTCCACGACGGACGCATCTATTCCATCAAGGGCAGCGGCGGTTTCTGGATGCCGAGCCTGGGCGCGAAGAAAATCGCCGTGACTTACTTCAGCACCAAGGGCTTCCAGGCCGCTTTATTGGGCGATGGCAACTTCATTCGTCTCACCCAGAGCGCCGGGGAAGGCGCCGTGGCCCCCCGGGCTGAAGCCCCTGCCCCTGGGGCCGCGAGCATTGCCGTGGACGAAGGCAGCTACTGGTTCTTCCGTGGCCTCGCCCCCCGTCTCTGGTCACCTTATTTCGTGCTGGCCTCCCGTCGCCAGGAGTTCGGCGCCGTGGTTGCCGGCTGGGATGACGTGGATCAATTCCAATATGATCTCACCGCCGCCTACGACACGCTGAAGCGCGGTCCCGTGGGTACTTTCACGACGAATCATCGGTTCACGTTGCTCGGTCTCAGGGCGGGCCTCTTTGGCGAGGATCGGCTCACTTCCTACACCAAGTCGTCCGCGGGGCGGGCCTACAACGAGAGTCGCACGCTGGGGGCCACGCTTTCCCGTCCCTTCCCCTGGATGTTTTCTTTTGTGGTGCCTTCGATTTTCGGCGAGTGGGGACGCATCTATTCCGCTGGTGACTTTGGTAAAGAGATATTCACCCCGGAGGCCCGTTACGGAGCCAATGTAGTCTGGGAAACCCGCCAACGGGTGGCGTATTCCATCAGCTCCGAATGGGGATTCCGCGCCCTGGCTGGAGCCAAGCGCTATCAGCCGCTGTCGACCTTCAATGACGGGGCCCTCAAATACGCCGTATCTTGGAACCAACTGGTGCCCGCCTTTCCCCGTCACGGAGTCTTAAGCCTCACGGGCCACTACGCGGCGGCGGTGGGCCCCAAGAGTTACTTGCCGTCGAGCTTCGTGGAGCCCGGCGGCACGGGGTCTCGCTCCGACCTGGACCCGCCGCTGCGGGGCTACCCCTCAAGCTTCATCCGCGGCAAGGACGCCGCCGTGGGGCAAGTGGAGTACAGAATCCCGTTGAACCAGGTGTTCCGCGGCAATGACACTTTTCCGTTCTTCATGAAAAACCTGGGCGCCTATGCCTTCAGCGACTTCGGGCGCATGAAGCGGGGGCCTGGGAATCATACGCCGCTCTTGGCCAGCGCGGGCGGTGGCTTCCTCTTGAATACGCAGCTCTTCTACGTGGCGCCGGTGAACCTGAGGATAGAGCTGGCCCGGGGGCTCAATAAAACCTATGGAGGAGAGACGCAGTTTTTCCTGGGGGCGGATTTATGAGGGCGCTCACGGCGCTGTTTTTGGCTTTGAGCGCGTTGCTGGCGGTGTCCCCCGCGTGCGCCGACTCCGTGGCCACGGTGATGCTGCATCAGGGCCCCGTGGAAGCGGGGGCGGGCAAGCTCTTTTTCTCCGAGCTCGAGCCCGGCGGCGCCGTGAAGGTCAACGACTTCAGCCAGTATCGCGGCCCCGAGAAAGAAAAAAAGGCCGCCGCTCGGTGGGATCAGGGCACGACGCCGCGGCCACTCACCGTGGGCGAAGCCCTTGCCGCGGGCGAAGTCATCCATACCGGGGCCTTGGGTTGGGCGCGGGTCATTTTGAAGGATGACTCCCTCATCGACTTGGGGCCGGACACTGACTTCTCAGTGCACGGCTTCGAGATGAGTGGCAAGGAACGCCACGTCCGCCTGCGCCTCCTCTCAGGGAAGGCCCGCATCCTCGTGGTGAGAAAACTCGAAGGGCGGAGCACGTTCTACGTCACCACCCCCGGCGTGCTCGTCACCGTGCGAGGCACGGACTTCGCCGTGCACACGGATCTCTCCGGCGATGAGGCGGTGACCCACGTGCTTGGTATTCGTGGCCAGGTGACCTGCGATCTGGCGCGCAATATCAAGAAGGGTGAAGTCTACCATCAACCGGTGATTGTAAATACATACAGCTTACTATCGGTGCGTTCCGTGGAGGGCTATGCGTTGTCCTTCGATCTTGAGGATAAGTTGAGCGGGGGGGCCTACAGCAGCGCCATGGATGAGCATGCGCCGCTCACCGACCCGATGATTTCCCCCCTGGGGCGCCATCCCCTGGTTTCTGAGTTGCCTGGCACGGGGATTCGCCGCGGCAATGGCGCGGCTCCCGCCCAGGCGCCCGCCGCGCCGTCACAGAACCTCGCTAGAGAGCTGGAGGCGGAACATCCGCATACCACCATCGGTGGCATCTCGCCTTCGGGTAATTTCGATGCGCCTCAAGAGCTGCACCAGGATTGGAACGCGGTGAACCAGCGTCTGGGGCCCTACACCCGGGCGCTGGGCACGGGGGGCGTGGATCGCTTGCCCTATGAGGCGTTGAGGGCGGCGACACCGAGCTTACGTTAGGATCTTAATTCCACCGCGGTGCCGCCGTGGGCCAGCGTGAACGTGGTGCCCTGTTCCAACGCGGCTCGCTGCAAAAGTGCCAGCCCAATCCAACGATTTTTATCCCGCGCCGACTCAACGGCGCTCGTGAGCGTGCCTACATCCCGGGGGGCGCCGCCGTCGCCGACGGTGAGCACCGTGGCGGGGCTGCTGGGTGCGCCGCCCGCGCCACCCACGAGCACCAACCGTCGCGACAGCTTGCCGTAGGAGCGGATCTTCTCGATGACTTCCTGGCCGGGGTAGCACCCTTTGTTTTCATGCACCGCGCCTTCGAGGCCGATCTCCAGTGGGTTCACGCCATCATTGATTTCGTTGGGGTGGGTGGGGATGCCGTGTTCCACGCGAAACTGCTCCCAGGTCATGGGGGTGATGGTGAGTTTCTCACCGAAATGCATTTTATCGAAACAATTGAAGGCGGGGTTCAAGTCCCAGGGCGTGAAGATGCGAAAGGTCTGGCCGTTCTCGGCGTAGGCCCTGAAGTAGAGTTGGATCTTTCCCGTGGCCGCCAAGAGGGCGCCCTCCGCCCATGTACCGTCAGCCAAATTGCGGAAGTTCGCGGAGGTGATGCGGTGAAGAAAATCCCGGGCGTCGGGCCCCGTGATTTCCACCACATGCCAATGTCTGGGGATCAGAAGATAGCCGTTAGTCACGGTGTTCAAACTACAACAAAGCCAAAAGGTACGCCGTTACTTTTTACGTACCTTTTTACGTGCGTACGGGGAGGGGGGCGCCGAGGCGAATCCCTTTTTCATCCACGATGAAAGAGTAGGCCAAGGCCTCCACACCCCGGGCGCAGACCCGGGTGAGACCCGCAGCATAGTCCGGGTCGATGTCGCCAGCGGCGGCCACCGCCGTGCAGTCCTGGCGCTGGGTGACAAAGAATACGCAGGCCCGGTGGCCCTGGCCGGCGAGCCGCTCCAGCGTATCCAAGTGCTTCAGTGCCCGTTCGCTCACGGAGTCTGGAAAAAGGGCAGTGCGCCCCTTTGCAGAGCCACCGTCGGTCAGCGTGACGTTTTTCACTTCAACAAATGTTTTCCGCCCTGTCTTGGGGTGGGTGAGGACGAAATCAAGCCGCGTATGGGCATCGATCTTTATTTCAGCCTTCACCGTACCGGCATCCGCCAGCGCGGTGATGAGTCCCCGGCTCAAAGCTTCTTTCACCACGCGGTTGGGTTGCGCGGTGTTGATGCCTACCCAGCCCCCTTGGGGCAGTTCGGGCAGCCTCGTCGCTTCCCAGGTCCAGTGGAGTTTGCGATGGGGCGCGGGGTTGTGGGAGAGCAGCACGCGTTCACCGGGCACGCACACGCCCTTCATACTGCCTGTGTTGGTGCAGTGCGCGGTGACCACTTCTCCATTGTCCAAGCGCACATCGGCGAGAAAGCGCTTGTAGCGCTGGACCAGCACGCCAAAGTGGGGGGATTGAAAAGTCGAGAGATAGTCAGCGGACAGGGGAACAGGGGCCGTCATTAGGACACTAGTTTCAGAACGTAACGGTATGTCTCCAGCTGATTTTCCCGTGCCGCGTCATCCCGCGGCATGAAGTCGATGCCAAGGCAGAAGGGCAGCCCCGGAGGGCCGTTCTTGTCTTCCCCTGCCCAGACCACCCGGCCTTCGAGGGGGTCGCAGGGCACGCCTTCGATGGAGACCTTGACTAGGCTCTGTTTTGGCACGAGCACCTTGGAGTACACGCCCATGCCGGATTTGGAAAAGTCCTTCACGGGCACGAGATAAGCACTCGCCGCGCCCTGGACACCAGTCTCGGTGACCACAACGAGTGTGGCCTGGACTTTGGCAGAGAGGAGCTCGATGCGTTTATAGAGCCTTGAGTCTTTTTTGTCGCTCATGGGCAGCCTTCCCCATTCAGTTTGAAGGTCCATTGTCTTGAAAACAAGGGATATCAATGGAATGGTCTACTCCATGAGACTCACTGCCGCCACCTGGCCCGAAGTGGAAGCCTATCTGAAAACCAAGAACGCCCTCATCCTGCCCACGGGCAGCGTGGAACAGCATGGGCCCATCGGCCTCATCGGCACTGATTATATGACTGCTCAAGCAGTGGCTGAGCGCGTCGGCGAAATCTTGCAGGTCTATGCAGCGCCCCCCGTGTGCTACGGCATGGCCAGCCATCACCTGGGTTTTCCGGGCTCCGCCAGCGTGAGGCCGTCCGTGTATCAAGCCTATCTTTGTGAGCTGTTCCGCAGCTTTTATGGTCACGGCTTTCGCCGCTTCTACGTCGTCAATGGTCATGGCGGCAATAAGCACAGCCTCAATGCGGTGTTTCAGGAGCTGAAGCATGAGGGCTGCGCCGGTGCCAGTTTCAATCTTTTCAATTGGTGGGTACTCCCCGAGGTGGAAGCCCTCGCCAAAGAATTGTACGGTGACCGCGAGGGCCATCATGGCACTCCCAGCGAGGTATCCCTCACCTTCCATCTGGAAGGCATCGACTCGCGGGAGGGCCAGTTCAGTTGCGAGCCATTGAAGTCGCCGTGGCCCCTTTCAGGTGCGGAATTTCGCAAGCTTTCCGCCACGGGCCTCATGTCGAGCGACCCCGCTCTGGCGCGCCGCGAGCATGGCAAACGTTTTCTTGAGGTGGCGGCGGCGAGCATCGTGGGGCAGGTCCAGCGCCTGCCGGTGTTGGCATGAGCGCCATGACGGAGGATTTAGCTTCCTTGTTGGAACTCAATATTTCCGATTTGAGATTCCTGGCCTTCGATACGGAGACCACCGGTTTCTCCGCGGGCAAAGACCACGTGGTGGAGCTGGCGGCGAGTCTCTTCGATGAGGAGTTCGAGCACCGTTGTTTCCAGACCCTCGTGAAGCCGCCGATCCCCATCCCCGCCCAGGTGGTGGCCATTCACGGCATCGATGATGCCACGGTGGCGGCAGCGCCCCCCGCCGCGGCGGCGTTGTCGCTCTTTCAGGAATACGTAGATGGGGCACCCCACCCCCGGGTGCTGCTCGCCCACAACTGTGCCTTCGATATTGGCTTCCTCCATGAGGAGGCCCGCATCGCCAAATGGAAAGGGGCTGCCGCCCCCGAACTGGTGTTGGACACCTGCACGCTAGCTAAAGCGTTGCTGCCTGATCAGGAGCGTCATTCTTTGAGTGTGGTTGCCACCACCCTCAAAGTGCCCATGCCCGACAAGCTCCATCGCGCCGCCGCCGATGTTGAGGTTTTACGCGGGGTGTTCTTAAAGCTCTTGGGCATCGCTGCTGATCGCGCTGTGTCGAGGGGTGGGGTTCTCACCCTCGGCGCGCTCGTGGACTTGTGTTGCGGCTATCATGTGCTTCACCCCGGTGCCCCCGGGGCCAGGGCCACGGGCAGCTTTCGCCTCTCACCTCAACTAGAGAAGCTCAATCGTCTCTGTGGCACCGACACGGCGGTGCAGATCGTCTATGGGGATGCCGACGCCATGGCCCGCACCATCACGCCGTTGGCCGTGCGCACCAAATCATTCCGTGTTTACGTCGATGCGTATTGCCATGGGGACAACGTGAGGAAGACCTTCCGTGGGGATCGTATTCTCAAAGTCGCTGCTCCGTGAGAGCATGGAGCCATGGGGTTCCGTCAACGGATCATGTTCATGTTTTGCGCGGTGGCGGTGAGCGTCGCTGGTCCCGCCCACGCGGCCTCCCCACGCTGGCCCTGCCCCGAGTTCGGTGAGTGCCGGGCCCAGCTCGTCTTCGGCCCCTGCGCCCTTGTTGTTTACTTTGAGTTTTCCCGTC
>CAYHWW010000071.1:0-599 GCA_964360145.1 uncultured Oligoflexia bacterium | reverse complement strand
AGCGAGGCGGTGCGGCCCTCTGGGAGTCTGATGAGCCTAAACCCTGCGTTCTTTCCGTGCGTGTCGGTAAAAACATGGAGCGCCACACCTTCGAGCTCTATCGCTGCAAGGAGCTGGAGCAGCTTCTCGAGGATCTCCAGGGCAAAGAGATCGCCCAGGTTCAGCGGGACACGGAGCTCTTGCAGTGCGATGCCGGTCGGGATGGGGGACGCGCCACGCTGCTTCATCCTGATACGAGTTTCTACGAGGGTGCCTGGAAGAGCCTCGTGCGCGAAGCCGTGCAGATCCCCGGGGCGGAAGATTGCCAGGTGAAGGGCGAGGAGCGCATGCTCCACTGCCCGCAGCTGCAAAGTTCCCAGCGTCAATGGGCCCAGGATTTTTTGGTGGCCGCACGCTGGCGTGTGCGCGGTGCGCCCCCCGCGCAGATACCGCGGCAATCCTTTGAGTTGGCACCAGGCGACCGCATGCGCACGCGGTAGATCGTCGATAAAGGGCCATCTGCTTCGTTGTCGTCGTCGCCCGCTCCACGCGGCGTGCATGAGCACGCCTTGGTCGCCGGGCTCCTCCTCCCGTCGCCTACGCATCCTGCTTCGGCGCAG
>CAYHWW010000070.1:10150-15694 GCA_964360145.1 uncultured Oligoflexia bacterium | reverse complement strand
GTGCCAGTGCTGCCCGTGCCGGTTCCGCCTCCTGTGGTGCTGGTGCCGCTTGTGCTGGTGCCGCTGTTACTGGGACACTCTACGATCGTAAAGGAGTCGGGGCCATTAATCTGCCCACAGAAGTTAGGGAATCGCGCTGCCGCCTCGTGGCTCAGCGTTAGCAACGCGAGTAGCGCAAAAATGGTTTTATCAAATAAGTGTTTCATCTAAAATCGCCCGTCGAGCCAGGCGTGAACATGTTCTGTTAAAAGCTCCACCGTGCCCACGTCATCGATCTTGCTCTCCGCCTCGGTGAGATATCGCTCCATCAAGGCGCGATCACCTGCCTGAAGCTGTGCCGCGGTCATAAGCGCCCGCGTCGTCTGCAAATGCGTGCGGGCCATGGCTGCGCGACGTGGGCCCGCTTCAGCAAGAGCTGCGCTGATGCGTGCAAGAGCCGCTGTGAGGGCCGCGCCCTTGCGAGCGAAAATCTCAATGCTGATGGGCATGGCGCGCACATATGAGGGTAGGGCGCCCGCGTAGCCGTCGAGGTGGCGCTGAAACCAGACAAGACCTGCTTGTTTAGCAACAGCCTGCAAGTAGCGACCGGCGGCGAGGGCTTGGCGCACCTGGGCCTCACCGGCATCAGCAGCGGATTGGATTTCCCCGAGGTGGCGTTGGGCTAAGAGTAGGGCCTCGGTGTTCCGTGCACGTTCCCGTGAGGGCAGGGTCATTTCCTGGCCACGCAAGTCAACATACCGCGCATGGGCTTTAAGTTCCGCGTCTCTGCGTTCAACGAGCCATGCTTGTACTTTATCGGCAATGGCATTCACTCTGGTGAGACGTCGATTCAAATACTCAGAATATGTCTCGCCAATGCTGGGGCTCGCTTCAGTGGCAGTGTTGCGTGCCCACGCGATGTAGCCACGAAAAGACCGCAGCGCATCATCGAGGCGGCTCAGCTCCAATGACATCCTGGTAGCGCAGGCCGCAAGGGCGTCGGAATCGCTCCATGCTGCTTTGCAATTGCGCGTGGTCGTGTCGGAGAGGCGTTTGATTTCGGTGACGTGGGTTGTGCCACGATCATAGATCTCATTAACCCGGGCCACTTGGGAGAAGCGTCGTTGCATCCCTTCAAACATGGCTCTGCTGTTGCGCTGGATCTCAGCAACCTGTGGGTCGCCCTCGTCCGCACGGGCTACAGTGGGCATCGCTGAGAATAATGCGGTCATGAATGTCAGCAAGAGCATTAGTTTACGCATACGCTGTCCCCACCTTGCCAGTTATCGATGCAGCGGGGCTGATGTTCATCCTTATCCCAGCTCCATTCCCATTTCGTGAACATGGGCCGCACGAAGTGCTCTTTTTCGTCGACGAGATGCCCGATATCACCATCAAGCCCGTCGTAATTGCGAAGGGCCCCACGGAAGACGCGATCCGCGGCATTGGCCGCTGTTGATTTGATCTCATACTCCTCGCGCAAGCTTGGGACTTGCAAGGACAATGGCTCCAACAACCCTTGCAGTCGGGCGCGTTCGATGACAAAACGACTTTGCAGGCGAGACAATAATGAATTCAGCCGCTCGAGATCTTCCGCAGCCCCCGTCGCTTGGGCAGCCATCTTCTCAGCCACTAAAAATAGGAACGGTCGACGTGCCGCCTGTTCGCTCTCCGAGGTTGGGTCCGTGGGCAGATGACCAGTGCTGCTCTCGTCGAGGGCATTGCTCAAAAGCGAGAAGCCCACGCCCTCCAACATCATGGCGGCGGTCGAATCCGCGTCGCCTTCAAAGTCGGGGATATTCTCCGCCACTGCGAGCAAGGCTTCATCCCGAGTGCCCATCAGTGACTGCGAGAATACTCGCACCGCCGCCATCAATGGCACGAGGCGCTCATTCACGGCGCTATCCCAATGCGTGCGAATCACATCGATCTCGGCGACGGAAACACTTACCCATGACGAGAAATCCGTGATGCTGCGCTGCCGTTCAAAGCCTTCGCTGTAGCGGCGAGAGCACTCTTGTTCGTCGAGGCGCGTTCTTTGCGCGGAAAGCTCGGCGGCTTCAAGCACGTGGAGGAGCTGGACCCGGTATTGAGGGCTTCTCAGCAAGGAGAGATCCGCGTTAATCACCTGTTCACGTTCCCGGTAGTGAGCACAGCACTCCTGGAGGCTGGTTCTCCACCCATCAGGGTGCATGGGCAGGTTGGGCACCTGGGCCTGGGCGAAAGTGCTCATGAGGCTTAGGAGTAGAGTAAGATGTGTTTTCATTGAGCACCTCCCACCGGGGCAGCGGGGCCATGGATGCCATGGGCCTGCAGATCGGGCACGGATGCGGCGGCAACGAGAAGGTCACGGGCCTCCGGATGTTCAGGCCCGACGACAGTGTATGCGGAGCTCAAGGCTTGTAAAAAACCGGTAAGCACGAGAGCGGCACCATCAATGGTGGGTGCCTCCGTACCGAGGCCATCGACGCGACGGCGCGCCTCTGAAAGGATGCTCGTGGAATCCAGGAAAAGTGAGGGGGAGTGCCCCGCCACTAACAGCGCTGCGGTGCGCACCGCCGCCCGTGAGGACTGCGCTGCTGCCTCAACAGTCTGACGGCGAAACGAAATGGTGTAGGCCATATTTTTGCTGACGGCCACGAGCAGGGCACTGATCATCCCAATCGGAGCTTCTGATCCAGTGAGGAGGGGCAGCCTTGGTTCCATGCAAGACTGAACAGCTGTTGCGTCTGCGTTTTGAGCATGAAGGATAAAGGTCAGGGCGTCATGGGTTTGGAGGAGTACCGAGGTGGAACTCTCCATGAGGTCCCCTAAGATACGGCACGCATCAGAGGAGGAGTGCACTGAGCTGTGCTCAAGGTGCCTGCGCAGCAACTCAGTAAAGAACCCCACTGGGTCTTGGGTAGTGGAAGCAGAGGCCTGAGGGCCGGACAGTTTGGTCGAGGCATCGCGCTGGGACCTAGAGGAGCAGCCGATGGATGACATAATACACAGTAAAACCAGTAATTTAAGTCTCATAGGCGTATGGTCCTTTAATAAAGTTGACGGATACTATCATGTAATATGAGTCTGGCGCAATGAGTATTTGATTGAAATAGTCTGACATGATATAAGTGCTGCACAATGTCTGTCAAAATCGGTCAACAATTAGATTTTCCTCTTTGCACTGTGATCATGTCGTTGTTGATGGGTGCCTGCCACGGCAGCCGCCTCACAGTTATTGACGAGATGTCCCCTCACAGTCTTGCCACGACAATAGAGCAGGGCCAGTCAGTGGTGGTGGACGCCGATGGTGTGCCGGTGGCCGGCGGTGATCTCACGTTGGCTGATTTTCTGGAGGACTGGCGTCTGCATCCGGATCATCTGCGGGTGATCCTCGAATCGCTCCCGCGCCGAGTAGGAAGAAACTTTGATTGGCCTGGCCTAGTTGAGCGCGTGCTCCGTGACGGCTCTTTCCGACCAAGTCATGAAGACAGCGCAAGCTGGGCTTTGCTCTTGCATCATACGGCGACGCACTGCGCCTCCGGCGCGGCTGCTGCGCCAAACTGGCGCGGCCTGGCCCTGCTCGCGCCTCGTGGCATTGGCTTGCGGGCGCTCTTTGAAGCCCGTCTGTTAGACGGCGCCTTACCCTACGACGCCGAGTTGTGGCAGGCGCTTGTCACAAGGCTCGCAGCGCGACCACTCATGGCATCGGTTGCTTCCACATGGATTCTTTTCTCGCAAGCAGCGGTCAAAGACCCTGAAGCGGAAGCGGTATGGATGCCGTTGCTCACTGATGATGCTCCGTGGGAGCGCTTGGCTACCGCTTTGAGTCAACTGACGCCAAATCAGGCGCAAAGCCTTGCGGCGGCGCGGGCCGCTGCCCTTGAAGCGGTTGCTTTCTGGCATCGCGCTCAAGAAGCCGAGGAGTCACGTGAGCCGGCGTCAGAAGCCGCGGTGGCGGATAACGCAGCCACGGCAGTGGAATATGGCGATGTGTTTCTAGAGGAGCAACGGCGTGAGACGCCAAGCGATTGGCTACTGAGTGCCGGTTACACCTATGAAATGTCGAATCCCAGTCTTCGCATCCATTCGGCTGCCTTGAGCGCGACTCGCCGGGTGTCCCGGCATTTGGGGTTGGGCGTTTATTACGCACGCCATTTCACCGCCGAGATGGAACAGCGTGCTTCTTCCAGCATCGTGATGAAGCCGAGCCATTCAGCGTTTGCGACGCTCACGCTGTTTCCTCTCAGTGGGTACCTCGCGCTCTTTGAGCGCATCTCGACATCTTTTGACGTGCCCATCACCATGGGCGCGGGTGCCGCATTCTATGAAAGCATGAGCCGCCCAGCCAGTGGCATTAAGAACGTCTATCCGGCCATGCGGTGGTCCATGGGGCCTCAGTTGTTTCTGAGCAAGCGGATTGGAGTCTCCTTGGCCGTGGGGCAAACCCTCGAGGGGCCATTCACCACGGATTATTTTACCCGGCTTGATCTCGGCGCGTCGGTGGTCGTGGGGATATGAAGCAGCATCTGGGAGCCGCATTGGGATTGTTCACTTTCGTTCTCCATGCCCAGGCGATGCCGTTGAAGGCCGCGGCCGTTGCGGAACGCATGGCTACAGACTACCGCGCGGGGCGCTGGGACGAATTCTTCGGCAAGGCCCTTTACCATCGTGCCCACGCGCCGTTGAGCGCCAAGGCCATCGCGCTTGAAATCACGGCCTTGGCGAAGCACTGTCAGTGGGAGATGGCCTCTGCCGTCGCCAGTGAGGCTCAATCGAATCTTGCGGCCACCAAAAGTATTCGTCTCATCGAAGATGCGGTGATTCATGCGCAGCTCGCCCAGCATGCACCGGAAACGACTGCGACCGCCGCGCAAACTCCAGCGAGCAGCCCCGGAGCGCAGCTCTGGCCCGTGAAACACCGGGTTGCAGCGCTTCTGGCGGACCCCTTGCGCCTGCGAGTCAAAGTGCAAAATCGATGTTCTCTACAAGCACGGAGCAAGATTACAGCTGCTGCGAGCAGCGTTGAGTTCGACTATGCACGGGCTCTGCTGCGAGTGAAAGAAACCGGGGATGCGCCGTCGTATCAGGCCCTGGGCGTCGCGCTCTTGAATCCTTCTCTCGCGAGCACAAAATTGCACACGCTCATTGCGCTGGCGCCGCAGCCGACGGATGTGGACCCCGCAGTGCGCATCGCCCATGCAACTCAAGTCCTCCGCAAAGAAGCTGCCCAGAGCCCCGTGCGGGTGCCATTGCTTTTATTGCGGGCGGAATATCTTTATGACGAATCTAATTTTGATGCTGCCGCTCGTGACTACGAAGAGCTGATGAAAAAAGAGGCAACACCCTCAGCCGTTCTCTCTTATGCGATACTGAAACGAGGGTGGATCGAGCTGAATCAAGACCAGCCACTGCGTGCGGCCCAGCGCTGGGCCGCGTGGCTTGGCGCCGCCGACACTCAGGCACCGCTAAGGTCTTTGCTTGAGCGTGATTTTGGGCGAGCCTTGGGAGAGGCGATATCGATCGAAAAAACGACGCTTCTACCCATGATTGCCGCCGGCGGGTTCAATATTCAGACCGTGG
>CAYHWW010000070.1:0-10050 GCA_964360145.1 uncultured Oligoflexia bacterium | reverse complement strand
GCAGCCCGCATCAGGGCGAAAGTCGCGGTCATTGATGGCAGTCTAGTCAAATTAAGTGTCGCCGCTCGCGAATATCTGGACGCTTATCTTAGCGAGTCGAACCGAGGGATGCAAAGACGCGACGATGCTGCTGCGATCCTTTCACTGCTCGAACTCGATGAGGACTATGACACTATTCTCACGAAGCAGGATTCTCTCTGTCTGATGCCTGGTCCCTGCGCCAGCGGGGCCAACACGCGGGCGCTGTTCTCTCTCAAAAGAGCAAGCGACGGGGTGCGGAAAGCCTGCGATGGCGTACGGTCCTCTAAAACGGCTCAACTACCGAGGCAGGTGAGTGCCCTAGTTCGGCAAGTGGAGGCATTGAGGCGCACCTTGGCGAAGGTCACAATGACGTCGACCGCTGCTCAAATGAAAAGCCATGAAATAGCACGTCATGCCATTGCCAAAGCGATAGAGGCTTTGCGATTTGCCGCAAGCCGCCAAATCAATGAGGGAGACAAGCGCGATCTGGCGGCGCTGGCAGACGCCTATCTCCATGCGGAACGTCCCCTGGAGGCTGAATTATGAAAGCCACGATCCTGTTTCTCGCATTGCTCCTTGCTGCATGTCCCCCGGCTCGTTCCGCATCAGGGCCGGAGATCATCGATTTGGGGGAAGTCCAAGTCGATGGCGAAGTGCGCAAGCCCATGGCCGCGGCCCTTCAAGGCACGGCGGCACTTCGAGAGGCTATCCTCAATGAGCTTATCGCCACTGAAGTGAAGCATTTCGAAGAAGAGCTTCTGAGGGCGGCACCATGAGAGATATTACCGCATCTTCCATTTCGATCAGCCTGCATTCCGTTCTCGCCTTGATGCTGTTCCTCTTTCAGGTGGGACGGCAGGTGGCGCCTCCCACCGTCGAAGTTGATTTCAAGGTAGTTCGCCATTCCGGTGCCGTTGTCGGCAAGGGCAAGGCGATGGTGAGACCATCTCACTTCACAAGTCTGCTCAAATCCATTTCACCGGGTGCGTCCATGCGCGCCTCCGTGAATCCGCTATTGCATGAGCATGAGCGCCACCGCCTTCGTGGCCTTGTACTGAGAGTGAAAAACGGAGGCTCCATCGTTCAAGATGCTCGCGCTGGTAGTGCCGATGGCTTGGAGGCGAAGATCCGCGCGGTCATTGATGGCGTCATGCCCCAGCTCAATGAGTGTTATGAGTCCGCACTTCTCATTGACCCCTCTCTGCAAGAAACAGTATCCATCGGATTTGGCATCGGGGAGAGCCGAATGTTGAGTTCCCTCAGCCTCAAGGCTTCCCGTGCGTCAGGGCCCGCAACGGAAAAACTTGATCGCTGCGTGAAAAAGACATTGCGCGCCCTCGCCATGCCCGAGGGCTCCCAGGGGCGCAGAGTCGTATTTGACCTCGTTCTTTAGGGTGAAACCCTAGCCACCACGTGACAGGCCGCCGCGGACCTCCTACACTGTGCGCCATGGCTATTCGCTTGCCCCGCAGCCGTCGTCGCCGCGACACACCTCGCCCCTGGCTCACCATGTGGGGTGCGGGATTTCTCACCGCTGCTCTCATCGTCACCACCGCGCTGGTGGCGCTCTCCGGCGTGGTCTATTCCAAGCTTCCCCAGGGTGCCCGTCTCGATGATGCCTTTGAAAAAGTAGACGTCATCGTCTGTCTCACCGGCGGTCGTGGTCGCATCCGTCGTGCGCTGGAGCTTTTCGATAAGGGCTATGGTGAGCGCCTCTACATTTCTGGCGTGGACCCCAACGTGAAGATGCGTCAGATCCTCCGGGAGATCCATTGGGTGGGGCCCCTCGATGAGTCTCGCATCGCCATCGGCAATCGCTCCACGAACACAATCGAGAACGCCCTTGAAGTGAGGCAGTTCCTGGATGAGCACCAACTGAAATCTGTTCTTGTGGTGACGAGCGGTTACCACGCACGGCGTGCCCATTACATTTTCGAGCACATCCTGGCGGAGCGCAGCTACCGCATTCACATGACCTGGTACGACCAGGAGCCCTTCGACGAATCTGATTGGTGGAAATCCCCCACGGGGATCTGGGTGACGGTGGGTGAGTTTATAAAATTCTTCTGGAGTTACGTTAAGTTGCAGTTCCTCCTTTCCTAGTGCGTGCGGGGAGATTCCACCTTGCGGCGGATCTGAATCTGTACTAAAAGAGTACAGCTTTAAGAGAGGCAGTTTTGAAGTCCTTCGCAGCTATTATCGTTATTATTTTAGTCATCGCTGCCCCCGGCTGCGGCATTCCGTCGAGCGGCATCGATGAGGATCTCAAGGCCGAAGGCTCCTATCGCCAGTCCAGCGATCGATGCGCCAATCTCGATTTGTCCCAGGCCTCCATGTCGCCTGCGATGATGCGCGGTCTCATGGGCTGCCTGAATTCCAATGAGCAGCTCACCGAGACCAATGCCCTCATTCAGTCTTCCAGTGACGAAGAACTTGCTCCCATTGCCGAAGCGGTGAATCGCCTCATTCTCTCTCGTCCGGATCGCCTGTCCGCACTGGATCAATCGTTCCAACAGCTCGATGCCGATGGCACGTTGGCTCTCTCTCTTGAATCCCTGGGGCGCGCCGCTGGCCACCCAGAGCTTGCTCCCGCGGTCATGCGGCTCGCAGGCCAGTTCTACTTTGGTGGTGAAAGCGGCATTCTTTCTTATGTCCTGAGCCGGTTCTCGCCCGTGCCCAACGAGCGGCTCCTTGCAGCGCTCGCTGTGCTGGGTGGCGAACTCAATGCGAGTCATGTGAGCGATGGCCTCGATGCTCTCATTGCCCTGACGGAGGTGCGCGCCTCACAGTCACTGCAACGTCGTTTCCGCAGGGGCAGCCCCCACGGTGACGGTGAACTCCCGTCGGCCCAGGCCGTGGCCGAGGGCGCCGTGGCCACTCTTCGCGCCGGGGCTTCCGCGGAGCGTGGTGATTTAGGTAAGCAGCTCCTCGAACTCATCGTCTCTGGTGAAGCGTTTGCCTTCACCGACCATGTTGTCCCGGACGGGTCGCTGGAGTGGGCCAATGCCACGCCATTGTGGGGTCAGCTCGTCACCGAGCTTTTCGCCCGGGACGCCCGTTTTCTGCGACTCTCCCCTTCGTTCTTCGCGGCTCTCTCCCGTACGGAGACGGCGCCGGTGCGCTGCATGGGGGGCACGACTCCTCTGGTTGCGCTGCCCCCCGCACGCGTATTCCAGGAGTTGGGCGCGCTTTCTCTCCACGAGTTCTTAAGCACCGTGGCCCTGGCCCGTCCCTTCTGTGATTTTCCTCCCGAGATTTTAGCAGGTGCGCAAACTCTGAATCCTTTGTCGGTCACCCCGGCCGCTGGCGTGATGGAGGACTGGGTGCGTTTCACCAACGGGCGGCCCGCTCTGACTCAGTTCCTCATCGATGTGCTCGCCCGTGACGGCGACCGACTTGCGAACCTTGAGCCAGCGGTGCGCGCCTTGAGCCTGAGGACTGGCGCCCCCACGGACCTGATGCTTTTCCTCACCGCCTATGAGTTGCGGGACCGCCCCCTGTTTCAAGAGAGGGTGCGTTCTTTCCTGCGCCCGCGGGAGTCTCTCGACGGTCGCTCTCTCTATGATGAGGCCGCCGCGGCCCTGCAACACATGGGGGCCGCAGAGCTCGCTCAGGTCATCACGGCCCTGGAACCCTTCATCAATGACGATGCTCAAGTCATGGGGCCCATGCTCGCCGGACTGCGTGCTTCGTTTCATGCCAATGATGTGCATCCTTGGGTGGATCTCGTGAAGGACGTGCTCGGTGAAGCTCCCCGCAATCGGGAGCTCTTCACCGCGCTCTTCAAGATCACCGCTCGTAACCAGGTGCAGTTCGTGCGGGTCGTGCGGGAATTCTCGGCCATGTGCGCTCGCGACGATGGGCGCATGCGCGGCGTGCTCACTTCGCTCTTTGCCCTCTTCCGCCCCACGGCGGAGCGTTCGCGGGTGGTGGTGAATCGCACGGAGCTCCCCGCTCAGCGCAATCACCTGCGCCATAATCTCATCGCGGAAGATTTAAATCCGGCAATATCCCTGCCTCGCCGACCGGATGCTTACCGGGCATGTCGAGACCTGGATCTCTCGTTCTCGCTGGCTGATTATGCGGATGAGCGTTTCACCGCGGTGTTCAGCGACTTCCGTGATTGCCTGGCAGCCCAACAGAGCGACGAGGATCTGGTCCGTGGCCTGAACTTGCTCGTAGACACTGGCGCCACGGCAGGCACGGCCCTTGAGGGACGCTCGGTTTTCGCGTGGTCCGTGGACACGATCAAGGCCTTTGGTCGTTCTCTGGTGGCCACCGCGGAGGCCGTGCGCCGGGCCCTCACCGCTGTGCGCGATGGCCGCATGACCGCCCTTACCCAGGGGTTCACTCATTGGACGGAGGCGGCCACGGACCTCGTGAGTCCCCTGACCCGCATTCTCTCCTTGGCGGAAACGCACGCAGGCGCGCCCACCGCCGTTACAAGAAACTGGAATGAGCTTCAAGCCCGGGTCTGCGAAACGACGAAAGAATATGAAGACGACGTGGGTGCCACGCGCTGCAAGGAAATGCCCGTGCTTGCAGCCATCCGTGCGCAGCTCGCGGTGTGGGAGCCTGGTGCCGATGTGGAAACGCGCACTGCCGCCATCATCGATGAATTTGAAACCGCGGTGGTCCACGACTCCCGCGAGGCACTGCCACTGCCTCAGCGTTGGGAAAAAACCGCGTTCACTGAAGCTGCCCAAAACTTCTACGACTACCTCGTCAATGCCCGCCGTGGCGATGACCCCAATGGCGAGAATGAGCATAAGGTCACCGAGGCCTTGGTGCATTTCTTGGGGAGTTTCAATTCCCGCATGAACGCCTATGCCCCTTCGGCCCACGAAGACCTTGCCATGGCCGATGAGGTTGCGGCTTGGATGGTGAATCAAGCCAATCAATTGAGCGTCGTCCCCTATTACTATGAGGGGGATCTCACTCCGCGGGTGCGCCTTGTGAGTAATCTCGATCGCCTGGGCCTCACCATGGTAAATACGGATATCGTCACTCGCACGGGGGCCATGCCCGGCGTGCTGGGCCTCAGCATGCTGCGACTTGCCTGGGCGGACGAGCCATTGGAAGAGCGCCCAATCTTTGGACGTGATGAGGTCACGAGCTTCACGCTGGAACACACCATCGAGATGCTTCTGGGCGGTCTACCGCCGGAGAGCGCGTGTTCCGGCGTCCACCAAGTCCTGTGCAAAACAAAGATGCGTAACCTGAAGGGCTTCGTGCTTCCTGATCAGGTGGAGGATGAATACCCACTGCGCCTTGTCCCGAGTCTTCTCACCGTGTTGCAGGAGTCTCTCACCACGGAAGATCGTCAGTGCGGTCGTCGCCCCAGCGACTGCGTGGGGCTCAAGGTCGTGCGGAACCTCTTTGCTTCGCTCTGGGAGAAAACCCCAGAGTCCCTGCGTCCCATCTTTGATTCCCACCATGTGTTCGTGGGCGCGCACCACAACGTCAACGCGGCGGTGGCGCTCTCCCGTTTGGGTGTGTTCCGCAAGGCGACCCTTGCCCTCTGGGGTAAGAGTGGCAGCGATGTCGACCTTCGTCACTTCATGAGGGCCGCTGCTATCTTGGGGCGTCACCCGGATCGCGATCTCGTGGAGCGCCTACTGAAGAAAACCCTCGCTGCTGCGGATCAGGGAGGGTGGTCTGAGCCAGGCCGTCGCCTGATCCCCCGTGCGGTGAGCACGATTTTCGATGTCATCCAGGGCCCGCGCGGGGCGCTGCTTGGCGACACGCTTTATTATGCCGTGGGCGCGTTCTCATCGGCGCACCTTGCCATGGCCCCCACCGACGTTGTTGGCATGCTCGCTCGCATGGCCACGGGCCTCGTGGATGAACGCGGCGGCCGTGCCTCATTCGTGGATCACGTAGGTGCCGCAAGTCAGTTGCTTGCCTCTCCGTTCTTCGCGGCGCTGGTAGAGACATTCCATCGAGAGAGCTTAACGGAGACCGGCGCTTGGCCCCTGTTCCGTGGGCGCTATGCCGCGCTCAGAGCAAGTGCGGGCTATCCCCGAGAGGACTTGGATCGGCTCCTCGAAGACGTGGTGTCCTTCATTGAAAATCCCCCCGCCGCCGACACGCCCGCAGGGGTTCTCTATGCCCACACCCTCGATATTCTTTTGGGGCAGCTGGAGCGGGGCGAAACCGAAGCAGTGCTTCGGGCCCTGGCTCGCAACCCTCATCACGTGCAGGATCTCGCACGGGCTCTGGGCCGCATGGGTCGCGAAGGCTCCGCTCAGCGGTTCCTCGACGCCGTGGGGCGGCTCATGGTGGAGCCCCAGTAAGTAGATTTATCCGGCGGTAAGGTTTAGAGACCGAGGGTGCCAACATTCTTTTCCACTGCGTCAATGCGTTGCTCTACGCGCTCTTGACGCTGGAAGAGATTGCTCAAGCCGTCCATGACTACGCTATTTTCGGAACGTTGTTCTTCCATGCGAAGGGCAATGGTGTGGACGAGGGCATGGAGGGCATCAATTTTGGCGTCGACGTTGTTGAAGCGGCTCTCGATGGCGTGGAATTTACTATCAAACGTATCGAATCGACTCTCGAATTTATCGAATCGACTCTCGAATTTATCGAATCGGCTCTCGAACTTATCGAATCGGCTCTCGAACCTATCGAATCGGCTTTCGATGGAATTGAATCGCCCCTCTATTTGATTTTGCATGCCGCTCATCTTATGTGCCATTTCAGAGCGGAATTCCAAAAGCATGCCTTGGGTGGCAGGTGTGTCTTGGGAGCGGGTTGGGAATTGTTTATCAGCCATGGAGTCCTCGAAAACTGGGTAAAAAACGCTACTACGTCCGTATTCGCCTAGCAAGTGGCGTGCCCGCAATAATCATTCTGTCTTACAGCGCCACGGTCATGCTGACACCCACGCCCCAGACATGGCCGTCGGCTTCGTAGCCCGGTGCGCCGATCTTGCGATCACCACTGCCCACGCCGACTTCGTTGCCTTCGGTTTTGACGATATTCTGCTCACGCAGTGAGTGATAAGCGCCATTGAAGTCAGCGGTCCAGGGCACGTTAAAATCAAGGATGTGGTCAAAGCGCCATCCGAGACCTGCGGTGAAGATGTCGCGATCGGGGTCCAGGTAGTTGCCAGCACCATTGGGAGCGCCACGAAAAATGCCGGCGCGATAGGAGTAACCCGCGCGCAACGTGGCGCGACCGAGCTGGTACTCATGGCCCACCCGGGGCACGATGATGTCCCGGGGGGAAATGGCCGGGGGGCCACCGGCGGTGATGTTCACGCCGCTCGACGGGATGATGGTGAGGGCGGGTGCCTTGTAGGCACTCCACACCTGGTAGTCCACCTGCAGAAAGAGGCGAGCCTGCTTCAAATACTGAAGGCTCCCCGAGAGCTCAAAGGTGAGAGGGTCGTAGTAGATGGCGGATAAGGCCTGGAAGCGGAAGGGAAGGGCGGGCAGCGGATTCAGCACCCGTGCGCCGGTATTCAAAGACAGATCGTTGTCGCTGGAACCCGCAAGGCGAGTGACGAAGCCCGTGCTCCAAGCCCACTGCTCTGACTCCGCGCCCACCACGGACTTGCGGTCGTTCTTATTCGAGACGTACATAAGCCCCAGATAGGGCATGAACTTGGGTTTCAGTGTGGCGGCAAAGCGCATGGTGGAAGGCTTGGGCTGGTCGGTTTGCACAAAAACATCGGCGGTGGTGGTCAGACTGAAAGCCGCTTGTACGCCCGCCCCGGCGGAAAACCCCGTGAGGGGCTCCACAGCCAAGGCAAAGGCGAATTGGGGGCGTTGGGTGCGGGCGCGATAGAGCACGTACTCAGGCACAAAGGTCTGGCCCGTGTCCATATAGGCGAGATGCTTGAGGGGAAGGAAGCCCGTAACGCCAGCGGTGAGGTTCCACCACTGGGGCATGAGGCGAAGGGTGGCGCCCAGCATGGTGCCGAAGGTGGGGCGATATTCATCGACGGACACGTTGCCCCGGATGGGGCCGGGTTTGTCTGAGACGTAGTCATTGTCAGTGACGACGTTATCGATGGGGTTGAATACTGGTTGGTAGTAGGCCGCGCCAAAAGAGATGACCGCTCGCCTCTCGGTTTGCAGGGTGAGCTGGGCGGGGTTGTAGTAGGAGGCGTAACCATCAGCACCCCAGGCGCCGGTGGCGCCACCAAGGGCCGCGGAGCGGGAGCCAAAGCCATAGGCCTCACCGACGTTAGCCTGGGCACTGGTGGCTGAGAGCGTAATTGCTGCGAATAAAAGGGCCGTACCTTTTTTGAGATACGGCCCGGAGACTGTTTTGGTCATCGTTGATGAGAGGTCTTAGCGGCAGGGCACGCTGCTCGTCAACGCTGCTTCCGCGGCAACGACGCTGGCAGGCGCGTCTTGGGCAGCATTCCGCAGCTGGCGCATCATGTTCTTGGTGATGATCACGTTGGTGCTGCGGGAAGTGGGGCTGTCCAGCTGCTCTCGTCCGCTGGGGTTACGCACGTTGAGGTAGTTGTAGTAGCGTATGAGGGTACGGACGGAGCCATTGGCCATGGGCACGGGCTCAAACTCTGATTCGCCCTCCACGTGGTAGATGTCTTGGTTGGTGGCGGCGTCAGCGATTTCCCAGAGGTCTTTGTAGGTACCGCCGTGGCAGGTCCAGTTGTTGTTCAGGGTGTAGCGCACTACTTGGTCGATGATGGGGATTTCCAAGTCGTACTGAACCCGGGGGCTGGGCATGGCGCCCGCCACCACGGAGGCGCCGCGGATGCCCACGGAGCCGAAGTAACTCGTGTAATGGCCATAGTCCGAGAGCACGGCGGCGGTGCGGGCGGGGGTGGCGTTGACGAGGATGTACACGGTCACTTCATCGAAAATGGCAGGTTCTTTCTCATTGGGGTGTAGCGTGCGGCGGGCGCGGTTGCGGATCTTCACCACTTGGTCAGACAGAAGAACAGGGTTGGGGCAGAGGCCATCGGGGTTGATGATGGGGATGGCGGGGCAATGCATGAGACCCCGCAAGGTCAGGCGCTGGTCATCGGTCATGTCCGCCCACATCGTGGCTTGGGCATCAGCGCCGATGAGGGCCATCAGGACTAATGCAAAAATAGAGTTCTTCATAGCTGTCTCCTCCTCAAGAGAAGGTACCGATGCCACATATGGCTGCATTTTTCAATTTGAGAAAACCATGGGATATCCACAGGCTAAATAAAGAATGTTGGGCCTGGGAACTAAAAATAGTGCCATCATATCCCCATGTCCATGCTGCGTAGCTTCTTTCACGGTTTTCGCGCACCTTTCTTCGCGGTATTCTTCATTCTGCGGTCCCCCAGTCTCCTGGCCCTGGTGAGCGTGCCCCTTCTCATCAGCTTGGGGCTCTTTGTGTTCTTCTTCGTCTATGTTGATGGCATTGCCACGGTCTATGTCCAAGAGGCAGCTCGCTGGATGGCGGGCCTGGCCCCGCCCTGGCTTGCCTCCGCTGGGACGCTGGTGCTCCGCTTGGCGGTCTGGGTGACCCTTTTTGTGGTTTCGAGCCTGGGCTTCACCGTAGTGGGGGGGATTCTGGCTTCCCCGTTCAATGACTGGCTCTCCCGCCGCGTGAGTCTGGTGCGGCTGAAAAAGGGCCAAAACGCACCTGTGCGCACCCAGGGCGCACCCCTCTCCATGGGGACGGTCATTGTTCTCGAATTCAAGCGCACGGCAATCCTGATCATATTAGGCGGGATAGCGTTTTTCTTAGCCATGGTTCCCCTGATGCAGGTTCCAGCGCTTCTTTTGGGGAGTGCAGCCGTGGCCTTCGAGTACCTCGGCTTTCCCTTAAGCCGCAGGGATCCCCGTCTCTCTACCATTGTAAAATTCATGGCACGGCACCCACTGCGCTCCCTGGGCTTCGGCGCAGGCGTCCTCGTTCTCATGGCCATACCCTTCGCGGGGGTACTCACCATTCCGCTGGCAGTCACCGGCGCAACCCTCACCCACGACGAACTGTGGCAAAACAGAGTCTGCGATTAGGCGAAGGGCTTTTCCCGCAGAGCGAGGCGGAGGAGGAGCCCGGCGACCA
>CAYHWW010000069.1:0-15874 GCA_964360145.1 uncultured Oligoflexia bacterium | reverse complement strand
CGGGAAAAGACCGAGCCTACACAGGCATGATGCCGTGTTTGCGGCGATTGCGTTGAGGCCTCTTATTCGACGTAAACTGCAAAGCCCGCATGAGCACCGCTCGGGTCTCCCGGGGGTCGATGATGTCGTCGATCAATGCGAGCCGTGCAGATTGGAGCCCACCGATCTTCGCCTTGAACTCCTTCACCTTCTCGGCCTTGGCTTCCACGGCGCCCGCGCCGCCTGCGGCGTCTTTGTTCTTCATGACGATATTGGCAGCACCTTCGGCGCCCATGAGTGAGATCTCCGCCGTGGGCCAGCCCACGATGAGATCAGGGTCGAGGCCCTTGCCACACATGACGTAGTAGCCCGCGCCGTAGGACTTGCGGATGACCACGCTGAACTTGGGCACGGTGAGGGACGCCACCACATGGAGGAATTTAGCGCCATGGCGGATGATGCCGGCATGTTCCGCACGACTGCCTACGAGAAAGCCCGGGCAGTCATGGAGGAAGAGCACGGGAATGTTGAAGGCATTGGCCCGCATGAGGAAGCGCGCCGCCTTGTCCGACGCGTCATTATCGATGGCGCCGCCCATTTGGCTGGGTTGATTGGCCACGATGGCGATGGGATGACCCATGATGCGGCCGAACCCCGTAATGATGTTGCGGGCGAAGTCCGGCTGCACTTCGAGGAATCCGCCCTCTTTCCAGTTCAAGCCGAAATCACAGATCTTCTCGACGACTTTGCGCATGTCATAGGCCTTGCGCACGCTGTCGGGGAGCACGGTGAGTATGCTGTCATCGATTTCCACCTTGAGACCGGCGATTTTGCGGCTCACCGGCGGATGTTGGCGACAGTGGCTCGGAAAAAAAGAAAGATACTTGCGGATATTGAGGATGAGGTCTTCGTCGCTATCGAACTCTCCGTCCCCCACTCCGGACTTTTCACAGTGCACTTTGGAGCCACCGAGCTCTTCCGTGGTGATGTCTTCACCCACGGCGGCCTTCACCAGCGGCGGGCCGGCAAGCGCCATGCTGCTGATGCCCCGCCTCATGGGGGTGTAGTCCGCGAGAGCTGCGATGTAGCTCGTGCCAGCGGCGGTGGGGCCCACTACGGCTGCCACCATGGGCACCTGGCCGGAGAGGCTTACTTGTTCCAAAAAGAGATCGCCCGTACCTGCGAACTGGGCGCCGGCGGCCTCTTGGATACGAGCGCCAGCAGAGTCGAGGAGCCACACCAGGGGAATGCGCTCCTTCATGGCCACCTCCCGCATGCGCTTCGTTTTTCTTTCGCTGATCTCGCCCATGGTGCCCGCGAGCACAGTGAAGTCGTAGCTGATGACCACCACGGGGCGGCCTTCGATGAGGCCCGTGCCGGTGACGACGCCGTCACCGGGGGTGACCCGCCCTTCCAACTCCCGATTATTGGGGGAATGGTCGGCGAGCATTCCGAACTCGAGGAAACTGCCCTTATCGAAGACGAGCTCAATGCGCTCCCGGGCGGTGAGCTTCTTTTGGGCCTTCTGCTTCGCCACGGCGTCAGCGCCGCCCATGGCCTTGTACACAGTGCGCAGTTCGTTGAGTTGGTTCAATTGTTCCATGGGGGGATTAAATCGTAAAATCGGGGGTTTGCAAAGCATGCGTCATCCGTATTGATGCATGTACGTGATTAGGCATCCATCCAACGCGGTGCATCGACAATGCGCACTTGATTCCCACGGCCTATTCCCGTCCAATGTCCTAGCAGGGTCATCACCACGGAAGGGGATCCCCATGGGTTTTTTCACGCGTTTTTTTTGTACTGCGATATTGGCGAGCGCCTCTTTCTTCGCCTCGGGTTGCGAACAGCAACCCCTCAAGATCATCGACAAGGTCGATCTCATGCTCTCCCCCAACCTGGAGTACATCCAGCTGTCGGTGAAGTTCGATCGCTCCATCCGCTCGGATATCGAAGGCTCATTCCCCATCCTCCGCTATGGCGACCTCTTCGTGAGCCCCATCACGAAGACCACCCCCTTTGAAGTGGGCTTCCGCATGGACACCGCCATCTTCAATGATCAAGACGTCATCAACATCGACCCCACCACGGTGCTGCCTAACGGCGCCAATCTCCCCCTGCAACTCAATAATGCCGTGGTGCAACTCTCGGGCAATGCCCCTGTTCACGAACAGTTCGATATTTACGGTTACGTCGACATACTCGGTCGAGAGTGGCTCGGCGTCGCATCGATATTCAAGTTCATCAATGAGACCTTTCCCGCGGGCATCACGGTGGCACAAGACTTCTTCAAGAACGCCACGGGACATGCCGGTGCCGTGGTTGTGGTGTTCGGCCCCAAGATGCGTGACGGCAGACTTGAAACCCCCGGCGGCATCGCGCTTTTCGGCAATGTAGCCCGCCTCATCGAAGTCATTGGCCGCCGCGCCCCCGTGGGCACCACCCGTGCGGGACTCAAGGTTTACCGTGAATACGGCGACCGCAACGTCAATAGCCGCCTTGCGCGCATCTACCGTGACCGCATGCGGGACCCCGTGCGACTTCCCAGCGAGGACGACTTCCCCTGAGGGCTAGGGCGCACTCCACTTTTTACGAAGCCTGCCATCGAGGCTCAAGGGGCCTGCACCCCGCCCCAAGATGGTGAAGACCACTAAAATCAAGACGATGTTTTTCATGACGTTGGCCTGGTGGCCCTGCATGGCGATATTGCGGAGAGTCTCGATGCTCTGTTGAGCTTTATCATCCGCGCTGGCACTGAGAATGGAAGCGCCGTTGGCGGCCATTTCCATGATGAGCCCATGGAGCCGGGTGGCTGGGATGAGAAAAATAATCAACATGAGGGCGCCGAGCCGCGTGTAGAGCCCTAGAATCAGGGAGAGACCTCCACCGAGGAGAAGCAGACAAGCCCCCCCGGCGAGCCATGGCGTGAGCTGGGGGTCATCCACGAGGATGCCCGCGCCAATGACCGTGGTGGAAAACCCCAGCGTATGCCCCACCCCTGCGAGGAAGAAAAAAAGACCCAGCCCCCCCCGCAACAACACGTCATTGCGAGAATCCCCTCTTTCACAGGCACAGCCCCGAAACCATGTGAGCACCTTCATAGCTCCATCTTCGCTCACCATCGCGCAAAAAGGTACGCCGTTACTTTTTGCGACCCACCGAGTCAATGTGTGGCTTAGTTAACATTTTAACGCGATGAGTCGCAAAAAGTAACGGCGTACCTTTTGGATCCTCTGCTACTCTCCACGGCCCATGGCCCGCACTCCAGAAATAGATCTCCGTGTCGTAACCCGCTCCCCACTGCGGGCCATGCTGACCTTTTCGGCCCCCGTGGTGGCGGGCTATCTGGGGCAGATCACCATGGCCCTGGTGGACACCGCCGTGGTGGGTCGCCTGGGCGCCGCACCCTTGGGCGGCGTGGCCCTGGGCAATGCCATGTTCTACATCTGGATGGTGTTGGGCTTCGGCATTCTCAGCGGCATGGATTTCCCCGCCTCCCACGCCTTTGGCGCCGGTAGAAAAGAGCACACGCGGAGCATCTTTTTAAACGCGCTCTTTCTCGCGCTCATATGCAGTATCCCCTTCACCATCATTCCGTATGCGCTCTCCAACGTGCTTCACTGGTTCGGGTCGAGCCCCGACGTCATCGCACAAACCAAAGTCTATCTCCGCATCCTCGCCACCAGCATGGCCCCCGTCCTCGTCTTCGGTGTGTGCCGCCAATACCTGCAGATCCTTGGCAAACCTCGCGCCGCCTTTTGGATCCTCATCGTCGCCAACATCATCAACCTCGTGGCCAATCTCGCCTTTGTCCTCGGTTGGTGGGGTGCGCCAGCCCTGGGTACGGCGGGCTCAGCGGTGGCCACCCTCATCGCCCGCCTCGCCATGGGCGCCGCTGGCATCGCCGTTGTCATCATCGCCGACCCGGCCCTGGGCGGCCTCAAACCCTGGCGACGCTTCCGCCCCTCACCCCCCATATGCAGGGACATCCTGAAGCTGGGCGCGCCCTCGGGCCTGCAAATGCTGCTGGAAGTGGGGGCCTTCAGCGGATCCAGCACCCTCGTCTCCCGGCTAGGCGCCGTGGACCTCGCCGTGCACCAGATCGTGCTTCAAGCGGCGAGCTTCAGCTTCATGGTGCCCTTAGGTCTCTCCTCCGCCACCGCCGTCATGGTGGGCACCAGCCTCGGGGCCAAAGACCTGATGAGCGCCCGCCGCTTCGGCAACCTGGGTTTTATTCTGGGCGCCAGCTTCATGACCTGCTCCGGCCTCATCATGTGGCTCTTCCCCGGCCCCATCATCGGCTTCTTCACGCCGGATCCCGCCGTGCTCACTGCCGCTACCTCCGTCTTGCTCGTCGCCGCCGCCTTTCAAATCTTCGACGGCCTCCAAGTGGTGGGCTCCGGTGCGCTCAGAGGCGTGGCGGACAGCCGCACGCCCCTCATCGCCAATGCCATCGGGCACTGGGTCTTCGGTATTCCCCTGGGCGCCTGGCTCTGCTTCCGCGGCGGCATGGGCCTCCCTGGTCTCTGGATCGGGCTGGCCACGGGGCTCGCCATCGTGGCCGGCATCCTCCTCGTCGCCTGGCGCCGCAACGCCCGCCACCTCAGCGAGGGCCGCCTGCCTCCCTCGGCGAACAAAGCCATCGCACGCCAGGGCACCGTCAGAAGTAAATGACTCTAGTTGTGATTAACGACTGAGGATGGTACCAGGCGGGCTCACCCTCTGTCCAAGGCCCCCCCATGAACAAGGCTCTCCTCGGATTCCTGCTCATTATCTTTTTTGCTGTTGCACCAGCCTTTGGTGCTCCGTCCTGGACGGAGGAAGCCATCCAGCGCGCTCTGCCCTACGTAGACACCGACGCCTTGCTCACCACCGAAGGCCTGACAGAAAACGAAATCGGCAGTATCCAGCGCATGACGTGGCTTGTTTTGCTCGCAGAGGACGTCACCATCTCTGATGGCGACACCACCGAGGAAGTGCGCCAACGCCAAGCCAAGGCCCAAGAATTAGCCCGGGCCATCGGTGCCCGCCTGGCCGCCCAGGTGGCTTCCTTCACCGCACCTCCCACCGGCCAGCAGCGCCGCACTGCTGAGGCCCTGCTGGTCATGCTTCATGCCACCATAACGAAAACCCTTCCCTCCACCACTGACCCTTTGTTGCGACACCTGCCAAAGATCATGAACTTCTTCAATGGCACCACCTTAGCAGCTGGCGGATTCGTGATCGCCGCCAATGGGTGGGCACTCGTCGAAGACCTCCAGCAGGGCCATTACGCTTTGGCGGCCCTCCATGGCCTTGTCGTAGGTGCTTGGAGTTTCGTCGTAAAAGGCAACATTCAATATTTTCGCAAACTCTCGGGCAGGAAACCCCTCCTCGCCAGTCATGCTGAACAGATCTATGCCGCCTTCGAGCAGGGTTTTATCTCGGTGCGCGGTGAACATGAGCTCGAAGTCAGCGTCGTAACCCATCTCTTGCGCAGCGATGATAGAGACGAAGCCCTTTCCCACCTTTGCGCCATGTCCCTTACCCCTGAAGGCGAAGACGACTTCATGGTGCGCCTGCGAGTGGCTCAGAATGCACAAGAGGTCGAAGCCGTCCCCTCCGTCTCCTCACGCCAGACCCTCCGCAAAAAATAATAATGATTTACGCATCATTGACTAAACAAGTCATGGAATGATAGCGAGCCCCCACTGACCACCCTCACAGGAGAACTCCGTCATGAAAAAGAATTTTATCATCCTCGCTCTCGTTGTCTGCGCTTTCAGTGCCGGATGCGATCTGAGCAATGAAGTCAATCGTGGCCAAACCGCCGCTGACGCCGCCTGTTCCGATGGTGCGACTCAGCTCCGGCTTGAGCGCGAGGTCCTAGCCCTAGGGACACACTACCCCGACTGTCGTTCCTCAGTAGCTGACTACCAAGAGAGACGTGACTCCTGTCGCAACGGCGTCGATCAAGCCGTCAGTGCCGCGAAAGCGCAGCAGTTCATCACGCTCAGCACTCCCCAGGCCCGGGGAGACGAGCTCACAAGCCGCATCATCGAAGAAAACTGCGTTTCTGGCGATGGCCGCGCCGATGCGCCCTGCATCTGCGGCGTGCTCTACTTCCGCATCTACTACGGGCGGGAACTGCGTCAATCCGCGCAGGCTGCCGCCAATCGCTCGTTGAGAGAGCCCTTCCGCATTATTGACAGCAAATATTAATAGATTATCTGAGTTCAGCCTTGCAGGCGCTCAGCCGCGCCAGCACGGTCTCTGCTTCTTCCACGGTTTTTAGCGCGAGACCGCAAGCTGGCGTAAGGAAGCAATGATGCAGCGCCTGCTGGGCCGTGGCGTCGCCGACAGCCTCCCGCAGCTGGGCATAGAGCAGACCCACCGCGGCCTGGGGCGACACGGCGCCCGCACCCACGTCGGCAGAACCCACGTCCGTGGGTACAATGCCAAAGCTCAAGCTTCCCCCAGCCTTCAAAAAGCGAGCGAGGGCGTCTTTCTCCGCGAACACCTTGCCCGAAGACAGCACCACATCGAAGCTCAGATAATCCAAACCCAAGCCCAACACGGTTTTCCAATCCGTGTTGCTGCAGCAATGCAGACCTACAAGAGCGCCCTCTTTGCGCAATGCCATGACGAGAAAACGCAAGTCCTGCAACGCCACCACGTGCAGAGGGTCTTTCCCGTCATAAGCATAGAGCGCGGGCTCATCGAGAAAAAATACCGGCTGCACGCCCCGGACCCTCAACTGGCGGATCATGGTGAGGGCTTTTGCCGCCACCAATTTCGTCACGAGGCTGCCCACCTCCGCATCCAGCTTGGCGGAGCCGGAGAGCACCCACTGGCAGGTGAGGGGCCCGCACATCTGGGTTTTGGCCATGGCCACCTTGCGCTCGGAGAGCTCGAACAAAAAGGGCGTCCAGCAGCTGAAATGTTCAGGCGGGAAGATCCACTCAGCCTTGCCTTCGATGACACGGCCCAGAAGACCTTCCATGGCGGCGCGCCCCCGCAGAAAGGCCGCCCGATCCAGGCTCACCATCCCATCATCGCCGAACTGGGCCCCGGGCAGGCTCTCCAGCGCCTGGGGGATCATGTACTCGCCTGCTCCGCGCAGGGGGATCTGCGGGAAAAATGGCACGTCAAAACGGAAGGCATAAGCTAAGGCCGCATCAACCTGCGCGTGGGGGAGACTGCCGATGCCCGTGGTCTGAAGCATAACTCAACCGATCCTGTTGTCCGTGGAGGCTTCGCCCACGGAGAAGTAGTTGGCCTGGCGGTGATGGAACACGATGGCGGACACGCTGGCTTCCGGGTCCATCATGTAACCATCCGTGAGGTGCACGCCGATGTCTTCGGGCTTCAGGAGCTTGAAGAGGATCTCTTGATCGGAAAGCCGCGGGCATGCGGGGTAACCGAAGGAATAGCGCTTACCCCGGTACTTGGCCTGGTAACGCTCCATCATGGTGGTCTCGATGGGATCCGGGAAACCCCAAAGGCCACGCAGCTTGCCATGCAAATACTCCGCATATGCTTCAGCGGATTCCAATGCCAAAGCCCAGAGCGCGTGGGACTTGAGATACTCGCCCTTTTGCTTCCACTCCTCGGCCTGGGCGCGCACACCATGGGCCGCGGTAACCACAAAGAGCGCGATGTTGTCCCCCGCGTCTTTGTCATCATGAACATAGTCCGAGAGACACAGGCCTTCGGTGATGGTTTGCCGGGGGAACGTAAATCGCGCCACTTCTCGGGCTGACCCATTGGTGCCCGACACGATGGCAACCGCATCCCCGTCCCGGTGGGCGTGGAAGTATTGATAGACGGCCCGCGGCGCCAACAGACCCTGCTTGCGGCTGAAGTTTTTGACGTCCTCAACCGTTTGCCAGATCTCGATGGATTTCCTCGACTCCTCGGGGATGGCTTTGAAATCACCGGCGGCCAGCTGTCGCACCACGGCGCCCTTGATGCCGAGGTGGCGGCCATAGAGCATGAGGGGGTTGATGAAGGACCAAATATGATCAAGGGGCGTGTTCTTCAGAATATGGCGCTCATAGTCCGGGGCCTTCGGGAGCTGCTCGCCGGGCAGTGGCTCCATGGTGATTTTCGATGAGCGCTGCCCCGTGGAAACCTTCGCTGGCGCAGCCACCGTGGTGGTGGCGGTGGCCGCCAGGCGAGCGCGGTGCTCTTCCAGCTCCGTGCGCAATTTGTCAAACTGCCCAGGGTCCATGATCTTCTTCGCGAGATCAAGGCCACTCATGGCGTCTTTGGCGTACATCACCGTGCCCTGGCCATAGGCCGGCGCGATGGCCTTATCCACGAAGTTCCGTGAAAGTGCCGCGCCCCCCACCAGCACGGGGATCCGCACGTTGGCCTTGGAGAGGTCATCGGCGGTGATCACCATCTGGTGCGCGGACTTCACCAAGAGACCAGAGAGACCGATGATGTCCGGCTTGTGCTCACGCACGGCATTGATGAGCTGCTCCGGCGGCACCTTGATGCCGAGGTTGATGATTTTGAAACCGTTATTGGCGAAGATGATCTCCACCAGGTTTTTACCGATGTCGTGGACGTCACCCTTCACGGTGGCGAGCAGCACGCGGCCTCGCTCCACGCTTTCAGATTTTTCCATGTAGGGTTCGAGGAAGCCCACCGCGGCCTTCATCACTTCAGCGGACTGCAGCACTTCCGCCACGATGAGCTCGTTGGCGTTGAAGAGGCGACCGACTTCATCCATGCCCTTCATGAGGGGGCCGTTGATGACTTCCAGGGGCTTCATCTGCTTCAGCGCCTCGGCGAGATCTTCGGTGAGGCCTTCTTTGGTGCCTTCCGTGATGTAGCGCGGCAGGCGCTCGAGAAGGGGCAGCCTGGGCCCTGAGCTCTTCGCCTCTTTTTTCACATGGCGGAAATGAGCGGCGAAGGCCGCCACGGGGTCAGCGCCCCGGTTCCACAAAAGATCTTCAGAAAGCTTGCGCTCCTCTTCAGAAATGGATGCGTAGCGCTCCATTTTCTCTGAATTCACGATGGCGGTGTCCAGACCAGCCTGCACGCAATGATAGAGAAACACGGAGTTCAGCACCTCACGGCCCGCGTTGGGCAGGCCGAAAGACACATTGGAAATGCCCAGCGTGGTCTTGCACCGGGGCATGGCCTCTTTGATCAAGCGAATGCCCTCGATGGTCTCCACGGCGGAGCCCACGTACTGCTTGTCACCGGTGGCGCAGGGGAAAACCAGCGGATCGAAGTAGATATCTTCGGGCTGGATACCGTATTTGTTCACGAGAAGATCGTAGGAGCGCTGGGCCACCTCGAGCTTTCGGCCACGGGTCACCGCCATGCCCTGCACGGGGTCCTCGTCGATGGTGCCGACAACGAGAGCGGCGCCGTACTTTTTAGCCAGCGGCACCACTTCTTCGTAGCGCTCTTCGCCATCTTCTAAATTAATAGAATTGATGATGGCTTTGCCCTGACAATAGGTCAGCGCCATTTCAATGACCTTGGCGTCCGTGGAGTCGATCATGAGCGGTGCGCGGATGAGCTTCACCGCCTTTTCAAGGAACTTCCGCATGTCATCCATCTCGTCACGGTCGGGGTTGGCAAGACAAACGTCCACGATGCCGGCGCCCTTCTTCACCTGGGCGCGTCCGACCTCCACGGCCTCTTCGAATTTTTCTTGGCAAATGAGTTCTTTGAATTTTTTGGAGCCAATGACGTTGGTGCGTTCACCGATGATCACCGGGCGGATGTCCGGCGTGATTTCAAGGAAGTCCACCCCGGACAGCACTGAGCGGTGCTGCGCAGCCGGTTTGCGTGGCTTCTGGGAATCCGCGAGCTTGCGCAGCGCCGCGATGTGGCCCCGGTGCGTGCCGCAGCAACCGCCAATGACGTTGACCCAGCCATTTTCAGCGAACCGCCCCACGACGGAGGCCAGCATTTCTGGAGATTCAAGATAGTTGCCGTTTTCATCGGGCAAACCGGCGTTAGGCACGCAGGCCACCGCCGCCCCGAACTGCTGGGCCATGGTGCGGACGTGGTCCGTCATGAACTCTGGGCCCGTGGCGCAATTCAGGCCAAGATAGAGCAAATCCACGTGGGAGAGTGAGGCGATGGCCGCCTCGACCGTCTGCCCGGCAAGCATGGTGCCCATGGGCTCGATGGTAAGAGAGACCGCGGCGGGGATGCGCTCAGGGGCGGGCACCGTCGCCAAGGCTTCATCGATGCCGATGAGAGCCGCTTTGACGTTGCGCATGTCTTGGCAGGTTTCAACGAGGAAGTAATCCGCCCCTGCCTCCCAAAGCGCATGGGCCTGGACCTTGAAATTTCGCACCAGCTCTTCGAATGTCACGCCACCGGTGACGGAAATGGCCTTGGTCGTGGGGCCGATGGAACCGGCGACAAAACGGGGGCGCTCAGCGGTGGAGTATTTCTCGCACGCCTTGCGGGCGAGCCGCACCGCCACGGTATTCATCTCCACGGCCCGGGCGCCTAACCCGTATTCATCGAGGACAAGGGGCGTGCCGCCAAAGGTATTCGTCTCCACGATGTCCGCGCCAGCGGCGAGATAGCCTTCGTGGATTTCCTGGATGACGTCGGGCCGCGTGATGACAAGGTACTCGTTGCAGCCTTCCAGCTCTGGCCCACCGAAGTCAGCGTCGGTGAGGCCACGCTCTTGGATGGCGGTACCCATGGCGCCGTCGATGACGAGGATGCGTTCTTTGATGGCGGCCTTGAGGGCAGCGACCCTGGCTTTCCGGGAATTCTCTGACATAACGCAAACCTAACCCTGGTCCCCCGGACACTGCAACCCTTTTGCCGTGGGTAATCGCTGCCGATGCACGCCTGGGTTCTTCAGGCCGAAAAGCCTTACGAGTATGGGCCATCCGCACCAAAGAGACGAATCTGATCGTGCTGAGCGCGTGGAGCGCACTGATACGACACTCACGCGCACGGCACGAGTGCGCCCGTCTGTTCCCTTTTACAAAACCATCGCGTTCCGCATTACTGTGGTGCTCCTCCTCCCTCTAGGCCTCTGCCTGTGGGTGCTCCTGGCTCATTCCCAGCTCGCGGAAAAGAGCAAGGAATCCTACGAGAATGTCCGTGCGCTACGCGGTCAGTTACGGCAGGCATCGCAGAGCCTCACCCTGAAAGTGGCTGAAGGTGAAACCCTCGCCTATCGATTTGTCGCCACTAAAGACCCCCGGGCGCGGGACCTTTTCCAAAGGCATTGGGGAGCTCTGAGCGGGGATTTACGGCACATCGAAGAAGCAGCGAACACCACGGATCGCCCGCGGCTCCGGAAGCTTACGGCGGAGATTCGAAAGAGCTGTCAAGATTATGCGGGTCTCGCCGGCGAGGTCTTCGCCCTTGGCAACATCTCGCGCCTTGATGAGCTCACGCAAACCCGCATCATCATTCACGTCATTCTACAAAAACTCATGGCTGAGGGTGATCTCCTGGAGGCTGACGTCTTCACGGAGGCTGAAAAACGCCTGGCGGCGGACGCCGACGACATCACCCGCACGGTTGCCATGGGACTTTGCATGGCGCTGGCCCTCAGCGCCCTTCTGAGCTTCACTCTCACTCGCAACGTCAACCGCATGGCTGCCCGCTGCCGGGAAATCGCCGATGGCGAGGGGGACCTCACGCGCCGCTTCCACAGCACCGGCGGCGATGAGGTGAGCGAGATGACCCGTTCCTTCGACCAGTTCCTCGATAAAACCGCGGGCCTCGTGGCCACCATCGCCAAGGCCGCCGGTGAAGTCACCGCCACCACCGCGGGTGTGGCGGAGGCCTCTCTCCGCGTCACCCAATCCTCACAAGCCTTGCGTAAGAACGCCGCCCTGGAGCAACTCTCCATGGATCGCTGCCAAACCGCCGTGGCCAAATTGCAGGACGGCATGGAGATCAACCTGGGCCGCATCCGCCAGACCGTGGATCTCGCAAGCGTCGGCCAAGAACACGCCCGCCAGGGCGCCGTGCGCATCACCGACGCCTTTGAGAAAGTGAAACAGGCCCTCTCCTCTACAAAAAGCGTGGGCGGTCATCTCACGACGCTCTCCCACATCGCCCACGAGACAAAAGTGCTTTCCATCAACGCCGCCATCGAAGCGTGCAAGGCAGGGGCGCAGGGCACGGGTTTCTACCAGATTGCCGAGGCGATCCGGAAACTCTCGGAAACCGCGAGCCAGCTCACCCAAGAGCTCTCGAAATTCATGGATCTCTCCAACACCCAGGCCGAGGAAGGCTCAGGCCTCGCCCAAAGCGCCCACGATAATGTGGAGCGCATGGTGTCCACGGTGGATGGCATCAGCCGCCAGATCACGGACATGGGCGCCGCCTACGAAGATCACCAGCAGCACGTCACCGAGGTTTTCGAACAAGTGAAGGTGCTCACCTCCACCATCGAATCCAACGCGGGCAGCGTCACTCAATCCGCTGATGCCGCGAAACGCCTCTCTGCCCAGGCCACGAGCCTGCAAGAACTTATTGGCGCGCTCAACGACACCGTGAACCAATTCCAAATCGCCCGCGACGACTCCGGGGACAATGATGACCGAAACTCCATTCGCCACGCAGCCTGAGGCACAGCCCTATCTTGTGGGCCAAATGGCGGGCAATGCCGTGGCGCTGCCCCTCCATGTGCTGGAAACCACCATCCCTGCCGCCGCCATGGTACCCACCCTCATCCCAGAAAGCCCTATTTTGGGCCTCATCACCCACCAAGGCCGCACCATCGCCGTGCTGTCCCCATCTCTTTTCGTACATGATCAAACCACAGCCCAGACCCGCAGCGATGCCGCCCGCATCGTCGTTTTGCGAAGCGGCTTCGGACTGCTCTTTGACGATCTTCACTTTGTGAGCCCCGACGGGCTCGGCGGCGGCGAGGTCATCCCACTGGACCCCGCTCAATACACCGGCACGGCCACGGTGCCCCAGGGCGCACTACCCGCCCAGATTTTCATGTTCCACATCCAGGGCAATCAGCTGGGCATTCGCCTGGATCAGCTCCACCATCTCAAACTCGCTCAAACCGGCGAGATCTCTTTTGCAACGGAATTGGACGCCCTCTGTCACATCGATGCTCCGGGCATCCCCGTTTTTCAGCCCTCGGGCGATGGCTCCTTCAAAGGGGAGTGGGGACACATCCTCTACGTCAATCTCGCCGACGGCACCAACTGCGGCTTCATCGTCAACGATGGTGAGATGGCTGACCCTGGCGCCCCCATGGATTGCGATGTGTTCGAGTGCGGTCCCTTCGTCTCTGAGCGGGTGCCGTTCCATGGGCTCGCCGTGCCCCGCGGCGGCCAACCCTTCCTGCTCCTCGACGTCGATCGGTATTTCGCCCACTGCTATGGCTCACCAGCGATGGTAGGCGGGGTGACCGGGTTTGACGGCGACGAAGGTGCCCCGACAAGTAGCGGTGACTTTGCCGCCTGACTCCAGGGTGGCCTCGACCACTGCTCGATCCTCTTTGGATTCCACCACCCGGGCGGTGAGAGTCACGGGCTCTTTGCTCGACGTCGGCCGTTTCAACGTCACGTGAAAGTCAGCCGTGACGGTGCAAGGGGGCGTGTCAACGCCGCTTTGATTCATGAGGTGCCACGCCGCCGTCCAATTGGAATGGCAATCCAATAACGCGCCGATGATGCCACCATTCAACATGCCCGGGAACGCCTCGTGATGGGGCGCCGGCTGCCACTGGGCCACCACCACGCCCCCGAGGGGGTCGCCCTGGGGCACGCTCTTCACCTTCAAACCTTTTTCATTGGATGGGCCACAGCCAAAGCAAGTGCTATGGGGCGCGAATCGTTCCTGCAGGGCGATCATCGCCTCTCCTCCGGGCACCGACCGAAGACCAGGCGTGCGAGATTGAAGCGGCCGCTGCACTTCAGCACCTGCTCCCGCCACGGGATCTCAGCGCCCGCGCCATCCCGGGAGCGGAGTAAATAGAAAGAGCGCTCGCCGGCGGTGCGATCCTGCACGTACTGCCACCAAAGCCCGCCACGGGAATGAGCGCCCATGGCCGCTTTGGAATCCGCGATCCAGGCGCGATGACCGCCGGCGTGTCCCCTGGCATCAAGTAATCCTGTTTGAGTGCCCCATTCGCCGATCATGGTCTCCATGCCCGCCTCCGCCATGCGGCCTTGAATCCAGCGGAAGCGCTCGCGGATCCGGGCGCCATCAACAAACATATTGGGATAACGGGAGAGCTGATCCCTCGCGAACTGCGGCATCAGGGAGAGAAAGCCCTCATCCAGGGCCCCCACGTAATGGTGAGGGGCGGCCAGCCAATGGACGGCATTGAGGGCCAACATCCCCTGGTAGTGCCCGTCGGTGTTGACCTCCAGGCTCACAGGCCCCACATCCACGCTGATGTTCAGGTGATCGAGCACGAAGGGTTCGAACACCATCACCCCGTTCTCCATGACCTCGTCGAATCGGGGCACGTCCGCCATGGCTTCGAGAAACCCGCGGTAGAAGGGGATGAGCTTGCCGTCGATCTGCTGCTGGATGGCGCCGCTGCGGGTGAAGCGATAGAGATTCCAGATGGTGGTGACCATCTGATTCGTGAACACAGGTTCAGCGAAGCCAAACTGAGGCTCATTGATGGGTTCGATGCCCACCTTGAGCCAGTCTGACTCCTCCTTCAAGATATCTGGCAGCGCCTCTACAAAGGCCCGGGCCCAGGCGAACCATTTTCGTTGAGCCGCGGGGTTGTGCCAAAAACGCTCGAAGGCCTGGAACACGCAGTTGCCGTCATCGCGACTGAGGCCGCTCTCGTCGATGATCCCCCGGGGCATGCCCACGCCGCCGCAGACCGCGCCGAATTTGTACTGATGGAAATCCAGGATCAGCAGCACGGGGTCACCCGCCCCGGCGGCCCGGCGGGCCTGGCGCAGGCTCGCGACCAATGCGCGCAGCCCCTCGATGCCTTCGCGAACAGCGGTGAGGTTCAGCTCCCCTCCCGCTGCGGCGTAATCATCCCACTCCACTGGCAGGCGGAAGGTATTCCACCCCATGGCCCCTACGTTATGAGAAAAACTGGGATCTTCAACAAAGTGGCGGAACCGGGAATAGGGCTCTAAGTGCGGAAGATTCACACCATTGATGGTGCCCATGGCGTTAAACCAATCGGGCATGGCGCGGCGGTTATCCGTGGCGGTGACGTTGCACCCCAAGAACAGCACGGACATGAGCAATAGTGGCAGAACTGCCAGCCTAGTACGCAATGATCCCCTCCCCTTCACTCCGAGGTCAGTGGAGACGATCTTTCTCGGTCCGGCAAGGCCGCGGGAAGAATAGAATGTTGTCGCAGCGCATTAGTTTCTCTAAGGTACGCTGATGCTCGCCCTTGAAAAAATCCTCGCCCAACCTCGCTTTCAGGAAATCCAGGCCACTTGCCGCAGCACATCATCTCCCGATCCTGCCCATGATTTCAGCCACTGCCTGAGGGTCCTCGCCAATGTCCATGTCCTTTGGAAAAGCGAAGGTGGCGATCTCGAAGTGCTCGCCGCGGCAAGCTTTCTCCATGACATCGCCAATCTGCCTAAAAATCACCCCGATTCGAAAATGAGTTCCGGTAAATCCGCGGACCAAGCGGCGGAGCTTCTCACAAATCTTGGGTTCACCACCACGCAAGTCGAGGCCGCCCGGGACGCCATTCTCTGCCACAGCTTCTCTCGGGGCCTCACGCCACAAACCTTGGAAGGCCGTGTTTTTCAGGATGCCGACAGGCTCGACGCCTTGGGGGCCATTGGCATCGCCCGCACCTTTGCCGTGGGGGGCAGCACCCATCGACCGCTGTACTCCCCAGACGATCCCTTCTGCGAACAGGGGCGCGCTCCAGATGACAAGACCAACACCCTCGACCACTTCTTCATCAAGCTCTTGAAGCTTGAAGACACCTTCCTCA
>CAYHWW010000068.1:12288-15970 GCA_964360145.1 uncultured Oligoflexia bacterium | reverse complement strand
GCGGAGGAGGAAGTTGGCGACCAAGACGCACTCCTGTGCGTCGCGTGGAGCCAACGACGACGACAACGAAGCTCAGCGGGAAAAGACCGAGCCTAGTTAGTGACCGCGGCGGTGGTATCCCACGCCGGCATCAGGGCCGGCCTCCACGGAGGCATCACTTGTGGCGGTGGGGCCGGAGGCTTCAAGCACGAGGCCTGGGATGCCGAGGCTTTGAAAGATGCTCCGATCCCGTGCCACCGCTGTGGCGTTTTCCACGCGGGGGGGCACGGGGCTTGCCCGGGACACGGCCCGCAGGGCGGAATGCTCGCCGCTGTAGCTGACTTCGCTGGGAGCACCAGCCACGACGACGTGGCTGGCCGCGAGATGGCTCAACGCCTGTGAAAGCGCGCCTCCATTGTAGCTAGAGGTCGCGCTGGATTGGGCTTGGAGGTAGCAGCGGAAGTTTTCTTTCACGGAGTTGGGCAGGGCGCTGTAGGCCCTCGCCACGTAACCGCGTGCGCTGATGGTATTGGCCTGGCTGCCCTCCATGCGGCCATACCTGACGTACTGGTTGATCCAGTGAACCAGGCGCACGCCGCTGCTGCTGAAGTGATTGACTTCACTTTCGCCGAAGAGAGGCCCGATGACGGGTTCGCTGAGCATGGCCCTCACGAGGGCGGCGCGGTCTCGTCGGCTGCCGCTGCTGAGTTTGTCCACGGATCGAATCAGGCCGGCGCTAATAGCCTCAAGCCCCGCGGCGGAGCATTGGCTTTGGGCCCTGGCGGCGCTGGGCGCGATCAAAGCGGCGGCTGCCACGAGCAGCACCGCGTTTCCCCTCGTCAAACGTGAAAGCATAGTCATTCCCCCTGATTAAAATCTTAAACTATAAACTGACTAAATTGAACAAATATTATGTATTTACCACTTGGAGAAGGGGGAGCCGCCCCCATCCTCGTGTGGATTCGCGGCCTTGGCCGCACGCTCGGGCGGGCTCTGTGGCGGGGCGGCAGGCACCGCGGCCTGGGGCGCCCCTGGTGCCTCTGAGCTATTGCCCTCGGATGCGGGCATGCGGTCCTTCACCGAGTCGTCCTCGCAGGCCGCATAATTCGCCGGTTTGTCGATGCGCACCAACCCGGGTTGGGGCTCCATGTCCTCCATGGAAACGATGTAGTTATCGAAGTCCTTGTCTGACTGGTCCTTGTAGATCTTCAGTCCGGGCAGGAAATGGCCCGGGGCGAGCACCCGGCGGCAGAGGAATTCCCCTCGATCCTTCATGTGGTAGCGCACCAGCATGACGACCTTGCCTTTCGTGCGTTCCAGCTCGAAAGTGAGGTCCACGGGTTTACTCTTCGAGTAAATGTGGAATTCCATGTGCGACGGTGTCCCCCATTCGATGATGTCCACCCGGGGGTAGTATTTCCCGTTGTAGACGCGGCCGTCGAAGATTTCGAAGTCCCTCGCGATAACGGAGGCGGGGTAGGCCATCCCCAAGAGGAGGGCCAGGACCAGGGTGACAAGGGGGAATTTTGAGGGATGTTCCATAGAGAAGTACAGGGCTCCTACAGACCTATCGGGTCAGTATTTTTTAAACTTGAGCTAAACGCTCAGGAATGTTAAAATAGATGTACAATGTTGAAAAAACTGAACTTTTTAAGATTTAACAATCTACGAGCGAGGGCGTTCACCGCCTGTGCCTTAGGCACCGCCTTCGGTGCCGCCCTCGGCGTCGCCTCAGGCTGCGCCGGTCCCAGCACGCCCCTGGGCGCTGTCTGGGCCGTGCACCCCTCCCAGGTCAATGCCCCTCGTTTAGCCCTCATCGCCTCCGTGGTGAAGGAGTCCCCCTCCGTGCAGTTTTTCCCTTCCCGCCAGGTGCTCCACAGCCCCACGTCCCTCACCCTGGTGATCCATGACCCCGCGGGCTTCCATGGCGTTAAGCCCCTGTCCCATCTCACCATCAGGCACAACGGCCTCGACATATCCCCCAGCTTTCTCCTCCAGGCCAATGTGCGCGTGGCGCGCCACCGCCTCTACCTTCGCCTCCCCGTCCTCAGATTGGATCCCGCCCGGGGGCACGTCATCGAGGTGCTCTACGGCGTGTCAGGCCATCACGCCTATGCACGGCTTCGCCCCCCCAGCTGCGATGCTGGGGTGGATCACGCTGTTCACTCCACGGGTGTTTTTAGCCCTGCCCCCGCGCTCTTGCGGCAGATCCATGAGCGGGCCCGCGAAAAGCATTTCAACCCCGCCTTTGTCGCGGCCCTCATTGCCCAGGAGTCGGGTTTTGATAGTCGCCGCATGACCTCGGTTCAGGCCGTGGTCACCGCTTTGGAGGCGCTGTCCACCCGTTGGGCGACGAAGGAAAACTCGGAACTCCTCATGCGGGTGTATGGCGAAGAGGAGCACAAAGAGGCACTGACTCGTGTCGTGCTGGCGAGCTACCACTCGGGCTACTCACGGGTTTGGTCCGCGCTCAATCGTTATGAATATTCCTGGGCGACCGCCCCGGACTTAGGGGAAGCCCGCAAATACGTTGGCCGCGTCATTTCCTATTGCGAGCATTTCGCTGAGCCCGAGCCCGTCGTGAAAGCAGAAGAAATCCCGGAGCTGTACCATGAAAACGAGACCTAAAGAGCTGACCTTCCTCGCCCTCTTTCTCTTTGCCGTGGCCGTGGGCCTGCCTGTGCAGGTGATGATGATTTACGGCCATCCGCCCACGGAGTTCCTGGCAGTGCTCGGAAAACTTTCGCCCTTGAACGGGGCCATCCTGTTCGTCGCCCCCGTCACCGGCATCATGGTGCTCCGTGCCCATTCGTGGAGCCGTTACATGGTGCCTCTTTTTGGGATGCTCGTCGTGTATAATAATTGGTTTGTCGCCGAGGTGGGCGCGGACTTCGATTCATCTTACGTGAAGATATCCACCGGGGTTTTCCTCCTGGCCTTGGCCAGCGTGTTCACCAGGGACGTTCGTGAAATCCTCACCCATCCCGAGAAGCGCTGGTGGTTGACCCCGCGGCGCATGCGCTTGGAGGTACCCATCCGCGTTTGTTTCTTCAACAAGCGGGGCTCGGACTCCATCAGCTCCAGCGAATTTTACGCGAAGACCTACGATGTGTCCCTGGGCGGCACCTTTGTGAACCTGGACGAGGACGACATCGCTTTGATGACAGAAGAGACTCTGAAGAATCTCAATACAGGCACCCCGTGCTACATCTCCATCACGCTGAAAGAGCTCTGCTACTTGCAGTGCCGTGCGGAAATCGTGCGCCGTACCGACGGCCAGGGCAACTACCCCGGCGGGCTGGGGTTGCGTTTCATGGGCCTGAGCTGGAACGACGAGCGTACGTTGCGGGAGTATTTGAGCCCTAGGGCTGCGGCGTGACGAGAGCGGCGGGAGCAGTGAGCACGCCCATTTCCATGAGCTTCGCCCGCAGCCGTGCGGGGGTGTAGAGGGCGATGTAGCTGTTTGCGGGCGTCGCCTGCAGATCGGCCTCAAAGTTCGTGAAGGAGCGTTGCAGCTGTTGGACGGCGGTTAAGCCATCCTCAGTCTGGGGCAGCGCACCCGCCATGAGGGCCAACGGGCTATCAGCGTCGTTGAGGCTCGCACGCAAGGTCCGCGGCAGCGCAAGAAACTCGGTGGAACTGCTCACAGAGAGGGGAATCCCCAAGCCGCTCATGCCTTCGACCACGAATGGTCCATAGGGGG
>CAYHWW010000068.1:1381-12188 GCA_964360145.1 uncultured Oligoflexia bacterium | reverse complement strand
GAGAGGGGAATCCCCAAGCCGCTCATGCCTTCGACCACGAATGGTCCATAGGGGGGTGATCGCGGATGCGGGTGGCGCAGTTGTCGTAGAAGTTGCGGTACTGGTAGCGGGTGCGGCGCAATGCCATGAAGCCCGTGCGCAGGTTCACCGCGAGGAGCTGGGCTTGCTCAGCGGTGAGTTGCAGCTCGTCCCGGGTCCAGGTGCGGCCGGCCGCCGTATAAATGCGCTCAAAGCTTGCCCGCGAGCTGAGGGAGACCTGGGCGGGGACCGCATCATTGAGGAGGGTGCCCAGCAATGGCGCCAAGTTCCCCGACGTGAGCAGCGAGCCGATGTTGGGCTGGCCGTAATCATAAATGAGGTTGCGGCCGGGGGTGGCGGCGGATTGTTCCACTTCCAGCAGAGCATGGCCAAAGGCTGACTGCAGCTGGGCGCCGGGGGCCACAGTGACGAGATAGACCCGTGGTGCTTCTTGGGCGAAGGCGGGGGCAATGGATAGGATGAGGGCGACAAACCATGCGGTGGGGGTGGAAAGCATGGGGGCTCATATCATAAATATATATTATTTAATAACGGAAAGACACGGAAAGACCGGACTAGGGCAATCGCAGAATAGCGGCGGGTGATGTCGTCACGGCATCCCAACGAAGCCGGTGCGACAGCTTCACTCTACTCAGCTGTGTCATGACTAAATCGAGGAATTCCGCATCGTTGAGACCAGGATTTTTATAGACTGCGATCTCAACAGGGTCGTCGGGATTGCGCACGTACAGTTTCTCGATCCTTGCCATATAGCCACCGTAGGCATCCCGTGTAGCTGTGGGCAAACTTACGGTGGCAGCGAAATACACGGCGTCAGGATGTATGATACCGGGTACCAGCTGCTCGTGCTCAATGGCCTTGAACGCATGGCGGGCGCTCATGCTATGGGTGCCTAATGCCCACTGGGGCATCATGAATCCGAGCAGAACCCCTCGATTTCCCACTTCAGCAATCGTTTTTTTAATGCCTTCACTGACCGCAAAGGTGAAGATCGTGGCTTGATTGGGCTGGTCGGAGCTCGAAGACCAGGGGGAGTAGTCGCTGCGGTTGTTGCCCGTCACATGATCCCGCACCATGCGAAAGCGACCAGGGAGAGGCCCGCCGACGGTGGACGGGTCCGCCGTGAGAAGCCGCCGATTATGATCCCGGATCTCCCGTAGGAGCAGGCGTTGGAACCGGGGATTCGTCGCATCGAGAGGCACGTTGCTGGCGCTCATGGCTCCGCCAAGGCGGTTGCTCACCGTGTGGTCCGTGAGCTCTGAGAAAAACTTCAACATCTCACGGTCGCTGAAGCGCCCCTCATACATGAGCCCACGAAAGACCATGTTGCTTCGATAATAGCGAGTGAGCAGCGCCCGATGAGTGGCCGGATCGGCGTGGTGGCTCGCCAACAGGGAGGGCGAAAATGCGCTCTCATCGGCAAGCGCCCAACTCTCGCTCTGTTCCCAGCGCTCTGGATAGCCGGGGTAGTTATGAGGCATCCACACATTGGTGGCCAAGTGGGCCATGTAAGCCTTCACCACCAAGGGCCAACCGCCCCGGCGCCAGCCCTTCGGGGGGGATTGCTCAAACCACCGGGCGAAATCAGCGCGATTGAGAGGTATCTTGTTGGCTATCCCGTCACCGAACTGCACAGCTAAGATCCGCGGCAAGCCCGGAAACAGCAATAGCGGTGAGCGCTGCCAGGGCAGTCCGAGGGCTACGCGGGTGGCGATGTCTTGTTTGAGGTCATGGGCGTGGGTGATGCCATCGATGACCCGTGTGAGGAGATCCTCCTTGCTGAGCAAAATATCCTCATCCAAATTGGCGAGGCGGGGTGCGGGAAGACCGACGGCCTCCAGGAGGCGATAGAGTACGCCCACTCGCAGGCTGCGGCCATTGGCATCAGTGAAGGGGTGGATGGCTAGCAGGCTGCGATAGAGGTGCACCACAGCGCTTACGTGAGTGGCGGCATCGACATTGCTCATCCTGGGGGTACGAACAGGGTCGGACCAGTATCCCCCCGTTTCCATCTTAAATTTCTCAATCGCATCTTCCGCCAGCACAGTGATGACGGCGCGGTTGAGCTCCGCCATGGTCTCCGCCTTGGTGATGTGCCCGGATTCATAGCGCCGCACCCGAGCGTAGAGTTTGGCGTCCCGGCGCTGAAGGATTCCCCGCGCCAGAGGCGTCAGATCATCGATGCTGGGGTGTACGATCTGGCCGGGGATTTTCTTTCCGGCCAACAGCCGACGACGGGTCGCCTCCCGGGGCAATTGGGTTCGGAATGTGCAGTAGCCCGTTGAGTAGAGCGCTGCAAGCTGTGGGAGATCCAACTGATCTTGTTCACCGCAGCTGCCCGCGGCCCTGGATTCCGCGGGTTCCACCGTCTCGTTACTGCACCCGACGCTGCCATGATCGCGCAGCACCCCTTGTTCATGGGGGAAGCCCAGGCGGTTGGTGATGCGGGCGTTGGTCTCAATAATATTTTGGAGACTGGGCCGTTGCCGGTCCGTGGCGGCCCAAGCGCGGGTGCTCTGAAAATTTTCAAAGACCTGGGACCGGGCGCCTCGGCTCCAGAGGCGATCCCCCCGCTCGTAGGTCTGGGGTGCGGTGCACTGTTCTGGTGTCACTATCCCCTCGTAGAGGTCAGCCATCGCTTCAAAATCATGGGCCTGATTGACGAGGAGGCCCGTCTCAAGAATGCGATTCATGGCCTCATTGCGATCCATGTCCTCATAGAGTGACGTCCGCGCCGAAGCGGATCCCATGATGCTCTCCCCGTCCCTGGCGGCGGCGCCGAACTTCCAATGCTCACTGTCGTTGAGAGTCGGATATCGGACCTGGGCACCTCCAGCGGATTGACTGGGGACCAGGGCTTGTCGGCACGGGGTTTTGTCCAGGAGCTTCCGTGCGCCGTCCTGGATCTCATCCACTGAAATCGAGGTAGCCACGTCGTGCCACGGAGCCGCCGCCGCAGGGCCCGCCAGCAACAGGAGAGCAGCATTCGCGAGAAGGAGACCCGGTTTCATGGGGGGCTCATTATCAAATGAGAATTATTTACGCAAGATGATTGCGTGGTGAGGCCCTTAGCGAGAAATTTCGATTCTGGGCCCGAGAGAAGTGGGGCCTGGGGGCGTCGCGTGCGGGAGGCGCACGGGTACATAAACGGCCATGCCTTTGGGGAGAATTTTTATGTGATGCCTCGTACATTCGGACAGAATAGTTTCTTCACCACTCCGCCGTGGATGACGACGGCCTTGATGATAGCTTCGATCTCGGTGGTGGTGCCGCCGACGTTGTACAGACCATTCATGTGAATCCGGGTCTGCTCGGATTTTGAGAGGGCAATGAGCGAGGCGACGGTAACGAGATATTTTTGGCTCATCGGGCTTTAGAGCCTCCGGTGCACGGGGCCGAAGGCTTCTTCAGTGGCGCGCCCATGGTGCGCGGAACACAAGAGATGCAGGTTCTCCGCGGTATGCCCACCCCCGAGAGCGAAGGGCTGGGCGTGGTCATAGTGCAAAAACCGTGTCGCGCCGCATTCTTTGAACGTGCAGCGGCCCTTATCGCGGAGCCAAACCGCACGCTTTACCGCCGCGGGGATGTGGCGAGAAGATGGCACCACTGTTTTCTTTTCTCCGACGACATCTTTGACTACGACCGGTCGTACCGATCCGGCGCTTTGACTCAGTTTTTTCAGGCGCCGCGCTTCAATGCGCACGGGGTCATGGCGATCGAGAGCCTCTTCGCAAAGTAAGTCGAGGAGCCCCGCGACGGTGCCCCCTTCATTGCGATGACTGAGGAGTGATTTCAGCTTCTCGATCTTCGCCTGCTGCTCTTGGGTCAGGGTGATGGTGAGGCGGGTGAGGCCTGGCGTCACCGCTCGGGTCCGCTCGGTTTTTTGCAGCTCCTGAAATGTGTCTGGGGAAGCCTTTTGAAGAAGAGAGCGCTCCGCCTCCCGCTTCGACAGGCCTTCGAGACCCAACACCAGGTCGCGCTTTTCTTCAGCGGTGCGGGACACCCCGACCTTTTTCTCCGCACGGAGAAACTTGGTGGCCTCGGTCACCACGGACAGGGACAGCGCACCGGTTTCAATTTTCTCCTCGATTTGCGGCACATCCGCCATCAAGCGCATGGCGCCGATGCGGCGGGCCGCCGCGTCTTGGGCGTAGCCCAGCTCCCGCACCGCGAAGTCAAACAACGATGAATAGCCCAGGTCGAGATAGTAGCGACCGTCTTGCACTTGCCGCAGTAGTTTGAGGATACGAGTGGTGATACGGCGCTCTCGCGCCACCTCTTGTTTCAGCTCCGTGACAATGACTTGAGATTTTGTGTTCATGAGCACTTTATATCATCGGTTTTCGACACGCTGGAAAGCGCACAGAATAGGCTTATAGGCGCAAGACTTCAAGAATGAGAGGCGATGCTCAAGCCAGCTGTACCGCGTGCACTACGGTGAAAAACAGCGCGATTCCCGGGCATTTCCGGAACACCATCGCGAAACCACGCCAGACCCCTGTCAAGGGACTCAGAAAATATTTATGATGTCGCAGCGCTATGAAAATCGGCGGAACTTCGCTGAACCCTGATTGGAGGGCTGCCGTGATGATCCGTTGGGTGTCGTCCTGGTTGCCTAGGGCCACTGCGATGGCGATGTCCACCACCATAAAACCGTTAGCCCCCAGGGTGGCGGTTACCTGAGGCCGCAGGATATCCCCGATGGAGGTATAGCTTCTCCGTTGCTACTTAAGGCGAAGAGCAGCGGCACAGGTCCCCCTGAGGGCCTGGGCAAGTGCCGCGGCCAGCTGCCTTCGCAGCCCCGCATCCCCCAGCAGGCGCTGCCGCAGGGCTACGGTGAGTTCCAGTTGGACCCCTTGCCCCCGGCAACGGTTCACGATGTTTTCAGGGGCCGTGGCGGGGAAGAGGCCGCAGGGCTCCTCTACGTCGACGGCGGTGGGCAGTACCACGCGCAGGGCCTGGGCCACGGCTTGGCGCAGGGTGGGGTTAGCGCCCCCCACGCAGGCGTTTTCGTAGCTGGGGTCCTGGGGCGGGCGGGCGCGATAACCGTGGAAGGAAAGGCATGGCCCTTGGATGGTGGCGAGGGCCCGGGCTTGGGGCTCATCATAGTTATTGCTGGTGATGTGCAGTTCCGCGGCCCGGGGCCAAGGAGGGAGGGTGCGGAAATCATAATGCGCGAACCCCCCGGCTGCCGCCACCGCGGCGGCAAGGGTGCTCGTGCCCTCTTCGAGGGTGCCGCCGTGGATGGAAAGGATGAGGGGGCCACCAGTGGCAGTGCCACCGGTCGTAGAGGAGGCTCCGTGGTGGGTGGTGGTGATTTCGTAGTCCACGCCCAGGGTGGCGTGGGCGGCAAGGGTCGCGAAATCAGAATACAGGTCGCCGGCGAAAGCCGATGAAAAGAATAAGAGCAGCATCATAGGACGTGCGGTGTCCTATGACTGGCATCACGGATTGTCCATGGGCCAAAGGCGGCGGAGGTCTTCAGCGCTGGCGGGGAGCCCCAGCATCGCGGGTGCCCCATCCGCCGCGGCCCTGAACGTGGTGAGATCAGCAGTGAGGCCTTCAGCCGTGGCCTCCTCGCGGCTCATGCGCAGGTCGATGCTTTCCACCGCGGCGGATGGCGCCCTCGTATAAACTAGAGTCATTTGCGCAAAGGCACCGGGCTTGCTGCAGAACTCAGGGCTGTTGGTCTGGGTCTTGAACGCGGTGAGGGTCATGATGAGGCGTGGATCCCCCGCCTGGCGCCAGGCCTCGGTGAGTACGGGGAGCTCGGCGCGGTCCCGGCGGCCCACGCATACGGTGCCTCGGGTGGTGGGCTCGTCAACGCAGCTGGGGTAAGCCTCCATGAGGAGATGGGGGGAGGGGTTCAGCATTTGGGCGTTGATGTCAGCGCCGTAAGCGAAGGCACAGGCGTAGCCGAGGCCAAAGCCCAGAAAGGTCGACGTGGTGTCCGAGACGTGAAGGGGGGCCAAAATAGCGCGGTCCAGGCGCCCGCTGGTGCTGGCGAAATTACCGTGGCTATCCAGTTTGCTATCCATGATCAGCTCGCCGGTGTCGGCGTTACTCACCACGAGAGTTACGGCTCTTCCGCTCGATGCCTGCAGGATGTCTTGCGTGACGCTGAGAGCCGGGGGTGCAGCGCTTTCGAAGGGAAAGGTCTCGTCGCTACCCATGTAGGTGACGCTTTCTAACGTGTAGATTCCCGCGTAGGAGGGAAAGGGCGCACTTTGAGGGCAGCCTTGGCCCATGAGAGCAAAAGCCAGGGGGATGAAAAGCAGGTTCCAGCGAAGGGATGGGTGCGCCATGGCGGGGTGTATATAATAGTTGTCTAAAATATACAAGTATTGACGCTAAATAATCAAGTCCACGGCATCCCCTAGGGCCTTTTCACAAGCGATGGTGCCGGCGCCAGCAGCAAGAGCTGCGTTGATGAGGTGCTCGAGTTCCCGGCTTTGGAGGGGGCTGATGCGTTGGGATGAGGTGAATGTTGAGACGAGGGTGGAGACGAGCCTTCTCTGTAGGGCTGCCCGGCGGTGGCGCGGGATGAAGCCTCGGATGAATCCCGGATGGGGCTGGGGAAAAGTATCCACCGTGGCCTGGATGATGGCAGTCATTTCAGAGAGGATCAGTTTTTGGCGCTCTTGGCGTTCCTTGATATCGCGCAGGGGAGGGGCCACCTCCACCGTCACAGTGCCTTCAAACGAAGTGATCTCAAGGGTATTGCCCACGATGGTGCCGTGCAGTTCGCCCATAAGGATGCGGAAGCGGCTTTCCGCGATGTCCTCAGGGGAAAAGTGAGCATGGGCCGGAGTCACAACTATGAGTAGGGCGAGGGCAATCCAATGAGTCATGGGGGCGATTTACCCCAGGTATGCCTATAAATCAATTCTACTTATAGTTGGATATTAACCAATTGGATATTAACCAATTATACAAGATCACAATTATACGCCCCCCCGCAGACTAAGCAGCGCCTTCAACCCAAAGACTTCTCAGGCCTGCGTGCTTTTACTGAAGGGCATGACGTGCGCAAACTCGTTGTGTGTCTTGGAGAACACCGTCGTAATACTGCCGACGCGGCAGAGATCTGGCCCGCAGCTTCTTTCTTCGAGACGCTTTGGGCCGGTGAGATTTTCTAGGCCAGCACTTAGGGCCTGTTACATGCCGAGTACATCCTGACCAGTACGTGATTCCGCATGAGCGCGATCGTGCGGCGACGTGGGTCAAAGCAATAAGCAGGGGTCTGCATTCTGACGTCGGTTAACACACTTGACCGCAGCGCATTTACTGTTTCGACACAAGAGCTGTCGCTCGGGTCGCTGTATTGAACCCAGGAGCGGAAGTCTGCGACCAACTCACTGGCGGTTCGGGTGACATCTGCACGTACCCACGCACAATTTGGAGTGTTTCCAGCGTAATAGCGCAGTCCTATTGCCGTGAGATAATGGGTGAACTCTTCTTCGGTGCCATAGGTACCGGTCATGATTTTTCTGACAAGCTGGCGGAGCTTCGAGCGATCGATGTCCGCGTGCAGGTTGACCAGTGCCTCATGAATCTGTAGGCCAACGCGAGGTACGGTAGAGAGTCGATTCCATGCCTGGTGATCTATATACACAAAACCGTCTCTTTGAACCGCAAGTTGAACGTCGCTGAACTGCACTGGTGAGTTTGCGTCGTTCGTATTCAAAAGTCTAAAATCTGTGAAATGAAAAATCAGACCGTGACGGAGACTCCTTTCAATAGCCCTGCGAAGTCCTCCGTTATATTGACCAATCTCACTGAGTTTTTCCTGAAGCTCCTGAGATACACCAAGATCTTCGAGACTGACCTCTTGGGCCTCTACGAGATCAAGAAGATTGAGTTGATCTTCAACTATGATTCCAACGCCGCCGTTACCCACTCCAGAATCGCTCCCCCCTGCAAGGCTGCTTGAAGGGAATACTGCAACCCCCATCGCTAAGAACATAAGAATCTGTTTCATGCTTTTCATATCGTCACACCTTTCGATTTTTCATTTGCTTCGATTTTCATCAGGTCAAATAACTGAACATTCAATTGATAGAGGCGATCCGGCGTATCGCTTTCTTGAACGAGCACGGCGACCTTCTTGAAAAACTGGTCTGCAAGCGCCTTCACCTTAGTTAAATCTTTTTCCGCGATGGCGAGTGTTTTTCCGATGAGGTAGCGCCGTGCGGTATCTTGGCCCTCGACGCTTTCATAAGCCTTTTGAATCATCTGCATGTGAAAGCGCCGCACGTTCTCATCTCTCTCGCGTGACTCCGGAACTTGAAGGGAACGGGACGTTTTTTGCAATCTTCCTTCTGACTCCGTGAGAAGCCCCAGGCGCATTAATCGTTCGAGCGCGAGCTTCGCCTCGGTCTGCGAAATACCAAGAGTGCGTGAAACAGCGCGCGGAGTAATCGCCTGACCGACGATCGAAGAGAGATCTAGAATCGCTATGTGGTACCACTCCGAGATCAACTTGAACTGGTCGAGCAGTAAAACCACTGTGCTATTCCGGGTATCTAACCCTTTCAGTGCCTCAAGTATTCTGGTTTTGGTTTCTGTCTTTTTGGCCGTGGCCAGTTCCACCATATAAACGAACGCTTGCTGCTGCTTCTTCGTCGCGAAGAGCTTTCCCGCTACGAGCTGGGCCGACTCCACGGAGAGGTTTTCTTTGCCGTTGAGTACGCGAGAGAGCTGCCCCACATCAATATCGAGATCCCTTGCGAAAGCTCTCAATGAATATCGTTTATTTCTCTCTAGAGCCGAAGTGAGCTTGTTTCTGAGTGTATTCCTGTAGTCGTGCATGGAGCGCAACCTAGCGCACCATTGCCGTGCGTCAAGCACTCTCACAACAGTTCTGTTGTGACTTCTCAACACTAGCTGAGATCACTCAGGTGTGGACAGAATCGCCAGAGCCGTCAGGCCATCAATTCCTGTTTCCAGTGGAATTTTCACAATACGGCCAGCAACGCTGATCTTCATATAGATATTTCCCACTGAAACCAACCGGCCGCGCACGATCTGGGCTCGTCCGAAACCATCTTTTAGAAGATCTGCCATGACCACGCTGCCCAATGGAATATTTTTATATGGATTCCTGCCATCGCCAAACCTCATGCTACTCCCACGCGACAGTCTTTCCAGCTCCTCGGCGGAATCCAGCAGAGAGTCATAGTCTTGCACGTATTCATTTTGAGCGGCCACTGAGCCTTGAGGGTGAACTACGAGCCCCGATAACCCATCTACGCCTACCAGTGTCACTATTCGCCTATTTTTGCCATTGACACTAACAACGAGGCTGTCAGCATTTGCGCTTACAAAACGCCCCCTGATGATTCTCGCATTGCCATAGGCGTCTACGAGGATATCTGCGACCACGTGGCTGCCGACAGGGATGAGACGGTAAAAATCTGAACTATCGCGAATCACCAAATTCCTACCAGACAATTTTTTAAACTCGTCGGCAGAATCGATGAGCGAATCAAAGTCACTTACAAAGTCTGCGCCGTCATCGTAGTTCGAGCGCAAAAGTTTACCTTCGCAGCTTGAGACACCCCAGCTCGCAGGCAAGAACAGTAGTGATGAGCCACTCATCAAAAATATTAACTTTAGGACCTTGGACCATGAGCACCTGTACATATTACTTCCTACGTAATGTTGAGAGCCTTGTGAAAGAGGCTCAATTAATAGTATTTTGAGCGCAGACTAGCACGTCAGCACTATGCGTCAACTACGGTCACAACAGATCTGTTGTGACCGCTTAGCCTCAACGACGACGTAGAGGCGTGAACTCTGCGCGGGCTGCGTTTTCGACCTCGTCAACTGGGGCGTCATCGCTTGGAGTGACCTCCACCCGGGAAGTGAGGGCGTCGGCGCAGCTGTTTCCGCTCCAGAGGGACCGCAGCAGGGCCTTGCCTCTGTCAGCGCCGAGGCGCTCAAAAACGCGGCCATCGATGACGAGCTCCAAGCCCAGCATTTCTCGTCTCAGCTCGTTGGCAATGCGCGTTTCACGGGCCTTGGTGCGCTTTTCTTGGCGTGCGGCCAAGATGCGCTCGGTTGATTCCATAATATGCTCTTCGACTCGTTCTGCGGCTGCCTCTGCTCCCCAAGCAGAGAGGAGAAAGCCTCCGACCATGCCCGCCACACCAGCACCCAGCATCCCGCTAATGGTCAAAGCGTTGGCTTCATAATTTGCGGCGTTGAAGAGGAGGGGTACGGCGATGGGAGTCCCCAGGCCCAGGAAAAAACCTGTACTAAATATGGTGCCTTGAGTGGCAAAGGGGAGCCAGCGGTGCCAGCCGGGGTGTACGGGTTCACCCAGCCCTCCATCCTTTGTGAGAATGGCCTCTGCTAACGCAATGGGAGCCACTTGAAGCAGAGCGGTAAGCGCCTGTATGGTGGGTGGCACCCGAATATAGTCCATGACCACCCGGCCATCGATATCGATGGCTACAGGGTCCGCGGGTGGCGCGTTTGTGCGATAAACCCCCTGGGCAGCGAGTTCGTGGAGCTGGAGATAGAGGTTCGTTAGATACACGAGCAAATGTCGGGCACGGCTGCGGGCAAAGTCCGCCCTGGCGTTGTCGCCGCCGAGAAAGGCAGAGCTGTGGTGGCCGTTGATGCCGCTGCCTTCGCTTGTGATGTGATGGGCCAGGTCTGCTGCCACGGATTCCGCGGTGCGGTCACCGGCGGCCACCGCTTGCTGGAGCTGATGGTGTTCGCGCAGGAGCCATTGAACGATGGGATCAAGCTCAGCACGCAG
>CAYHWW010000068.1:0-1281 GCA_964360145.1 uncultured Oligoflexia bacterium | reverse complement strand
CTGAGGGCAGGCAAAGACAGAAAAAAAGAAGAGCAACTACAGGCGGTATCAATAATGAAATCTGTGGTGGTTTGATGAGTATGCGCCCTTACTTCCGTTGTCGGGCAGTGGTGAGTGTGGCTGCTTCCGCTGCGGCGGTGTCACCATCATCTTGCAGCTCAGCAAGACGCGCCCGGATGTGCGGGGGGCCCGCTGGCGCGGGCAGTAGGGTGGCCACGCCCCCCAGGGCCTCAAAGCAAGTGGCGGGGCGATTGCCCGTGCGGGCGGCTCGCTCCATGGTTGCGGTGAAGGCCCCGCGCTGGGCGCTGGGGATCATGCCGTTGAGGACCATTTCGTCGGTGAGGATGGTCATGAGGCGGGTGCGGACCCCGTCGTCCCGGATGCCGCGGGGCAAGGGCAGGTCCAGCAGGCGCAGGGGCGCGGTCAGGATGCCGGTGGTGACCTGACTTGCCACTTCCCAGGGGAGGTTCTCGTTACTGCTAAAGAGGGAGGCCCACATGCTAGCCAACATCATTGCACCACCGGCTATGACGCCGCCGGCAACAGCGTGGTCGACGGTGGTCAGTCCTGCAAGATACAAAGATGTGGCGCCAACCGCGGCGATGCTTGGTGATCCGAAGAAGATGAGAGGGACTGCGTGTTCCGCTGCCCAAGCCTTGGACCTTGCCATGATCCGGGTTGCTGAACCTCGGCCTGGCAGATGGGGCCTGGGCAATGCGGCCACGGTGCCGTGGACGAGGGCGGTGATTTCCGTGAGGATTTCCATTTGTCGCATCACCCGTTCCACGGGGTCGGTGATGGCGGCTCGGACCACGGTGCGGGTTTCCGCCCCGGTGGTGCGGTAGGTGGCGCTTGTCTCCGTGGGCACTTCGACGGCGACGCCCTCGATGGTGCCACGCAGTTCGGTCACGAGTCGGCGGATGCGGAATGCGGCTTGCTCTTCGCTCATGGCCTCGCGTGTGACGTTCGCGGCGATGGTGCTCAGTTTCGCGAGGAGTCCCCGCTGGAGGGCCTGTTGGAACTCAGGGCCAGGGGTCAGCGGTGTCCCAGCGTGGGTGGGAAGGCAAGACAGGGACACTGTGACAAGGCCCAGGGCTATGCGGGAGAGGGTAGTTGCCATAATGGCGCTTTAGCCCAAGCATCCCAGCGCTGTAAACAAAATATATTTTTCACAGCTTTTCGCCGAGCGCAGCCCCAACAAGATCCCAGACTAGGCTCGGTATTTTGCCGGCGAGCGAGGCGGAGGAGGAAGTGGCCGACCAAGGCGTACTCCTGTACGCC
>CAYHWW010000067.1:0-15993 GCA_964360145.1 uncultured Oligoflexia bacterium | reverse complement strand
TTCGTTAAGCGGAGGAGAAAAACAGCGTCTTGCATTGGCGTCGGTGTTGGCGTAGGTGTTGGCGTCGGCGTCGGCGTTGGCGTCGGATTCAGACTACATGCGGCGATGGAGACGCTATTCGTATCCATCGTCACTGCACCATTTCGCGCTAAAGCTCTACCGCTCACCGTTGCGTCGGTGGTTAAGGAGATGCTTGTCAGGGCGAGAATGCTTCCTACAAAGGCAGTATCCGTACCCAAAGTGGCGGAGCTGCCGATTTGCCAAAATACATTACAGTCTGATCCATCGTTAATCACGAGCACGGATGAGTTGCTTGCGGTGGTCAGCGTACTTGCAATCTGAAAAATAAACACGGCATCGGGGTCGCCTTCGGCATCGAGGGTAAGGGCTCCAGTCAGTTGAGCCGACGAAGAGAAGCAATAGGTTCCTGGCGTAAGTGTCAGTCCGCCTAGATCCTGTCCGGTCAAGGAGACGTCGCACGGTTCTCCGGCGAGGACGTCGTACGCAGTGGTAAGATCATTTTGAGCTTGAAGAGCCACCGCATCACCGGCGTGTATTGCTCCCCCGATCACCATGCCCGGAGGAAATCCAGTGATGGCACTGCCCGGGTTGACTCCCAAATCTCCAGAAACAACGGTTGCTCCAGTGTTGGTCACTGTGGAGCCAGCGAGTACAGCGAAGCTTTCCGCTGTACCGAGGCTCGCGCCCGTGACGAGTTCCAGCGCTGAAACATTTTCAGTTCCCGGGGCATAGCACCCTGAGAAAATGAGCATTGCGAGTGGCGCTACAAGTCGAGTCATAGCATATGGGATCTTAAACATAGTTTTCTCCAGATCGTCCTATGGACGTAAGTGATTGCACAGGACTACCCCTGGCGTGCGGAAGAGATGGCGGATTATTATCGAAGCGAATTTCTTCAGCGATGAGTTCCGGTAGGTTGAAAATTCAGTGTCAGACACGCTGCATCAGTAGCAATTGAGTTAGATTTAATGTGTTGCGGAGATGCAGTCCAAAGGCTCCGCAGGAGCAGCATTCACCTCCGCCAGATTTGTAATCGCCGGACCATTGATCACATGCCCCTGGGCATCGAACCGCGAACCATGACAGGGACAGTCCCAAGTTTTTTCGACTCTGTTCCAGGCAACAATAGCGCCCATATGTGGGCAGACGGCGGAACACCGATGGAGGCCGCCATCTTCAGCGCGATAAACCGCGGTTTGAGAAAGTCCGTCCCTGATGACAGCACCTTCACCGCATTCAATCCCATCAACACTCGATGTTTCACTGGATGCAAACCAAGATCTGTATTGGCTTATGGTATTGATGTTGTCTTTTATGTATTGAGGCGCGCTGCGCAGCGAGATGCGCGACGGGCTGTAGAGCTTCTCCCAAGCATTCTCACGACCCATGATCAGATCGCTGATGAGCATCGCGCCCAAAGTGCAATGGGTCATGCCATTGCCGGAATCGCCGGTGATGATGTAAACATTGTCGCTGTCCATGGGGTTGCGCCCGATATACGCAAGGCCGTCCACAGGCTCCATGACCTGGCCAGACCAGCGATACGCAATGGATTGAACCATTGGAAAATGTTTCTTCGTCCATTTTTCAAGGCGATCAAAGGCTTGCTCAGGATGCTTATTCTGCCCCGTCTTGTGATCTTCTCCGCCGACGAGCAAGTAGTCTTTATCCATCGCGGCGTCGTCGACCCGAATGTAGTGATACGAGTCATGGGTGTCCCAATAAAGGCCTGGGTTTACACAGCCTTTCGGGATCGGTGCCGCGATAACATAGCTCCGGTATGGAACCTGCTTCGTATGAATGACAGCGAAGTCATTGATTGGTGTGTTTGTCGCGACTAGGAGCGCAGTGGCGGTGACCGTAAAATGGTCTTGAGTGGTCACGTGGGCTGGCTTTCCACCTTCGATCTTATCAGCATGGGTCTCAGTATAGATTTTCCCACCCATTGCTTCGATGGCGCGGGTGAGCCCGGCTAGATACTTCATGGGATGGAAACAAGCCTGTCGAGGGAAATGAAGGCATTTCCCCGTGTCAAACGTTGCCAGTGGGGCACGATCAAGCCATTGAATGCTCATGGCGCCGGTGCGAAGCACCGCATCGTACTCTTTTTCCAAGAGACTCAGATCTTCATACGGCGAGAGATACAAGTACCCAGAAAGGCGACGCCAGTCGCAATCAATGTTTTCCGTCTGGATAATTTCTTCAACCTGATCGATGGCAGCGCTGTGGCTTTCAGCTGCCAGCCTCGCCCCCTCAAGGCCGTGATACTTCTCAAGATTGAAATAACGATCATCAAGAGCGGTTACAAAGTGAGCTGTGGTCCTGCCCGATTGTCCGCTTCCAATGGTCGCACTTTCCAAAACTGCGACGGATCGCCCTGCTTTCAACAGAAGATAGGCCGAAGTGAGGCCAGCGATTCCCGCCCCGACAACGCATACATCCACTGAAATATTCTCATTGAGTGGTTCACGTCGTAGCGGAGGAACTTGATTCATCCACAAAGTCAGGCTTTCACCTGAGGGAGTGTTCATAATGGGATCCCTGAAAGTTACTGGAGAGGGTTTCAACGGCACAGCGTCGGCAGCCAGTGCAACTTCCGAACCAGCTGGTGGACTGCCCAGACGCCATTATTTGGGGCGGTTATGACCGCTACTCGCCGAGTTTATCTTGAGGCGGGCATTGGTCGGGGCATTCCAGACCACTTGGCTGAGGCCATTTGCCCCTTCAACTCATTGACTGACACAAAGGCCGCAACGCGGCCAGCCCCACGGGGTCGGAGAGGAGAAGCAGGCGGTCGCCAGCTTCCAAAAGAGTGCGTCCCCGGGGCACTTGCAATGCGCCCTTGTGGTACATGAGCACCACGAGGCAGCCCTCGGGCAGATCCAAGTCCACCATGGATTTCCCGGAAGCGGCGGAACCAGCTTCCACAATGACTTCAGTCAACCGCTCCCGCAGATGCATGCTGTCGCTGACCTCCAGGGGGTAATCCACGTGCACGGCGGGTGGGACATCCACACCCAAGGCCCGGGCCATGAGGGGGATGGTGGTGCCTTGCAAGAGCACGGAGGCGATGACGACGAAGAAGACGAGGTTGAAGAACATGTGGGCATGGGAAGCGCCCGCAAGCAGTGGATAGGTGGCAAGCACGATGGGCACGGCGCCTCGCAGGCCAACCCAGGAAATGAAAAGCTTCTCTTTGATGGAGAGGCTGCTCCCCGCCAGGGAAACAAAGACGCTGAGGGGGCGCGCCACCAACAATAAAAAGAGAGAAAGGCCGAGGCCATTCACCATGACGGCGGGCAACTCCCGGGGGAAGACGAGGAGGCCTAGCACCACGAACATGGCGATTTGCACCAGCCAGGCGAGGCCATCGTGGAAGATGATGAGGCTGCGGCGGTGGAGGAAGTTCATGCTGCCCATCACCGCGCCCGCGAGATACACGGAGAGGAAGCCGTTGCCGCCAACCACCTCGGATAAACCGTAGGTCAGCAGCACCACGGCCATGGTGAGCACGGGGTAGAGCCCTTCGAAGTCCAGCTTCAAGCGGTTGATGAGCTGCACCGAGCCCCAACCGGAGGCCAAGCCTATGAGCGAGCCCAGCACCATCTGTTGGAAAAAGTGCGCCACCAGCATGCCCACGGGAGCGTCCGGGGACTGGATGAGCCACAGCATGGAGACGGTGAGGAACACCGCCATGGGGTCGTTGCAGCCCGACTCCAGCTCTAATAACGGAGTGAGGCGGGATTTGAGGCTGATGGCGCGGCCCCTCAGCACGGAGAAAACCGCGGCGGCATCCGTGGATGAGATCAATGCCCCGAGGAGAAGGCCGTGGGCCCAATCGAGGCCCAGGGCGTAATGGCCAAAGGCACCTACGGCGCCGGTGGATACAAGCACTCCCACCGTGGAAAGGGAGATCCCGCTCCACAGCACTTTGCGTACCGTGGAGAAGCGGGTTTCAAGGCCCCCGGAGAAGAGGATGAAGACGAGGGCGATGATGCCGATGTTGCGGGCCGCCGCGTAGTCCGCGAAGGGCACGCCACCGGGGCCATCGCTGCCGGCCAACATGCCGATGGCCATGAAGGCCAGCAGCAGCGGTAGCCCTGTGCGGCCCGAAATCTTGCTCGCCATGACGCTGCTGATGAGGAGTACCCCAATGGCGATGAGGAGTTGATTTAAGGGGTTCAAACCGCTCTCACCGTGGGGATGACAGTGAAGGCCACGGCGGCTTCTCTCATCTTACAAAAAAGTTCGAAGTTTATGGCGTGCTGGATGTCATGGTGGTGGGCGCTGGGTTCAAGCCAGTAGATGGTCTCGTACAACAGCGCTGTCTCGGAGAGACGAATGAGCGAGCAGCGCTCAAAGGCGCCGGGGCAGTGGGCCTCCACCACTGACTTGACGAGAGCCGGGAGCTTTTCGAGGGCCGGAGGGGGGTTGTCATGGGCCACGGCCAGGGTGAAGAGCATGCGCCGGCGATTGATGCGCCCCATGTTGTGGATGCGGCTTTGAAGCAGGTTGCTATTGGGCACGCTGATCTGCTCGCCACTGGCCGCACGGATGCGCGTGGTTTTGAGTCCGATGCTTTCCACTTCGCCGGACATGTCCCCCACCTGGATGGTGTCCCCTACGACAAAGGGCTTATCCAGCACAATGGTGAGGGAGGCGAAGATGTCACCCAGGATGTTCTGCACGGCCAGCGCCACGGCAACACCGCCCATGCCCAGGCCCGCGATGAGAGCGGTGATGTTGAAGCCCATATTGTGGAGCGCCAATAAAATAACAACGGAGAGGAGCGCTCCGCGGGCCGCCATGCTGAAGAGCCCCAGTGCCGAGGCCAGGGCCCGGTCGTGGTTTGCCCTACGTATGAGGACCTTCTCGATCCAATGCGTGAGAATGCGAGAAGACCAAATCCAGATCTGATAACAGGTGAGCGCCATGACAAGACGGCTCAGGTGAAGCCCCGCCCTGGCGGGGATGTCCAGGCCCTCTGCTGCGAGGTTGACGGCCCAGCCCACCACCACGACCCAGCGCAAATCGTCCACCATGGCTTGCATGGGAAGGGTCCACTGCCTCCGAGGAACCAGGCGTTTCGCCACGAAAACGACAATGATGACCAAGGCGCCCGTGGCAAGTGACAGGAGAGTGATAGGCATGAGCCCTCATCTAACGTGACCAAGGAACTTCCGCCAAGCGGAAGTTAGAGGCGCTGAGAATTTCTCAGAGCGCGTAACTTCCGCCAAACAGAAATTCCATAGCGAAGCCAGGGGCTCGCCCCTCCAAAACAAAGTCCAAGATTAGGCGAAGGGCTTTTGCCGGGGAGCGAGGATGCGTAGGCGACGACGACAACGTCGTCAGGCGGTAAAACAAAGTCCAGGATTTAGGCGAAGGTATTTTGCCGACTAGCGAGGCGGAGGAGGAGCCCGGCGACCAAGACGCACTCCTGTGCGTCGCGTGGAGCGGGCGACGACGACAACGAAGCTAGGCGGCAAAAGACCGAGCCTACGCTACGCACCGATGTAGACTGCGGCGGCGCTGAGTAGACATAGCATCCGCGGCAGCGTCAGCACCCGCACCCAGCCTTTGCGTTCCAGGTGCCCGCCCCATCCCAGCACCGTGAGGCACACCCACAGAATCAGTGGCGTGCTGCGCAGCGGTCCCCACTGGGGCCCGAAGAGTTGCAGGAGCAACGTTCCGCCGGTGACCAACGCGAACTGCGTCACGATGAGCATCAGCGTGGGCAGAGGCACAGGCACGTCATAAAGAACCCGCGTCGCCCGATTCACCACGGGCACTGCGAGCACGCCGCCTTCATCAGCGGGCTTCCACTCCGGCGGCGCGAACCATACCCAGATTTTGTCTCGCCAGCGGCGCGCCCGACGGCTCGCCGCGCCAAGGTGCAAAAAGTAATGAACTTGGGCCCACAGGGGGTTGAAGCTCCGCAAGGGCTGCACCACGCCGTAGCAGGGCTCCTCACTGCCCTCGGGATAAAAGGTACCGAAGAGTCGATCCCAGATGATGAACATACCGGCGTAGTTTTTATCGATGTACTGAGGATCAACGCCATGGTGCACACGGTGGTGGGACGGAGTGTTCCAGAGTGCTTCCAAAAACCCAGGTAGTTTTTTGATGAGCCGTGTGTGGATCCAAAACTGGTACAGGGTATTGATGGTCGCGCAGGCCACGAACACCGGAGTCGTCACACCTAACACCGCCAAGGGCCAATAGAAGGGCGCGGCAGCCGCACCCTGCAGTGCGCCCTGACGCAGCGCGGTAGATAGATTATATTCTTCGCTCTGGTGGTGCACCACGTGGGTGGCCCATAAAAGATTCACCCGATGGCTCGCACGGTGGAACAAGTAATAAGCGAGATCCACGCCCATGAAGCCCACCGCCCACTGGGCCCATAGGGGCAACACGGGCACCCCGCCACGGCCTGCCATGCCATGGCGGATCATTTCGTATACTCCCACGGCGAGAAACACCTGATAAACCGCGGTCACCTGCTGCACCATGCCACAACCCAGGCTCGCCACCGCATCATTGAGGCGATACACGCAGCGCCCGCCGCGGCTGTAACTCCAAATCCATTCCAGCGCGATGAGGGCGAAGAAGACAGGCACGGTCGCAGCGACCATCGCAGAATCCATAGGATCCATCATACTGCGGCGCTCCCATCTCTTTGGCTAGTCTAAATTTTCAGATCGCGTCTTGACCATTCGAGACGCACCGCCGATAAAATCGAACTTCATAATCATCACGGCAGGAACATCCAGGGGGGGACAGCGGAGTGTTCAAACAAAAGTACTTCGTCGCCATTGCGGGCAATATCGGCACGGGCAAAACCACGCTTTCCCAGATGTTAGCCGAACGATTCGGCTGGCACTCCCACTGCGAAGCGGTGGTGAACAACCCATACCTCGCCGACTTCTACGGCGACATGAAACGCTGGTCTTTTCCCTTACAGGTTTTCTTCTTGAACAGCAGGGTGCGGGCCCATCAACTCATCACCTACGACAAACACAGCGCTATCCAAGACCGCAGCGTCTACGAAGATGCCAACATCTTCGCCCGCAACCTCTTCGAGAGCGGTGATATGGAACAGCGCGACTACGAGAATTACCTCGAGCTCTACCAACTCATCGCCGACCAGCTCAATCCCCCGGATCTGATCATCTACCTGCGAAAGTCCCTGCCCAAACTGAAAGAGCAGATTAAAAAACGTGCCCGGGACTATGAGCAAAACATCCCTGACCAATACCTCTTAAGTCTCAACCGCTACTATGAAGAGTGGATGGATAAATACAGCCTGGGCCACAAGCTCGTCATTGAGAGCGATCACCTGGATTACGTCGCAAACCCCGAACACTTCGACTGGATTTGCGACCAAATCGTGACCCATTTGCCCAAAACGGATCAGTTGGCGCTACCCACCCTGGAACGCCAACCCATCCGTGTTGTGTAGGCTTCGGTTGGGGTGCGGGGTCAACGATCCCATTGCAATCCACTGATGCTTGAGCTACCTGATCGGTCACCCATAGTGGGAGGAGATGACCATGGTTCTCAGGCTCATGATATTGGTGTGCTTTTCCATTCCTCAGGCTTTTTCCGCTGAGATAGCTCAGCCTCTCACTACGAGGGACGGCATCACGCTGAGCGGTGTCCTTACCTCGCCCGCCGAGGCACCAGCGGCCATTGCCCTTCTTCTCCCCGGCTCAGGAAACGTCGGCCTTGATGGCGACGTCAGCTCTCCCTTCGTCGGGGCGGGCTACCACGGGGCTCGTGCGAACCTCAGTGAGCAGCTTGCCGCGGTTCTTGCCGCCAACGGCGTCGCGTCCTACCGCTATGCGAAGCGCGGCTTTGAAGCGCCAGCGGAACTCCCGCATCAGACCTTTGATTATCTCCTTCGCGACGCGGAAGACGCCCTCAGGCTGTTGAGAGCCACCGCCCCCGAGGCACGAATTATCCTCGTGGGCTTCAGCGAGGGGGCGCTTCTTGCCACTTACCTGGCCGCCCGCGCCCGGGTTGAGGGCCTTTTCCTCCTTGGTCTCCCTTCACGGCCCATTGACGAGACGTTCGATTACCAATTTGTCCAATGGCCGGTGGAACTCCTCCGCCGTCGTCTGGACCTCAACCACGATGGGCTCATTGACGCCGTCGAGCAGGCCCTTGCCACCACTCTCCCCATTGTCGGCGCCCCCCTTGCAGCCGCTGACCTCGATCACGACGGGGTGATTTCCATCGCTGGTGAGCTGGCCCCCTTTCATCAGGGGGCATACCTCCAGCTCCGCGGCCTCCTTGCGGATCCCAGCTTGGCGCACTGGTACCAGGCCATGGTGGTGTTGCCCGCCTTCTCAGCCATTGCCCCCCGGGTAACCGCGCCGGTCTATCTGTATCACGGTGCCCAAGACCCCCAGGTCAATGCCCTGTGGGCTTTATCGGATTCACGGTATTTCCCTAAACTGCGCTCCGTGCGGCTTTTCGAGGACGCGGGCCACGCCTTCGCGCCCCTTGATGGCGTCATCGGTGAAGTGAAAACTTCGGGGCCCTTGTCGGAAGCGCTGCTTTCCACGCTCACTTCCGACATCAGGGCCTCTCTTTTTCCATGAACGAGTTCGAGCGCGCCGACGCGCTGCGCGTCAGCAAAGTCATTCGATCCGCGAGAAAGCTGCGGGGCATCAGCCAGGCCAAGCTCAGTCGGGAGCTTCAGGTCACTCAAGCCACGTTCAGCAACATCGAAAAGGGGCGCGTCGCGATCTCAGGCAGCCTCTGGTATCGCCTGTCTGAGATCTTGGGGCTCCTGCCTGATCATGCGTTTTTCGAGGGCATTGTCGATAATATCGACGGTCTCAACGACCCCACGGAAACGGGTTACAAAATCCCGAAACGCTACTCCAACAATGCCTACTCAACCGTGCGGTCGGCGCAGCCGTTTTTTCAGTTCTTCGAGGCGTGCCTGGGCGAAAAAGCCCTTGAAGCCTTCTTGAAAGAAAAACTGAAGGTCGACCCCGACATCCGCTTCATCTACGGCCTTCGCCTCTCCGTGCGTTTCAACTGCGACTTGGCTGATTTCCTCATCCGCTCAGGCCACCTGACCCTGGGGACCCTCGACCACGTGACCTGCGCGCTGACAAACCCCAAGACCCATGGGCGGCTTGCCCACTATTATCGGGGAGCGCCGAGCAGGCTCGACCTCATGAGAACCTTAGCCAAGCACGTCGCCCACTACGAGCGCAACTTCACTTACGAAGTCGTGGGCGAGTCAAAAAGCAGCCTGGACATCAGATCCATCCCGTCTGAGTTCATGCGTTACTTTTGTTACAAAGAAGAGGAGCTCCCGGACTTCATCAACCGCTATCGCCTCTCGTTTTTGCAGAGCTTTTCCAGTTACCTCCCCCGCTCCGCGCCCGTGAGTATTCGCATTATCCCCGGCGCCACAAAGAGACAGACCGAGTGCATCTTCCGCATCACGACATGACGATGTCGCAGCAACTTTGGCAAACACTCACGCGCATCCGCCGCACCCTGGGCGTGGGGCCCAAGCAGATGTCAGCGCTGATGTTGCTCACCCGGGAGGAGTATTGCAAGCTCGCCCAAGAGCAGAAAGACCTGCCCGCACGTTGCACCCTGCAGCTTTGCCGGGCACTCAACATCTCGTTTGAGATGCTCATGACCGAGAGCTTCTGCTACCGCGCCTTGGCACGGCAGTTTTATGGCGACCGCACCGCGCTCCCCGAAAAGTACACCCTGGCAGGTAAAAGCAAGCGCCGTGTCTTGGCGAATCTCCTCGACTATGTCGAGGTCGCGTCAGACTGGCAGCGGCGCTTGGAACTCATGCGCCATCTCCAAATCAACGAGTCTGCCTTGGCGGACCCTGATGGTACCGTAAACCTGCGTTGCACCGTTGAAGCCATCGAGTGGCTCCATCGGCAGTCAAAAAATGATGAAAGCCTGCAGCTGCTTGGTCAAAAGATCATGCTCGGTGCCCAAAGCCCTGGGACGATTGGTGAGCTTCAGCAGTGCCGGTCGATTTACGATCTCTTTGATGCTATTTGCTATGAAAAGGGCCTCTCTTATCGCCATTTTGAAAAAAATATTCTCTGGAAAATCGATAAGGTATTCCGAGGTGAAAAAATCATTATACGTGGCTACCTGAATGAGGAAGTGCACGAGCAGATCGGGGGTCGCTACATTAAATCAAGGCCGACCTCAGCCGTGCGGGCCGCCATGATGTCAGTTGCACCACAAATTCTGGGCTGGGGACGCGTACCAACAGAAATGGTCGACCCTTTCCTTCGTGATGATAATACTTGCTGCATGGAAGTGGATATTTCTCTTTTCGTGCGGGCCCACGCAAAGTCGAGACTTACCCTCGTTCACTAGTGGCGCGCCACTAGGCTGCGCGCTCTGAGGACTCTTTCACATAAAGCGGGGATTGCTCTGAAGCGATTATAATCCTGCTTTCCCAAAGCGCCGAATTCTGCATGTCATACATATCTTGCAATGCTTCTTTGGTGTGGTTCTTTCGGTAGAAGACTGTTGCACGATAGGGCTGATCAAAGGCCACATTCATTTTAAAGTCAGTTAGATGATCGCCACAGCGGTCTACAAGTCGTACTAATCCAAGGTAAGTATGGAACTTCTCGACATGGAAGCGAAGGTTTGCAAATGAGACCATTGACTGGATATTGAATGTACAAATCCACTGTGAAATAAATGAGGACGTCATTTTTTTGCATATTTTTGACAGAACTTCGTCATTTCGCACTTTGGCGTCTATCGCCCATGAGCCCACGTAGCCCAAAGCGTGTCCTTCCTTGTGGGCTCTCTCCAGCTCATGCTCGATGGCGTGGCGATGGGCCTCCAGCTCCGGATCACTCACATAGCCGAAAGCAGGAAATGGAATTCGAAAAGTCTTGGTACGCCCACTGTCAATCATCTTGATTCCCATAATGGGCTCAAGATCATCGACCCTCGTGCCTCTCGTCTTCCGGCACAAAAACCAATGGGTCCCCACTAGGTCAGCGGCTCCAAAGGGGAGCATGCCATAAGGATAGGACGCCAAATAAGAGTTCACCTTGAAGCGAAATAATTTCCCGAGCCAAGGGCACGCATCGCCAGCGATGGCCGCATCGTAAAAATTATCGATGACGACGATCTGGAGTTCATCTTGAATCTTGGCTTCGAGGTGTGGCGTGATATCAATCTTGTTCATGATTAAGAAACCGCCTTCAGTCTGGGGCCCGGCGGAGGCGTCTTTTTCCCGGTGGCGATGAACTTATTGTAAAACAGCGTGGTCCCCGCCCGCCCCAGCAGCGCGAGGTACTCACCTTGAAAGGCCGTGGCCTTGGCCTCTGAGCCCAGTACCTGCACCATGGCGGGTAGGGTGTGTTGGAAGCGCTCTGTAATGAGCTGCGTTTCCTCCGCAAGTGCTGCGGGCTCGTTCATTTGCATGACTTGGATGCGCCAGCTCACATCCAGGAGCCCCGCCGCCACCAGGCGCTGGGCGAGCTTCCGTCCCACGAAGAGATCATGGGCTTTGACGGCGCTAAAAACGCCAAGGCACTCCTCAACGAGCGCAGTGAGGGGGTAGATGTTGAGGAGGTAGCCATCAACGTCGATGAGTCGCAGCCGCCCGTGGGGGTTGAGGGCACCCACGAGATTAGCGACCACTGCCGCCTGGTCCGCCTCCCCCATGTGCTCAAGGACATAGCGGCAGACGATGCGGTCATACCGCTCATGAAGCGGCATTTTGAGATCGGCGGCGCGAAACTGCACGTTGGGCAGCCCTTGAGCTAAGCGCCTCGCGTCGGCAGCTCTTGCCTCAGAAGCGTCGATGCCGCTGACATGGGACGTGGGGTGCCGTGCGGCAATGCCCCGGGCTACGAGGCCGGAGCCACACCCTGCATCGAGCACCTTATGGTCGGCGGCCACATCAAACCCTTCAAGCTCAACGATGGGGTCGTAGAGCGCGGACTGGGATTGGCGTTCAAGACGCGAGGACTCACCGGTATTTTCGAGGACATACTTCATGCCCCACTCATCGGGCCGTATCGTCGATTACTTTATCCGGCTGCTTGATCCCGTGTGATTTTCAGGGGGAGGAATTCACTGCCCGCTACCTGGGCGCGCACCGTGGCGCATTCGCGCAGTGGGCCCTGATTGCGCTCGATCATGAAGAGGATGTCCACGAGCTTCTCTTGGTGAAAGGGCTTTTGGATGAAAAAGAATGGGATGTTGACCCCGGTATAGCGTGCGGAAACCGCCTCCAGGGCATCTTCAAACCTCGGAAGCGCCGACATGACGATGACTGCCTTCGGTGCAGCCCCGCTTGTGAGGAGGGCGGAAAGAAGCGGCTCGCTGCACCCCTCTCTTCCCAGAAGGTAGTCCGTAATAAATACGTAATCCTCGTTCTCATGGAGGCTCGCGGTGAAGTCAGCGACGGTGCTCGTCGCGTGAGCAGTGTAGCCCGCTTGATCAAGCTGATGACTCACGCAAAACCCCAGGCCCTCATCATCACTCAGCACTCGAACGAATTTATTCACCTTCGCCTCCACGCGCAATATGACGTGCTTTACGACGGTTAAGTCATGAAGGAGTAGTGAATTCTCAGATCAGCGCGTTTTATCATTATTCTGATAGGTGCGGGGACCTGTACTCACCTTTTGGCCATTATGCATCATCCAGCGGCACGGGCTTAATATGCGTCGTGATCTGATGCTCGGTAGTGATGAATTTTTTTAATGCGATGCGGACCATCTCAGCGATCTTCATTTTATTCGTCTTCGCGTGGGATTTGATCGAGTGATACAAATCCTTATCCATTCTTACGTTGATGCTTTTGTTTTTCATGGGTTGCTCCAGTGTTTTCGATATCCGAAGGACGGGGTGTTTTCGCCGAATTTGTCTCACATTTGTGAGACATTACATTTGCGAGACAAACGACCACGGAATTCTTTCATGCCTGGCAACTCCGCGAAATTAAGGATTTCTTAAGTTATCCCCCAATCATCGTATTTTTGACAAATTTAATAAACTATTTTTATTGAGATGTATCGCGGCGCGTAATATTCTGCTCCAACAGGTCCGATAAGGGTTTATTGGAAATAGGGGATTAGGACTCACCTCGTGCGTACTCACAAGTATGCACAGCGTGCGGTCTTGCATTGACTGGGGGCAATTATGAAATACAGGGCTCAAAACCGCTCTATGATCCTGCTGGCATTCGCCGCACTGACGTTAAACATAGGTTTTGAAGCTGAGTCTTTTGCTCATGGGGGCCCTGGCCCCTCACGGCCCTCGCAAGAAGCGCGTACTCAGGCGGCACAAGCCCTTTTGCATGCTGAGGGTATCTTTCAATACCTGGCGTCCACCCCCGCTGACCGAGCACTGACTGACGTTGACCTTATGGCCCAGCTGAACCAAGTGGAGACAGAGCTCACGGACGCGCTCAGCTCCCTCCGCGGTGGCCGCGTACATGGGGGCGGGGCCCTTGCCGCCAAGATGGAGCAATCCCTTTCAGCCATCGCTCTGTGGCGCAATGACCCCGCTGGTTTTTCTTCTTATCTTGCGACTCTTGGCGCTCACTTCATGCCCAAAACGAAGCGGGGCGATCTGACGGCGCTGACGTCCCCTGAGCTGGGGCTTGATGGCAATGCGGTGGAAAACTTCTGCAATGGCAATCTGCGGTTTCATCATCGCCTTTTTCATTATCTTCGCCGCCGCAACGAAGGCCGTGCCTGTGAAAACCGCGTTGGCTTCCGCCGCCCTCGCTCTCTCGCTGATTCCATGAACGCCTCTGATTTGTACACGGAGCGCACCACCAAGGTTTTAGAGCTAGCGGCAAAGTTTTCTACCCCTGCCGAAATCTACGCCTACGTGCGGGACCAGATCCGTTTCATCCACCGCTTCGGCGCCACGCAAAGCGCTACGCAAGTGATCGAGTCAGGGGCGGGCACGGCAGCTGACAAGACAGCCCTTCTCATTGCCCTCCTGCGTGCCAAGGGGGTCGCCGTTCAGTTTGCATACGGTAGGGTGGACGTCGCGGAACCACGGCTCAAGAGCCTCTACGGTGTTGATGGCGTATTGGATCTTGCCTGGGCACAGGCCATTCTTCTCGCTCCTTATTTCACCGACTCTCGCGGTAAACTCCACCCAGAATGGTTCTTTCACTACGAGCGGGGCGAGCGTGTGTGGCACCTCCCCCACGTGTGGGCCATGGTCTATCTGGGTAACCGCTGGAAAGCCATTGACGCCACCTATTCTGAGCATGACTTCGCGGTGGCGAACCCCGGCCTTCGGGAGGCGCCCATCGATTCTGGCCTTCATGCGTACCTGTTCGAAGCTGATAGCGCCGGGTCCTACGTGAAGCGCCACACCATTGTGGATGACTTGATGATACGTGCCTCTAGCTCATTAGCCGCTATCAACAGCGACCTCACGCAAGTGGGGCTCCCTGACCTCGGTGAGTCTGTGCGGCAAAGCGACAGCGAGATCCCGGTGGGGGCGTTGGGTGATGGCAGCCCCTGCGTGCAGGGCTATGGGGTGAGCTTGCCCCAGGAGTATGCTTTTACTTCCAGGGTGATGGTTTCTGATGGCGGGAGCAACACCGTTACGGTGAATGCCCCGCTGGCACAGATGCAGGCCAGCTCTGTCTCAGTGAGCTCTGATGGCGCGGACGTCATCGTAAAGCTTGGCTCGGTTGAAAGGGGCCGCTTTAGTGCCGCTGTTGGCAGTGCGCTTACGCTCACTCATTCTATGAGTGAGCCCGCGAAGTATGGCGCCCGCGAAGAAGAGCGCGTCACCCCTGGCATCTTGGTGGGTGAAGTGCATGTTGTGGCCCACAGCTTGGCACCCGTGCAGCAACAATCCTTTGAGGCAGAAATGGCAAAACTTGAACAGCTCAAAGCTGAAAGTGCGCCGGACATTGAGCGTACCGCCCAGTTTCTGCGTTTGGCCGCCACAAAGGCTTTTGTCCGTGCCACGGAATTTGACCGGGACCTGAATCGTCTGCGCGGCGTGCGTCGCTTCACGCAGTCCATGATGGTGATCAGCTCTGAGTCTGCGAGTCTTCAATCGAGCGACGGCACCCCTCTGGGAGAAGTGCCTGTTACCGCACGCATGGACTGGGTGGTGGGCGGCCCTGTATTTTCGCAAACCGGTGGATTCACTCGCCTTGATGACTACCAAAATATCGCGCATGCCCGTGGTGAGATGATCGTTGCCACATCGAGCACGGAGCATCAGGTGCTTGAAGAGCTTTTTGGCCTTAGTGCGGTGAGCAGCGTGAAATTATTGCAGCTCGCTGCTCAAAAGAATGCCCTGCAGCCCTCCAGTATTGGGCTTATCAATGGTGTGACCGTGGATGAGGGAAGTGCAACCGCTCTCGATGCGCTCTTTGCAGATGCAATGAAACCATTCATCGGGTTCATCATCGAATTTGCAGCGGAAAAACCGCTTCTTTACGCAGCGAGTGACAAGGTTGATTTTAACGCGAATGCCAGCGCGGCGGGATTTCTTATCCTCCCCACCAAGGCCTTGGGCCGCGGCGGGGCCTTTATCTCTGTCAATGGCGGTCCATTGTTCTTGGGTAGCGAAGCTGAGCTTTCTGGCATGCAGTCCGAAGTTCTCGCCGCAGAACAATTGAGGGACGAATACGGCAATCTGTCCAACGGCTACAGTGTGCAATTCACCACTGCTCGCTACTACTTTCTGTACGGCGCTCCTGGGACCGTTTCCTATGAAGATCTGGTAGCGATCGAGCGCCTTTGGACTGGGTACTATAATCTCTACCAATTCTGGATCTGTATGTATAACTACAAACTACATCTCTATCGGTATACGTATTTACTGCCCTTTGGCATCATCTTGTCTACTCCTGTGAATAACTGCGGCCTAGAACCCCCAATCCCTGGCGGCGGCGGCGGCGGTGGCGGCGGTGGTGGCGGCGGTGGTGGCGGCGGCAATTCAATCATTGCC
>CAYHWW010000066.1:0-16261 GCA_964360145.1 uncultured Oligoflexia bacterium | reverse complement strand
GGCTCCGCGATGAGCTACCAGAAAGGGCTTGGTCTCAATAAAATACATTATAAATGCCTGGTGGGCCTGTTTGATCTTCTCATGTACTCAAAAAAATATGATGCGGCCTACGAGGTCGTGCAGCAAACCGTGCGTTTCTTCCCCGCCAACCCCAAGCGCCTGTCCACGGTCCTGAAGCTTGCCATCCAGACAAAACACTACTCTGACGTGGATGCGTATTATCAGGGCTTCCTCAAGATCGACGAGCGCAGCGAGGAAATGATCAAGAGCGTCTGCGCGGCGCTCATCGTTTGTGGGAAGCATTACCTTGAAATCCTGGAACACAAAACCGGCGTGGACCTCATTCAAAAGGCCAGTGTATCCGCCGCAGGCAGCCATTCCATCTTGAAAAAGGCGATCGAAACCCTCGTCCAGTTCGATCAAGTGGCTGATGCGAAAACAGTCTTGAAAAGATTCGCCAAGCCCACGGAAGAAGACCCTCAATACGCCGTGGCGTCCCTTGTGATTTCCAGCAAGGAAAACAAGGCTGAGCTCGTGGCGGGCCGGGGGCAAGAGCTTCTCAGAAATGGCGTCAATGACCGCGAAGTTTACCGCGTCACCATCGAGAGTTTTAAAAAAATAGGCAAAGCAGACCGCGCCCAAGAGTTGCGAGATGAAGCAGCCAAACTATATCCAGAGTTCAAGCATGAAATCCAATAAGCAGCTTGAGGCCAGTCCTGGCGACCGCGCATCATTTTCTGATTCCTTCGCCGAGGAGCACCCCTATCCCATTCTGCGACTCAGCAATGACGGGCGTGTCGTATACGCAAACCCTGCTAGCATGCCCGTGCTGCTGGAGTGGGGCGCCGAGGCGAGCGGCTTCGTCAATTCCGGAGTGTTAAAAATCATTGATGACGTTGTCTCAGGGAGCGTAGCCCGGAAAACTGAAGTCCAGCACGGCCAAGTGGTCATAGAGATGACCCTCTCGCTGAGCGCCTCCAGCGGTTTTATCAACGCGTTCGGCCAGGATGTGAGTACCCAAAAAATCGCGCAGAAAGGGATGATCGAATCGCGAGATGAGGCCAGAGAAGCCAAGGAATCCCTCGAAAGAGCGGAGGTCATCGGAAAGTATGGCAATTGGGAGCTTGACTTAGCTACCAATAAGGCAAGCTGGTCCAACGGATTTTTCACAATCCTTGGTTTCACACAGGGTGAAGTCACGCCGTCCCTTGAAGCATTCTTCAGCCTCATCGCCCCCTCTTTTCATGCTGAAATCCGATCCGTCATCAAAACGGCGGTGGAAAATCCCCATGAGGAGTTCCATACGGAATATACGATCACGAAAAAAGACGGCACAAGACGTCGCATCCGCAGCGTTGGCAAAGTCGTGCTCGGCGAAGATGGGTCGCCGACGAAGTTGATCGGAACCACCCAAGACGTGACCGATCTGGTGTCAGCGCAGGAAGAAGCTCATTTTTACAAAGCTGCTCTCGACCAGGCGGCCATTGTCGCCATGACGGATAAGGCGGGGGCGATCACGCATGTGAATCAAAACTTCTGCGAAATCTCTGGCTACGGGCGAGAGGAACTCCTCGGGAAAGATCACCGCATTCTCAATTCAGGCGTAATGGAACCCGGATTCTTTCAAGCCATGTGGAAAGAAATATCATCCGGGAACATCTGGAAAGGCGAAATCTGCAATCGATCGAAAGACGGCAGGTTTTACTGGGTGGACACGGCCATAATCCCGTTTTTGGACTCCCAAAAGAACCCGGAAAAATACATGGCCATTCGGTCCGACATCACCAAAAGAAAAAAAACGGAGCAGGAGCTCATACATACGAAGGAGGCGGCATTTCTCGCCTATCAAAGACTTGAGGAGGCGGAGAAAACTGGGAAATTCGGAAGCTGGGAATGGAACCTCAAAGACCATTCATTCCACTGCTCCAAGGGCTTGCTTCAAATCCTGCAGCACCCGGAAAACATCACCAATACCTACAGCCTGTTCATGGAGCACATCCTCGCGGAAGATCGCATGGTGTTGGAGCAAGCCATGGAGCAGGCCATCATATCCAAGCAGTCCTTTTCCTGCAACTACCGCATCAAGGCTGGCGATAGCTCCATGCGGTGGCTCAGAAGCGAGGGTTATGCTCAACATGATGAGCACGGCAGCCCCGCGAAGCTCGTTGGCACCGCGCAGGATGTGACTGAAAAAATGCAAGCGGAGTTCGACCTGACGGAAGTGACGCTCAGGGCGGAGGCCGCGAGCAAAACTAAGGCTGAGTTTCTCGCGAATATGAGCCATGAGATCCGTACTCCGATGAATGGAGTGATCGGCATGTGCAATCTCCTTCTCACCGAAGTCACTAACCCGGCGCAAGTGGATCAACTCAAGATCATTCAAAACTGCGGCAATGCTCTTCTCAACCTCATCAACGACATCTTGGATTTCTCCAAAATCGAAGCCGGGAAAATCGAGCTTGAAAACGAACCCTACGACATCCATCATACGACACGCGAAATCGTGCAGCTTCTCAGCTCGAGAGTCTCTGAAAAGGGCGTTCTCTTGACTTACGTTCCGGACCCCTCCGTCCCGCCGTGGGTTTTAGGGGATACGACGCGCTTTCGGCAGATCCTATCGAACCTTGTGAGCAATGCCATCAAGTTTACAGAAAAAGGAAGCATCACGATCGCGTCAAAATCCAGAAAAAATGACGATGGGAAATATGAAATACAATTCTCTGTGACCGATACTGGTATCGGCATCCCTGAGAGTGCACGAGAAAAATTGTTTCATTCCTTTTCTCAGGCCGACGTCTCGACCACGAGAAAATATGGTGGAACGGGGCTCGGGCTCGCCATCAGCAAAGGTCTCTGTGAAAAAATGGGTGGCAAGATATGGCTCGAGAGCGAAGTCGGAAAGGGGTCCACGTTCTTTTTTACCATGGCTCTGTCCGTGACCCACCCGAGGGAAGCGACCAATACTTCGGGTCTCCTTATTCAGGCGAATGCCGCCATGGGGAAAAACCACCCCTTGAATATTCTGATTGCCGAAGATAACCGCGTGAACCAGCTCGTGGCCGTCGGCATTCTCGAAAAGCTGGGCTACCGCCCCGATGTCGCCGCAAATGGGCTCGAAGTGCTCGATAATCTTCAGAGGAAATCCTATGACTTGATATTCATGGATTTCCACATGCCTGAAATGGACGGCTTGGAGGCGACGAAAAAGATCTGTGAAAAATACCTGAAACAAGAGAGGCCACACATCGTCGCGCTTACCGCCAGCGCCATGAAAGAAGACGTGGATCGCTGCTTCAGTGTCGGCATGGACGATTTCATCAGCAAACCCATTCAGTTGAAAGAGATCATTCGTGTTCTGGCGTCGATCATAAATCTTAAAGGGAAGGAAACCGTGGTGTCTGACTCAAAACTAGTCTTTGATAAAGAGGCGTTAAGATCGAATTTCGCGGGCCTCGATGATGTATTGATTCAGGCCATCGAGAGCTTTCTCGACCTCAAGTCTTCTCTCCTGCATAACATTCAGAAGGCCATCGATGCCGAGGACGCAAAAGCATTGAAGATCGCCGCGCACACGCTGAAAGGCGCTGTCTCGAACTTCTTTGCTGAGCCCGCTAAAATGGCCGCTTGGGAGCTGGAAAGAAGCGGCACCAGTGGCGATCTCAGCAGTGCGGCAAATAATTTCCAAAAGCTATCAGCGGAGATTGAAAGACTATGCACCGCGCTGGCTGCATACCTGCCCCAGAGAAAAGCTGGGTAGCCGCATCCGCCTTTTATGTTCGTTTCGCGAGCCTTGCGATTGTCAGAGCGAGCATTTTCCCATCCACTGGTTTAGCCATATGGGACTGGAATCCAGCCTGGAGGGCGTGTTGTATGTCTTCTCGTCCCGCATAGGCAGTGAGTGCGAGGGCCGGGGTCTGGCTGACGGGTGATTGCAGAGCCCTGATCTTTCCGATCAAGCTGTATCCGTCCTCAAGCGGCATTGCGATATCGCTCACTAATACATCAGGTCTGAATTCTTCGAGGGCAGGCAGGGCTTCACTGGCGGACTCAGCTGTTTTCACTTCCGCGCCGAAGGATTGCAGCATAACTGAAAAGACCTCCCTTGCGTGGGCATCATCGTCCACGACAAGGACTCGCAGGCCATGCAAGGTCGCTTCGGCGCCGGCCTCAGTCTCAGCTTTGACTTCGCTGGTATCTATTTCCATGACTGGTGCTGCCGGAAGTAAAATGGTGAAAGTCGCGCCTTTACCCACGCCAGGGCTCTCCGCGGCGACGGTTCCCCCGTGCATTTCCACAAGCTTCCGCACAATCGCGAGACCGAGCCCCAGTCCGCCATAGGCCCGTGTGCTCGTGCTGTCCACTTGGGTAAATCGCTCAAAAATGACAGTTATGAATTCCGGTATGATTCCATTTCCATTGTCGCGCACTTGAATGCGTATGTGCTCGCCGACCTGAGTCGTGATACGGTCAAGTTTGATCCAGATACGGCCCTCCTGAAACGAGAATTTGATCGCATTGGAGATGAGATTCCACAGGATCTGCTGAAGACGTACCGGATCGGCGAAAATATGTTTTATCTCCGGGTCAATCTCCGTCTCGATGTGGAGGGTCTTGCTTGCGGCGAGGCTGCGCGTTGAATCGATGGCAGCGGCAATAATCTTCCCCGGATCAACCTTTTGAATGGCTAGGCGCAGTTTGCCGGCCTGGATTCTTGAGATATCCAAAAGATCATCGATCAACTGACCCTGGGCTTTGGCGCTCTGCTCCACGATCTCAATCCCGCGCCTGGTCTGGTTGGAGTCGAGTTTACCAGCACGCAAGAGCTGGGACCAAGACAGAATGGTTGTCAGCGGCGTGCGAAGCTCATGGGAAAGCGTCGCCAAAAACTCGTCTTTGACGAGATTCGCCCTTTGCTCCTTCACCAAGATCCGGGCCCGTTCTCTCTCGACTTCTTTGCGATCCGAGATGTCCCGTATAATGGCCGTGGCATAGGTACTACTCGGTGTCTGAACCGGGTTGATGGAGATGTCGAGGGGGAATTCCGTGCCGTCTTTGCGCTTGCCGCGGAGATCGAGGCGTGCGCCCATTTCCCTGGCGGTCGGCTGGGAAAAATACTGATTGCGATGCGCGACGTGGGCTTGTTTGACACGGTCTGGCACCAAGAGCTCAACGGGCTGATCGACGAGCTCTTCCGGCGTGTATTTGAACATGATCTCGATCTGCCGATTGGCGAACTCGATCTTTCCCTCGTCATTGACTATGATGATGCCATCATGGGCGTTGGCGATGAGGTTGCGGTACTTTTCTTCGGAGTCCCTGAGGGCGCGTTCCGCTTCTTTACGCTCCGAGATATCGCGGATAATTTTGATGAATCCTTTCAATTGCCCGGAGCTGTCATGGAACGCGGAGGTGATGATATTCGCCCAATACCGAGAGCCGTCCTTGCGAACCCGCCAGCCTTCATTCTCGAAACGCCCGGTTTCTTTGGCGATCTGCAGTTCCTTCCGCAGCGTTCCTGCTTGGATATCCTCTGGCGTGTAGAAGCGCGCATTGCTCTGGCCAATGACATCCTCGGGACTGTAGCCTGTAAGCTGCTCGGCACCACGGTTCCAGCTGATGACGCAGCCGTCCGGCGCCACCATGAAAATAGCGTAATCCTGCACGGTGTTTACAAGCGTTCGGTATTTCTCTTCCGAGTCTTTGAGCGAGCGTTCCATGTGCACGCGCGCGGTGACATCTTCCATCGCGAGCAGCGCCACAACCTCGCCTGATCCCGCTAGCTGGACTCTTCTGGAATTGAGGAGCATCACTTTGCGCCCAATATGAGGGAAGTCATGTTCCACTTCGAAGCCATCGAAACCCTTGCCCTGAACCAGGGTGGCCTCGATCAGGCTATGCAATAGAGGGATGCTCCATTGGCCCGCACCCAGCTCTGAAACGCGCTTTCCCTCGGTGTCAGAGCGTGAGGCCTGGAAATATCTGTAGAAAACCTCGTTTGCCAGTTTCACGCGATGATCGGAATCGATGGCCAAAAGAGGCACTGGCAGGGACTCGATGATGGTCGCGGCATCGTCACGGGCTTTCTTCAAGTCATCGGCGGCCCTTTTGAGGGCTTCCGCGTTACGCTTGAGGGAGTCGATGTCCAGCAACGCGATGACTGCGCCGTCAATCTTGTTGTCCGCCGTCCGGTAAGGCCTCACTTGCAGATGATACCAACGCCCTTGATTATCCTGGGCCTCGACCTCGACCATGGTCATGGTCTCCATGACTTCTGAGGCGAGTTGATCGAGATCCGGTGCTTTGATATTCGGTCTGATGTCGCCGATGGGCCGTCCCACATCGGTGGGTATCAGCTTCAAGGCTTTGCCGGCCTTGGGAGTGAAACGCCGGATTTTACCATCCGCGCTGACCATCACGATGGGGATATCGACGCTCGCGAGCAGATTGGTGAGGTCGTTATTGAGCTGGAGCGTCTCGGCATTCCGAGTTTCCAGCTCGTCATTCATCGTCGTCAGCTCTTCATTGGCGGACTGCAACTCCTCTTTTGCCGTCTCCAGCTCTTCGTTGGTGCTTTGAAGCTCTTCATTGGTGGATTGAAGTTCCTCGTTGGATGCCACCAGTTCTTCTTGTGATGTCTCGTATTCCTCGATGAGGGCCTGTTGGTACTCCTGGTTGGCTGCAAGGGTATTCTGCATGTCAGAATGTCGTTTATCTTTCGTCGCTTTGGCGCGAGGCCTGGTCTCTTCGAAAAAAATAGTGAGATACCGCTCTTTTGACTGCGGTTGCGCGGGGAGCGGGATAACCCTCACCGCCAAGGTCCTCAGTTTGCCGTTGTCACGGAGGCTCAAACCCCCTGTGATCACCGGGCCGTCTTTTTTCCGTGCGGCCTGGATTGCCCCCCTGAGAGGCGCGACTAATTCAGGATGAGCCATTTTCATGAGATTGAGGCTTGGACTTCCCGGGGAAAGCTCCAGGTAAGGAGCGGTACGCCCCCTGGTTTGCACGATATCCAGGGCATCATTGATCACCACGCACGGCGGGGCATACTCCGAGAGGGCGATCCGCTCTGACTCCCGCTGGAGATCGATGCGAACCGACAGGGGTTCCGGAATCCTGCGTTCGATATCTAACTTCCCAGCCATATAGCGACTGACCGGAAACTGGATCTTGAGCGGCGTGGTGGTGTTCTTCTTTAAGTAAAATTTGTTTACTTTGTCCGTTAACGAAAAAAGATCGGAAAACCCGCCGATGGTCTCTGAATTTCCGAGCAAGAGGATGCCGTCCGGGTTCAGGGCGTAATGAAAAATGGGTAAAACACGTTTCTGCAGTTCTGAATCGAAATAAATGAGAGCGTTGCGGCACGAGACGAGATCGACCTTGGCGAAGGGCGGATCACGAGTGACGTCATGCCGCGAGAAAAGACAGGTGTCGCGCAGCGACTTGGCAATCCTGTACCCACCAGCGTCCGTTTTCTCAAAAAACCTTCGCAGGCGCTCTTGTGTGACATCTTTGCTGATGGACTCCGGATAGACCGCCGTGCGAGCTTTCCGCAAGGCCTGTTCACTGATATCCGTCGCGAAGATGGTCAGTGGCGTGCGGATGGCCGAGCCATCTTGGCATTCCATGAAAGTCATCGCGAGGGAGTACGCCTCTTCGCCCGTGGAGCATCCGGGGACCCACATTCGAAAGGGAAGGCTGGGATCCCGGTTCTTCAGGTATTTGGGCAGGATGCGTGTTCTAAGAGCCTCAAAAGGCTTCACGTCACGGAAAAAACTTGTGACGTGAATCAAAATATCCGCAAAAAGAGCCTTGACCTCGTCGGGATGGCCTTCAAGATAGTCGGCGTATTTCGCAAGATCGTCCATTTTATTGAGGAGCATTCTCCGCGCGATGCGTCTCTGAATCGTGTTGTGCTTGTAATTTGAAAAATCAATGTTGGCGCTGCCGCGGAGCAGGGAAAAAATCCTGGCAGTGGCCTCGCCTCTCTTCAGCGTCTCCTGGCCTGGCTTGGCGTCGGGGTGCACTACGTAAGGGTGCTTAGCGATCCTGGCAAGCTCCGCTGCAATGCCCTGTGGGGTGCGGATCAGGTCAACTGCTCCGGAGGCAATGGCGCTGCGGGGCATGCCATCGTATTTCGCGGAGGCAGGATCTTGAGCGAGGGTAATCCCTCCCTCGGCTTTGATCGCACGAAGTCCCTGTGTTCCATCGAATGCGGTTCCCGACAGCACCACCCCGATAGCCAGGGTCTTTCGTTCCTTGGCAAGCGTCAAAAAGAAGAAATCCAAAGGCATGTGCTGGCCGCGTGCTTCAGTGCGCGGCAGCAGTTTCAATCGCCCGTGGCTGAGTCCCAGGTTGCAGTTGGGCGGGATCACGTAAACATGGTTCGGCTCCACCAGCATTCCGTCCTGGACTTCTTTCACGGGCATTGAGGTTGCCCTGGATAGAATCTCAGCGGACATGCTTTCATGTTTAGGGTCAAGGTGTTGAATGATGACAAAGGCCATGCCCGTGTCCGTTGGTGCATGAGAAAGCAGTTCTTTTAGCGCTTCCAATCCACCCGCCGACGCTCCGATTCCGGCGATTGGGAATGCAGCGGTAGCAGGAGGCCGAGATGGCCGTGTCTTCCTTTTCATTGCGCCCTCTGTCGCCGATTTTACTGATGAGATCGAGGGGTGGGAAGGCTGGACTACGAGCTCAAGGAAAATAAATGGGACATTTTGCCACCCGGATTCAGGGTGGGGCAAATCGGCGGTGGAATTGTGACTTGATGGCATTTCTGATGTGGTATGACCCCAACATGACGGAGACGCATTTCAAGCCAGTACTTCTTATTGAGGACGATCCAGACATGGTGGAAGTGATGAAGCTCTCGCTGGAATTAGAGGGCTTTCGAGTCTATGTGGCATCAGAAGGGCAGGAGGCCCTGGATCTGCTGCAATCTGTGGAGACCCCAGCCCTTATTTTCATGGATCTGGGGATGGCAGGAATGGGCGGTGTGCAATTTCGCAGGATGCAGGAAAAGGACCCCAAAATCTCAGGCATTCACGTGGTGGTCATGTCAGGCGCCGCGGACATGGAGAGCCAGATATCGCCGCGGGACAACTTGAGCTACCTTCGTAAGCCGGTTTCCCTTGACCAGTTCATTGATTTAGCAAAACACCACTGCGCTTGAGTAGGCATTCTCACACATCCAAGGTGGACGAGATGAGCTGCTGAACGCGGCGTATGAGGTCATCGGCGCCGGTGGCGACATGCTATAAGTTATCCTTATGGCGCACAAAAAAAATCCGACTCCTAAACAAAAACTGATCTCGCGCTCTAGGCGTGCTGTTTCGCGCCTACCAACCGACGCGCAAGTGGGGAGCAACGAAGAGCGGCTTCGTCGAATGGCGACCGTCATCCAAGATTCCAATGACGCCATCACCATTCAGGATCTGGAAGGACGAATCTTAGCATGGAATCGCGGAGCGGAGAGAATCTACGGATACTCTGAATCTGAAGCGCTCCTGATGAACATCGTGGATACCGTTCCCGAGTCTCATCAATCCGAGGCCATGAACTTCATCGCCGCATTGAAGGGCGGCGAGCTTGTTCCGTTGCTTGAAACCAAGCGTAAAACCAAAGACGGGCGCATCATCGACGTGTGGCTCACCAACACCAAGCTCGTGGATGACCAAGGCAAGCTCACAGGAGTTGCAACCACCGGGCGAGACATCACTGAGCAAACAAAAACGCTAGAAAAATTCCGTCGCATGGCGACGGTCATTCAAGATTCCAACGACGCAATCACATTCCAGGATTTGGATGGCAACATCTTGGCTTGGAATCAAGGCGCTGAACAAATTTACGGTTATTCAGAGGCTGAAGCGCTGAGCATGAGCATCGTGGATACCGTGCCCAAGGAATATCAAGAAGAGGCGCGTCAGTTCCTCTCCTCACTCAAGCGCGGGGAGTTGGTTCCTACGCTAGAGACAAAACGTAAGACCAAAGATGGCAGGATCATCGACGTCTGGCTGACCAATACTAAGCTCACCGATGATAAAGGTAAGCTGACTGGTATTGCCACAACCGAGCGCGATATTTCAGAGCGAATGGGTGCGCTGGAGAAGTTTCGCCGCATGGCGACTGTCATTCAAGACTCCAATGATGCGATCACGTTCCAGGACTTAGAGGGCAATATTTTGGCATGGAATCGGGGCGCTGAGATCATGTACGGCTATTCAGAAGCCGAAGCCCTGAGTAAAAATATCGTGGATACTGTGCCCACGGAATATCAAAAAGAAGCTCGCGGGTTCCTCGCCTCTCTGAAGCGCGGGGAGCTGTTGCCCAACTTAGAGACGAAGCGAAAACATAAAGACGGTAGGATCATTGATGTTTGGCTGACTAATACCAAGCTCACGGATGCCAAGGGGAAATTAACTGGGATCGCCACAACCGAGCGTGACATCACAGAAAGAAAACACGCCGAAGCTTCCCTACGGGAAAAGGCGCGGGAGCTAGAGTTTCTGCGGGAGGGCCAAATCACACTTTCCGATAAGATGCGCGGCGAGCAGGACGTGTCACGTTTGGGACAAAGCGTCCTGAGTCACATCGCTCCGTTCCTGAATGCTCAGATGGGCGCTTTTTACTGCGTTACCGAGGACAAGGCTCTCAAGCGCGTGAGCGGTTATGCCTACTCCAAGCTTGACGATAAAGAGAAGACGATCGCGTTGGGAGAGGGCTTGCTCGGCCAGGCTGCGCTGGAAAAGAGACCTATCCTTCTCGAAGATGTTCCTTCGCATTATTTCGGAAAAATCCGTTCGGATCTCGGGGAGTCCGCCCCGCGTTCACTCCTTTTCGCCCCTGTTTTTTACGAGGGAGAAGTCAATGGCATGATCGAACTGGCTTCTTTCTCATCCTTCTCCGAGCATCAAAGAACTTTTTTGGAGCACGTGTCTGAGAATATCGGCATTGCCATCAACACCTCGATCAGCAGGAAGAGGCAGCAAGAGCTTCTCGAAAGATCCCAAGACCTGACCGAGGAGCTTCAAACCCAGCAAGCGGAGTTAAAAGCCACCAACGATGAGCTTGAAGATCAAGCGCGGGCGCTTCAGGAATCCCAGACAGAACTCAAAAGCCAGCAATCCGAGCTTGAGCAAACCAATGAGCAGCTTGAAGAGCAGCGGGACATTTTAAATGAAAATAATGAAGCCCTCAATAAAGCCCAAACGCTTCTAGAGGAACGGTCCGACGAAGTTCAAAGAGCAAGTCAGTACAAATCTGAATTCCTGGCCAATATGTCCCACGAGCTTCGCACCCCGCTCAACAGCTCGCTGATCCTCGCGAAGCTCCTCGCGGACAACACCGCCGGAAACTTGTCCCAGGAGCAGATCCAGTACGCGCATTCCATCTACTCGGCGGGCAATGACCTGCTCAACCTCATCAATGACATCCTGGATCTCTCGAAAGTGGAGGCTGGAAAGCTTGAGATCAGGCCTGAGAGCGTGTTTCTCCCCAAGGTCATTAAAAGCCTTGAAAAGACTTTTGAGCCTTTAGTCAAAGAGAAGAACCTCAAATTTCAAATCATGATTGACCCCGGAGTGCCTGAGACGATGCTCACGGATCGTCAGCGATTGGAGCAAATCCTAAAGAACCTGCTCTCTAATGCGTTTAAGTTCACCGAAAAAGGACAGGTCACGCTTCACGTCTCTCAGAGTACAGGCAAAAAGATCTCACTTTCGGTGATCGATACCGGTATTGGGGTACACAAGGCTCAGCAAGAAGTGATCTTTGAGGCTTTTCGGCAGGCCGATGGGACGACCAACCGAAAATACGGAGGCACGGGCCTTGGCCTTTCAATCTCACGAGATCTAGCCAGACTCTTGGGTGGTAGTATTGAGGTCGAGAGCGTTCCAGGCGAGGGCAGCCGCTTCACCCTTCTCTTGCCAGAGACCTATGACGAGTCCCGTATCCGGGCGCCGTCTCCGAAGGCCTACTCGCCATCGGCAACCGGCGCATTGGACAAGCCGCGGGCAGAGCGAGTCAAGGCCGCGTCTTTCTCTGATGATCGGGGCGCTCTCACCACGCCAGGACGCACGCTTCTGGTCATCGAAGACGATTCGCAGTTCGCAAAGATTCTTTTTGATCTCGCCCATGAATTTCACTACAAGTGCGTGGTTGCGCAGGATGCCGAAGAGGGCCTTGAGTTGGCTCAGAGTCTCCTTCCCGATGCGGTCCTGCTGGATATGATGCTTCCTGATCATTCGGGTCTGACGGTGCTCGATCAGCTCAAAGAAGACCCTCGAACGCGGCACATACCCGTCCATGTCGCGTCCGTTCATGACTATATTGAAAAGGCACTTCAGATGGGGGCTATTGGGTACGTTCTCAAGCCCGCTAAACGCGATGCGCTCAAGGCTATTTTTGCCAAGTTCGAGTCTATGCTCTCCTTGAAGACCAAGCGTGTCTTGATTGTCGAGGATGATAAGCTGCAAAGAGAAAGCATGACAAAGCTCATTGCCGCCCCTGGTGTGGAGATCACTGCCGTGGGGCTAGCGAGAGAGGCTCTCGATGCTCTCAAAAAGACTATCTATGACTGCATGGTGATCGACCTCAAGCTCCCGGATATGTCAGGCGAACAACTTCTGAAGGAAATGACGGAGCAAGAAGGACTGGTTTCACTCCCCCCTGTCATCATTTATACCGGGCGCTCGCTTTCTCGTGATGAAGAAGACGTGCTTCGGAAGTATTCCCGTTCGATCATCATCAAGGGAGCCAAGTCCCCGGAGCGGCTTATGGATGAAGTCAGCCTTTTTCTCCATAGCGTCGAGTCCAAGCTCTCGCCCGAAAGGCGGCAGATGCTGAAGACCATGCGGAGCCGCGACGATGTCTTCGAGGGCAGAAAGATTCTTGTTGTTGATGATGACGTCAGGAACATCTTCGCACTGACCGCGGCCTTGGAACAAAAAGGCGCCAACATCGAGATTGCGCGAAATGGGAAGGAAGCGCTGGCAAAGTTGAAGGAGGACCCTCGCGTGGACCTTGTTCTCATGGATATCATGATGCCCGAGATGGATGGCTATCAGGCGACTCGCGAGATACGAAAACAAAAACGGTTCGCAAAACTCCCCATTATCGCCGTAACCGCTAAAGCAACAAAGAATGATCAAGTGCTTTGCATGGAAGCCGGTGCCAATGACTACCTCTCTAAGCCCATCGATCTCCATCAGCTCTTTTCGGTCATTCGGGTTTGGGCGCCAAAACTGGGGCGGGATTAAGGTTCATGGAACGCACTCTTGCCGATGGATTTGAGGTCGAGCTGAGTCTATTACTAGAGGCGATCAATCTCAAATACGGCTACGACTTTCGGCACTACTCATCCGCATCGATGAAGCGGACAGTGGTTCACGCGATGAATCGGATGGAATGCCCCACGCTCACCGTGCTGCAAAGTAAGGTTCTCCATGATTTAGAGAGTTTTTACGATCTCATTGGGTCTCTTACGATTCCCGTGAGTGAGATGTTTCGCGATCCCACTTATTTCCTCGCGCTTAGGGAGAAGGTGGTTCCACTTCTCAGGACCTATCCCTCGCTCAAGATCTGGATCGCCGGATGCAGCACGGGAGAAGAGGTCTATTCGCTTGCGATCCTCCTTCAAGAAGAGGCGCTACTTGAGCGTTCGATCCTCTATGCAACCGATATCAATCCAAGAACCCTTGAAAAGGCCAAAAAAGGCGTCTTTGACTTGGAGGAGATCCAGAGAAGCGCCCAGAACTACCTGAAATCAGGCGGCAAACGCCTGCTCTCGGACTACTACACGGTTGCTTCTGATTCGGTGACATTCCATCGCGCTTTGAAGAAAAACATCACCTTCAGTGATCATAGTCTCGTGACTGATGCGGTGTTTTCAGAAACACATCTGATTTCGTGCCGCAATGTCCTCATCTACTTCGACCGCGAGCTTCAGGACAAGGTGTTTGGTCTTTTTCATGAGTCGCTATGCCGGAGGGGATTTCTGGGGCTGGGCTCCAAGGAGACTATTCAGTTTTCACAACACGCAAAATACTTTGATCCTTTTGCCAAAAAGGATCGGATTTACCAGAAGAAGTAATAATGATGAGCCCAATCAAGATTCTCCTCGTCGATGATTTAAAGGACAATCTTCTTGCCTTGGAAGGGCTGCTCAGGCGCGACGACATTGAGATCATGAAGGCCAAGTCTGGAACCGAGGCGTTGGAGCTCATGATTCCCCATGAGTTTGCCCTGGCGCTCATCGACGTGCAAATGCCTGGCATGAGCGGGTTTGAGCTTGCGGAGCTCATGCGAGGGACGAAAAAGACCGGAAATATCCCCATTATCTTTGTAACCGCCACCGCAAAAGAGCAGAGTTTCTCATTTAAGGGGTATGAAAGCGGCGCAGTGGATTTTCTCCTTAAGCCGCTGGATACCCACGCGGTCAAGAGCAAGGTGAGTATCTTCATTGAGCTTTATCGGAACCGCAGGGAACAAGAGGTTCTTTTAGTCAAACTTACAAAAGCGCAGGCTGAGCTTCAGCAGGCAGTGCAGATTCGCGACGAATTCATGTCGATTGCCTCTCATGAGCTCAAAACTCCGCTCACCTCGCTGATGCTTCAATCTCAGATGAGAAAGCGTAATTTACGCAAGGCAGATCCTGCCGCATTCACGTTGGAGCGGCTGGCAAAGATGTTCGATACCGATGAAAGGCAGATCCAACGCATCACCCGTCTCATTGACGATATGCTAGACATCTCCCGTATTAGCTCGGGCAAGCTTTCCATGAACATCGAGCAGTTTGATCTCTGTGAGCTTATCCGGGACCTTGTCGAGCGCAGTTCAGAGCAATTCGTCGCGGCAGGTTGCTTGGTAAAGTTCGAAGTATGCCAGTCGGCCGTTGGGAGCTGGGACCGCTTTCGCATCGAACAGGTAGTCATGAACCTTTTAACAAACGCCATGCGCTATGGCGCTGGAAAGCCAATTGTAATTCGAGTCAAATTAGATCAAGACCGTGCACGCATCGTTGTCCACAATCAGGGGCGGGGCATAGCTAAAGAGGATCACGAACGGATCTTCCAGAGATTTGAGCGGGCTGTATCAGGGAACGAAATCAGTGGACTGGGGCTTGGGCTCTACATCGTCAGACAGATCATGGAAGCGCATCACGGTTCCATTCGAGTGGAAAGCGAGCTGGATCAGGGAGCAACATTTATTGTTGAACTGCCGGGCGTAGGGCGGAACCAAGAGGTGCCTCTTGGCTCGTAAACCCATCCTCATCGTGGAAGATGATCCGGATATTCGCTCAAACCTCCAGGAGTTCTTCGAGGGGGAGGGGTACCCTGTTCTGCTGGCAGATCATGGGCAGGCGGCACTGGACCTCCTCGGGAGGAGGTCCACGCCCAGGCCTGGCCTCATTCTTCTCGATCTCATGATGCCAGTAATGGATGGTTCTACCTTTCTTTCGAAGCTGCCGCTGAGCCACCCGGAAATTTCCGCTCAGACTCCGATTTTCATCATCACTGCTGGTGGTGCCTCCCATGGACTCACGATCAAGACCACCGGGTTTCTGAAGAAGCCCCTCGACTTGGATGAGCTTTCCGACCTCGCGACACGGTATTGCGATCATTGAGGCTGAAGAACCCGTTTTTCGAGTTGTTCATCTTTTAAACTGGGCGAAGCCTAATATATTGCCGTCGCGATTCCGAACCCAGATCTCTTGGGCACCATAAGGCGTGGTTCGAAGCGGCACGATCACCTGAGTGTCTTTCAGCGCGGCAGCCGCCGCATCGATTGAGTCGACGTCTGAATACAGACAGATTGATCCGGGTCGGAAATAATCGGCGATCTGAGGTAAGTCGTCACGAATGCTGGCATGGGTTTGGAGCATGAGCTCCAAGCCATCTTTGACAAGAATGACAAATCCCAGTCGGCCGTTGTGGGGAACCTCCATTGTCTTCTCGTATCCCAGAACGTCCGTCCAGAACGGGAGGCTGGCTTCAATATTATCCACGCTTAATATCGGGGTAGTTTTTGATATTTTCATAGATCTAACTTATCCCTGAGCCTGGGACGGTGTCTTGAAGAAATCCGACATACCTTACCGCTCCGCAATAAATGCTGAAGGCGTAACCCCTGAGAAGTCCTTGAAGTCGCGGATAAGGTGGGACTGATCTGAATACCCATGTCGCAACGCGATAAGAGGCCAGTCCAGAGATTCAGCTTCGCTGGCACGTTGAATAATATTCTGAAACCGAAGGATGCGCGAATA
>CAYHWW010000065.1:481-16261 GCA_964360145.1 uncultured Oligoflexia bacterium | reverse complement strand
TGCCACCGTGGGCTCATCAACGGTGGCCAAAGCGGTCAGGGCCTGTATGGCTTCCGCGCCGGTGAGGGTGAAGAGTCGTTGTCGGCTGATGCGTCCGGTGAGATTTTCCCGGATCTGGGTCTCACGGGAGAATTCCGTGGATCCCAGCAGGAGAAACTGGCCAGGGCGCGGGTTTTCATCGACCTGCGCTTTGATGGCATCGAAGAGAGGAGGGGCTTTCTGCGCCTCATCGACGATCTGCAAAGGCGCCTTCTCGCTCTGAGCAAGAAAGCTTTCGGGATTATCTCTCGCGAACTCTTGGTCAGAGAGGCGGTCCAGTGTCCGATAACTCGAACCCTTGACCCACTGGGTAACCCATTCCCGGGTCAGGGTGCTCTTCCCGCATTGGCGGGGGCCCTGCAGGGTCACCACTCGGGCGAACTTCAGGCGCGAAGATGAACCATGTTTATACCCATCCAATTCTTGCATTTAAATGCAAGAATTGGATGGGTATAAATATGAGGTTGCGGAGGACCGCTATCCCTCGATCTTCACACCCTTGAATCGCTCCAGCTCCAGCGCCCGCCACAGGTACCAGGCGGCAATGCTGCGAAAGGGCCGCCACTGTTCGCCGTAGAGGGCCAGCTCCTTGGGGGTGGGCATCTTTTTCTTGCCGTACACCACGGCGAATCCTTTGCGCACGCCGAAGTCGTCCACGGGCAGCACGTCGGGGCGGCCCAGCGTGAAAATCAAGAGCATCTGCGCCGTCCACGGCCCGATGCCCCGCACTTCCGTCAAGGCCTCGATGAGCGCAGCGTCACTCATGGTCTCGGCCTTGGCACGGGTGGGCACCAGGCCGTCGGTGACCCTCTGGGCCAAGTCCTTCAGTGCCAGCAGCTTGCTCCGCGAAAGCCCCGCCCCTCGCAGCGCCTCATCTGAGGCGGCCAGCAGCTGGGCGGGGGTGGGGAACTCACCACGGGGGTGACACACGGTCTTCACCCGACCGAGGATGGTGGCCGCCGCCTTGCCGTGGAGCTGTTGGTACACGATGGCGCTCGTCAAGGACTCGAATACTGTTTCATCGGCGTCGAGCTCGATCTTCACGGCGCCCACTTCCGCGATGAGCTTTGCCAGTCGCTTATCGGCAGTGGAGAGGTGTCTGGTGGCTTTCAGCGTTTGTGGGAATTTCATGGTTCATGCCCGTACATCAATGACCCGGAACAGGTCCACATCCACGAGCCCCTTATCGGTGAGTTTCAGCGTGGGGATCACTGGCAGACTCAAGAACGCCAGTTGCAAGAAGGGTTCAGGCAATTCGCAGCCAATGCCACGGGCCGCGGCCTTTAACGTACGTAATTCTTTGGCGATGTCACCATGGGATTTGAGGGACATGAGCCCACCGAAGGGCAGGGGGAGGAGCGCCTTTGCGGCGCCATCCCGCACGACGGAAAAGCCACCGCCACTTTGGATGAGGGCGGCCAGCGCCGTGCGCATGTCTTGTATGTTGCTCCCCACGACAATGAGGTTGTGGCTGTCGTGGCCCACACTGGACGCGATGGCGCCCCGCAGCCCCGCGCCGAAGCCCGTGACGTAGGCATTGGCGGGCGGCGACCCCATGCCGTGGCGTTCCAGCACGGTGAGGCGGGCCACGCCCGGGGCGTCGTGGTCCAGCACGTGGCGGTCGGTCAAGATGCGGCCGTGGCGCACGCCGATGACATGGACGCGGCCGCTGGGGCCTTGGAACGCGGCGGCTTCCGGCACCGAGGCCCGCACGGTATTGGTCGCGTTGGTGCTGACGCGACTGGGGGGCTGCAGCTCGCCCACGGGCACGCCGCTCTTGAACACCGTGTTCACTGCGCAAGTGCGGGGGTCGTCGAGGAGCACTAAATCAGCGCGATAGCCGGGGGCGATGGCGCCCAGGCGCCTCAATCCGTAGTGGCGGGCCACGCTCCAGGAGGATGCGCGGTAGGCCACTTCCGGCGCCACTCCCGCGGCAATGGCACCGCGAATGAGAAAATCGATGTGGCCCTCGGTGTCGATGTCCAGGGGGTTGCGGTCATCCGTGCAAAAGCCCACGCTCGTCGATGTCGCCAGGGTCAGCAGCGGCACCAAGGCATTGAGGTCTTTGGCGACGCTGCCTTCACGGATCCAAACGGAGATGCCCTTGCTGAGTTTCTCCCGGGCTTCTTCGAGCTCTGAAGATTCGTGGCAGCTGGTGATGCCCGTTGAAGCGTAGGCGGAAAGCTCGCGACCCCGCAGGAGTGGGCAGTGGCCGTCGATATTGGTGTGTTGGAAGGCTTCAAGCTTGGCGTGGATGCCGGGGTCACCGCCCAGCACCCCGGGCACGTTCATCATTTCGGCGAGGCCCAAGGCCTGGGGGTGGGATGCCAGCGAGGCCAGTTGGGCGGCGCTGATGGCCCCCGCGCCGTTGGTCTCCATGGTGGTAGCGGGCACGCAGGAGCTCAGCATGACCCGTAGGTCGAGGTTGGCCTGTTCCGCGGCGGATAAAAAATAGCGGAGGCCTTCCATGCCCATGACGTTGGCCAACTCGTGGGGATCGCACACCGCGGTGGTGGTGCCCCGCGGCAGCACCGCGGCCTCAAACTCCGCCGGTGTGAGCATGGAACTTTCAATGTGGACGTGGGCGTCGATGAAGCCGGGCACGAGCCACCTGCCGTCGCCGTTGATCTCCCGGCGCCCCTTGAGCCCGGGGTCCACCGCTGCGATGACGCCGTCCATGACCGCCACGTCGCCCTCGCGCCACTGGCAGCTGAAGACATCAAGATAGCGTGCGCCGCGGATGATGACGTCGCAGGGGGTTTTACCCAGGGCGGCATCGATGCGCTTTTGCAGTGGCGTGGGGCGGTTCATGGGCTTGATTCTAGCCGAAATTTGAATTGTTGACAGCGATCCTGTGCCTCAGGACACTGGACGCATCCTATGGCGCCCCTCCGTAACCACATTGTTTTTTACCTCAACGGCAAGTGTCATGAAGTCGCGGGCGAGCGCGCTGGCTGGATGCTCGCCGACTACCTGCGCTATGACCGGGGCCTCACCGGCACGAAGATCGTCTGCGCCGAGGGGGATTGCGGCGCCTGCACGGTGCTGCGGCACTTTCCGCGGCCCTTACGGGGTGGGCAAGGGGGCGTGGCGTTCCTTCCCATGAATGCTTGCATCGCCACCGTGGCCCAAATGGATGGCTCCAGCATCATCACCGTGGATGCCCTCGCCGAGGGCGAAAAGCTCTCACCCCCGCAGCGGTCCATGATGGAGTGCCACGGCAGTCAGTGCGGGTTCTGCACCCCGGGCTTCGTCATGGCGCTCACCGGCCTTGTTGAGAAGCGGCTGCGGCGCAAAGACCGCGGCCCGGTTTCCGCTCAGGAAGCAAAGAACGCGCTCACGGGGAATCTCTGCCGCTGCACCGGTTATCAGCCCATCGTTGATGCGGCCACTGCCCTGGACATCAAGCAGTGCGCCTCCGTCGAGGAGCGCTTCTGGTCCTTGGCGCAAGAGCGGGATTTGAGGAAGGTCTTGAGCAGCCCCGTGGCATTGGAGGCTGGCGAGTTTTCATTCTATGCGCCCCGCACCTTGAAGGAAGCGGCGGCGTACTTGAAGCGCCACCGGGATGCCCGCATCCTCAGCGCGGGTACGGACCTTGGCGTTGCGCACAACAAGAGAAAGCTCCGTCTCACCCGGGTGGTGAGTCTTCATCTCATCGGCGCGCTCCATGAAATGAAAAAAACGGGCAAGAGCCGCTTGAAGGTTGGCGCCCGGGTCACTCTCACTGAACTACGTCAGGCCGTGAAGTCCTCGGTGCCTGAGTTCGCGCGCTTCCTTGATCTATTCGCCTCACCCCAGATCAAGAACGTGGCCACGCTTGCCGGCAACGTGGGCAACGCTTCTCCCATCGCCGACACGCCGCCCTTTTTGCTCGCGGCCAATGCCACCGTGCACCTGCAAGGGCCCCGGGGTAAGCGCCTGGTGGCGCTGGATCAGTTCTATGTCGCCTATCGCAAGACCGCGATGAAGGTCGGCGAGTTCATCACTGCCATCGAGTTCGATGTGCCGCGGCCCGGCGAGCGCCTCGCCCTCTATAAAATTTCCCAGCGCAAGGACCTCGACATTTCTGCCGTGAACGCCGCGTTCCGCGCCACCTGGGGGAAAAAAGGGATTACGAACCTGCGCATCGCCTTCGGCGGCGTGGCGGCAACTCCATTGCGTCTCAAGAAAACCGAACGGGTATTGCAAGGTAAAGCGCTCAGTGCGGAAACCTTGGCCCTGGCCGTGGCGACGATGCACAATGAAGTGACGCCCTTGTCTGATCTGAGGGGCAGCGCCGCCTTCCGCCGGGTGCTCTGCGAATCGCTGCTCTTGAAGTTCTTCCACGAGCATGGTGAGGCGCCGTGAGTACCAGCCTCCCCCATGATAGTGCCCACACTCACGTCTCTGGTCGCAGCGAGTACGTGGATGACCGTCCCCTCATGGCCGGTGAGGTCCATCTCGAGGTGCTCTTGAGCCCCCATGCCCGGGCTCGCATCTTGGCCGTTGACAGCAGTGCGGCGCTGAAAACCACCGGTGTGCTCGCCGTGTACACCGCGAAGGATTTCCATGGCAATCTCTGGGGCACGATCTTTAAGGATCAACCGCTCCTCGCCGAAGATGAAGCTCGCTTCGTGGGGGAGGCCATCGCCGTCATCGTGGGCGAGACCCGGGAGGCCGCGGCGGTGGGCAAGAGCCGTGTGAAAGTGAAGTATCAGGTTCTAAAACCCATCTTGAGCATTGAGCAGGCCCGTGCTGAGAAGTCTTTCATCGCCGGGCCTCGCAAAATCGAGCGCGGCGACGTGGAGGGGGCCATGAAAAAGGCCCTCCATCGCCTCAGTGGCCATATTGTCATCCGGGGTGCCGATCACTTCTACCTCGAGAGCCAGGCCTGCATCGCCTACCCCAAAGAGGACGGCCAGGTGGAAGTGCACTCTTCATCGCAACACCCCACGGAAGTGCAGCACGTCGTGGCGCATGCCTTAGGTATCACTTCCAAGGACGTAGTTTGCATCGTGAAGCGCATGGGGGGCGGCTTCGGCGGCAAAGAATCCCAGGGTGCGCCCTTCGCCGCCTACGCGGCATTGGCCGCGAGCAAATTGCAACGCCCAGCCCGCATGGTGCTCAGCAAAGATGACGACATGGTGATGACCGGGAAGCGCAACCCCTTCGAGAACCACTACCAGGTGGGGTTTGATGACGAGGGCCGCATTATCGCCCTGGAGGTGGAGCTTTACTCTGACGCCGGGGCCTATGCCGATCTCTCCACCGCTATCATGGAGCGGGCCATGCTCCATTGCGACAATGCCTACTACCTCCCCCACGCTCGCATCCGGGGCCAGGTATGCCGCACCAATTATCATTCACACACGGCCTTTCGCGGGTTCGGCGGCCCCAAGGGCGTCGCCACCATCGAGCGCATCATGGAAGAGATCGCCCATCGGCTGGGCTTGGATGCCCTCACCGTGCGGCGACGCAATTGCTACGCCGATGAGGGAGCCGCGGGTTCGCTGCGCAACGTGACCCCCTACGGTCAAGTGGTGGAGAACAACTGCCTGCCGCAGCTTTTTGATCGTCTAGAGAAAGACTGTGACTATCAGCACCGGCGTTGGGAGATCGAAGAGCATAATGCCACCAATCCTGTTTTACGCCGGGGCCTTTCGCTCACCGCGGTGAAGTTCGGCATTTCCTTCACCACGCGTTTTCTGAATCAGGCCAATGCGTTGGTCATCATCCACCGCGACGGCAGCGTGCAGGCCTCCACCGGCGCCACCGAGATGGGCCAAGGGGTCAATGCCCGTATCGCGGAGTTGCTCGCCCAAGAGCTGGGGCTCCCCCGGGCCCAGGTGCGTCTCATGGCCACCGCCACGGACAAGAACGCCAACACGTCGCCCACCGCGGCCTCCAGCGGCACCGATCTCAATGGCGCGGCGGCGGTGCTCGCCGTGCGCAAGATCAAATGGCGTCTTTCTCAGTTAGCCGATCAACTGCTGAAAATCCCGGAGGCACGCTGGGCGCGGCACACCGCGGCTCTGGGCACTGAACCTGAGATCGAAGTGAGTGATGCGCCCCACCGTAACGACCCCAACGCGGATGCGGATTGGCTCTCCGGGGTGGCGAGCTACGGCGGCATCATCTTCAAAGACGGCGCTGTCTTTCATGAGGGCGACCCTTCCCGGCACATGACGTTTGCCGCGCTGGTCAACGAGGCGTACCACCACCGCATCTCACTCTCGGATTACGCGCACTATCGCATCACGGGGCTCTCCTTCAATAAGGTCACCGGCCAGGGCCAGGCCTTTCTCTACTTCACCCAAGGGGTGGCCGCTTCCGAGGTCTCCGTGGATGCGCTCACCGGCGCGGTGAAGGTGCTGCGCACGGACATCTTGATGGACATGGGTCGCCCCATCAACGAGGCCCTTGATTTGGGGCAGGTCATTGGCGGTTTCATCCAAGGCATGGGCTGGGTCACCACGGAAAAACTTCATTACAATGGGGCTGGCGCGCTGCTCTCCCATTCGCCGAGCACGTACAAGATACCGAATATCCAGGACACGCCGCGCATCTTCAACGTGAAGCTCCTCCCCAATGATGGAAGTCGCAAAAGCCTTCGCGGCGCCAAGGCCGTGGGGGAGCCGCCGCTGCTTTTGTGCGTCAGCGTCTGGACCGCCATTCATGATGCGCTGAAAAATCTGGCGCCTTATGAGGGGAGCTATCCCAGCTTGGAGTTGCCTGCCACCGCAGAGCAAGTGCTGCGGGGCATTCACCCCCAGCGCTTTGCACGATGGGAGCGCGAGCCGTGACTGGTTTTTGGCAAGCTGCCGCTGAGTTGTCCCAGCGACAACGCTCTTTCGTCGCGGTGACTCTCGTGGCAGCCCGGGGCCACGCGCCCCAGGACCCGGGGGCAAAGGCATTGGTCACCGCGGAGGGTTTGCACTGGGGCACCGTCGGCGGCGGTAAGGTGGAGGCCCGCGCCATCGCCCAAGCCCAAGAGATGTTGGCCCCAGGAGCCATGTCTGAGCCCGGGGCACCGCGGCTCGCTGAGCCAAGGCTCGCCGAGCCGCGGCTCCACACTTGGAATCTGCAGCGGGACATCGGCATGACCTGCGGTGGCGAGGTGACCTTTCTTTTCGAGGGCCACCATGCCGTGGGGTGGAACATCGTGGTGTTCGGCGCGGGCCATGTGGGCCAGGCCCTCACTCGGGCGTTGCTCCCTCTGCCGTGCCGGGTCACCGTCATCGATCACCGTGCGGAGTGGGTGGAGCGTCTTCCCGTGGCGAGCAATGTGGAACGGCACCACCTCGTTGACGTGGTGAGCGGCGTCGCTCAGTTTCCGAAAAACACTTTTTTCATCTGCATGACCCAGGGTCATGGCACCGATGTGCCGGTGCTGGAGGCGTTGTTCCGTCACCATCCTGATGCGCCCTATGTCGGCGTCATCGGCAGCCCGGTGAAAGCCATCAAAATTCGCGCGGAGCTGAAGGCCCGTGGCGTCAGCGAGGGGTACTTGGCGCGGTTGCGCTGCCCCGTGGGCTTGCCCCTGGGCGGCAACCACCCGGCGGAGATCGCCATCTCAGTGGCGGCGGAACTTCTTCAAGTACGGGGGAAGGGCGCGCACCGCCCAGAAAAAGAGGAGGCCTAGGGCGAAAAGACGCAGGCCGTAGAGGGCGATGGCGGCGGCGCCATCATGTTTTTGCAGAGCGAAGAAACCGACGCTCAGTGCGCAGGAAAATAAGAAGAGGGGATGGGCCATGTCTTTCAACGCGCCGCCCACGGCGCTTTCTTGGGGTGCTGCCTTGATCCGCCGGGGCATTTTTTTGCCCATGCGCTGGAGGTAGGCGAAGTAGCGCCTTTCAAGCCGACGGGGGCCGAACCAGCCGACAAGGGCTACGGTGATGGCAAGCAGCATTTTCAAGGTGACGATGCCGAGTAAAATCCACGGGCCGATTTCCGCGGGGAGGTGCAACGCTTCCGTGATGTCCCGCCAAATTCTCAAGAGGGCTTCGAAGAGGGTGGATCCAAAAATGACGTAGGCGGAGAGCAGTGGTTGGAGGAACGCCCAAAGAGAGAGCAGGGCGGCGCCCGTCGCCGCGCCCAGCGCATTGGCGCCGACGAGGCCCAAGCCCAGGCCGTAAAGCGCGCCTTGGGTGCTGATGGCCACCATGGGCCCCAGTTTGCGACCGGCGGGAGAAAGGGATTTGAGCACGGCGGCGGAGTTGGAAATGGCGCTGACCATGGCGATGGCATCGCGGCGGTTCACCGCACCCTTAGCGGCGAAGGTGAGGATGAGGGCCTGGTTCAAGGAAAGAAAATGGCCGCCCCAGGGAACATGAAAGCCATGGAGAACGCTGCCCAGGCCCACCTCTGAAATAGACTGGGCCACGGCGTAACGCGCGGCGGTTTTGCGGCGGGGCTTGCGGTTCTCTGTCACAGCTTCCATTTCCAAGTGGCAACGAAGGCGCCGACCCAGGTGAGTACGATGCCCGCGACCCGCGGCGTGGTGAGGGCGATGCCTTCTATTTTGAGATCCCACAGTGCGCTGGTTAGGAGCTGTGCCGCCACGACGAGGACAAAGGTATGGGCCGCGCCAAAGCGGGCCATGGCCCAGGGCCCGCCAAGGACGAGGGTGAGGCCGATGAGGCCGGGGAAGAGGAACCACGGGGAGAAAGACTTGAGATCCACCGTGCGCTGGGATGCGGTGATGTAAAACACCGCGGTTGCGGCGATGGCGAGCACGGCGGCATTGAGCAGTGCTGCCGCGGGTAGGCTCCAATGGGCGGCGATGCGGCGATTGAGGCCAGCCTGGATGACGATGAGAATGCCTAAGCCAGCGGGGGTAAGGGCGAAGAGTGTGTTCATGGGTGAGGAGCATAACCCGGGGGTGTTCCGGAACTCAGCGGAAACTGAGTTCCCGTGGGGGCTCCCCCGGGGGAGGTAGGGGCGGAACTCAGTTTCCGCTGAGTTCCGTACGGGGGATGAGGAAGCGCTGGTAGCCCCGGATGATCGTCGACATCAGGTTCGTCGCATTGGTGGCGCCGCGGCGGGCGAAGATTTCTGTTACGAACTGCTCGGGGATCATCTCATAGGCGCCGAAGACGAAGACCACGTTGCGGGCGCGGGTTTCAGGTTCGGCAAGGATCCATTCCATCTCGGTGGCAGTGAAAGAGAGCGCCGTGGTGGAGTGATAGAGGCCCCGGGGCACGAGGAACACCACGGGCTCGCCGGTGGCGGTGATGCGCTCCATGTAGTGGGCCGTGTGCTGGCTATCGTTTGCTGCATCGATGCCCAGGCGTCGATATCCCTCCCACCAGGGCTCAAGGCCCGTGGCGTTGGCGTAGCCCTGGTACAGGGGGCGGTGGTGGTCCTTGGTCATGCCCAAGAGTGCGCCCCCCAGGTTTTGCTCATATTGTCGCAGAAAGTCTTGAGGGTCCATGACCGCGCGCCCGTAGCGTTGGAATTTCTCAAGCTGGAGGCCGAAGCCCGTGGCGGCGGCTTCCGCGGCGACGTCCACGGGACCCGTGCGTATGATGCCTTCGCCAGTAACCCGGCCCGCGGGACTGGGGCTGGTGGCCAGGGCCAGGGCGTGGGAACTTTCGCGCTGCCTGAGGCGGGCGATGATGGCTGCGAGGCGGGCGTCACCGCCGTTTTCCAAGCTGGGCGCATTCATGCGCCCCAGGTTGCGGCGCAGTCGTTCTAAGTCTCTCCGCGTGGTGGTCGCCATCCACGGCACTTCAAGGTGGCTCAGCATGGAATTGAGGTGTGCTTCCGCTTTGTCCCATTGGCCCCCGAGAGCTGAAACGGTAATCGCGGATGCATAGACCCACACGTCATCGCGGCCCGTGCTGATCACATGCGCAAGGGAGAATGCGATGAAACCGCTGAGGTCATTTGCTTCCTGCAGGGCGGCTGTGGTGCCTTGCTCCACGAGCAAGTGCATGAGGGCAATGGCTGGATAGTAGTTATTGGTATCCGCGCTGAACCCTTGGCGATAGAGCTGGATGGCCTCGTCGAGGAGGGCTTTGCTCTCGGTGGCTGGGGCTTCGTCCTCCAGGGCTGCATAGTAGCGATCCTTGTAGATCCGTGCGAGCAAGCCGAAGGTTTCACCGTTCTCTGAGCCTTCGGCCATGAGTCTGCGCAGGATGGCTTCCGCCCGGGCGACGTCTCCCGCCGCACCGCGACGGTTGAGGGCGAAGGCGAGCTGTTGCAGGGCGAATTCGGAACCGCGTGCATCCGCGCTGAGGCTTTCAAAAATGCGGATGACGTCGTCCCATCGCCCGTGATTTCTAGCGTAGACGATGCGGCGCAATCCCTCATGGGATCGACCTACGATGATCTCGGCCGCCTGTCGTTCCGAAATCGCGGTGGTGCCCGTGAGCGCACCGGCGATGCGCACCGCCGTGAGCCGTCTTCTGAGAAGAGATGCCACTTCCTGTTGGCCATCGGGTGAGAGTTGGGAGAGCAGCGTATCTCGCGGTGTGGCGGCAAGTTCGACAAGCAGGCGGTCTTCAGAGTGGGTGAGAAGTTTCCGATGGGCTTTCAAAATTTGGAAGGCCAAGGTCTCGGCCACCTGGAGGAGGTGTTCGTCCTCCAGCATGACCCGGCATTGAATGCTGTGACCTTGAATGGCGGCGTTCACTGCATCGGAAATGGGCGCAGCGGTGCCCGCACTGGGCCCTTGGCCCAATGCAGCACCCATCGTCAGCAGTAAGGCTGCGAAAAAGTTGACCATTATCACTTGACTCATTTACTAAAATATTGTAGTTGAGTCAAGTATTATGGGTAGCTCAGGACTGTTAAAATCAACAATGATTTCAGCACTTTTAGTCCTGTTCGGAGGCGGGGGCTGCCCCTCCGTCCAAGCCGGGGGTACGCCCCTCATGTTTGTCCATGGCTATGTCGCTGAGGGAGAACGTCTTTCCATCGTGACCCTCATCCAGCGGGAGGAGGATCACGACGTCATCCCCGCGGATCCCGATCTTTCCCGTTATCCCGCCTACACCGATGCTTTGCTCAACCACCTCGGCAACTGGGTGCCGGAAACCTACATCGCCATGGGCCTCGTGGAGCGGGGGAGTTCCATTCATCACTCCCTCTTGAACGAAGAGCGCACCATCGATGGGCGGTCCGTCATCGTCTTCGCCGCGGCGGAAAATAATCTCACCGACATCAAAGCCTTCATCCGCATCGCTCATCGTGGCTATGGGGGCGATAATGGTCGGCTCCCCATGGAGTTGCGCAATCCTCGCATACGCATGGATGAGGAAAGCGTGGAAATGAAGAACGCCATTCAGAAGCCTGGCGCCTCCCGCAACTACATGAGCGTGATTTTCGCCCAGGCCATTCGTTCTGGTGTTCTTGGAGTGGGCACGCGACAGGCTCTCGTAGATGGGCAGCTGCGTTATGTGATGCCCCGTTTTTTCACCGGCGAAACCCACGGGGGCACCGTGCGGGCGTTCATCAACGAATGGGGTTTTGAGCTTTTAAGCGAGATCACTGACCCGTCGAGGCCCTTCGAGCACTACCTGCGCATGCCGTCGGAAAACGCGTTGACCCTGGATCAGAGATTGGGTGCCCCGCGGCCGGGTCGTCGGGCTCCGTTACCCACCGATCCGTCGCTGTTCCGGTCCGTGGATTGGGCGCCGGTGCGAGGACTGGCGGAAGCCCTCAGCTGCGCGCCTGCTTTGGGCGCGCCCACAGTGCCATTCTACAAAGAAGTGCTGTAGTCTGGGCTTATGGCTCGCAAGAAAGTCGTGGATCCCATCCTCGCCCCACTTTTGCAAACGGAACCCCGTAAGGGCGAGGTGATGAAGGAGCGCATCGTGCGTTCCGCCATCAAGTGCATCGCCGAGAAAGGCATCGAGGAAACCAGCTTTGAGGCCATCGGCAAGCCCCTGGGCATTGGCCGCTCCCACGTCGCTTATCACTTCAAGGACAAAGGCGACATCATTCGCACTGCCATCCAGTTCGTCATTGCCCAGGGCCAGGCCCTCACCGTCGAGCGCATCGCCGCCGCCGGTGACGCCCGTGCCCAGGTGCGCGCCATCGTGGAAGCCTTTTTCGATTGGGCGGATGGCGACACCGATGCCATGGCGGTGTACGTGCTCTTTCTCTACTACTGCACCATCCACGAAGATTACCGTGCCACCCACGATGCCATTCGCCACACGGGGGCGAAGCGCCTGGTCACGGTCTTGAAGCAAGACCCCCAGATCGCCAAGGGCAAGGGCGATGAGGACCTCTTCGATCTCGCCAAATCACTGCAGTATTTGGGCTTCGGCGCCCTAGTGGACGTGCTTACCACCAGCGGCATCACGCCAAGGGCATTGGCCCGGGCTCGCAAACAGGTGCTGGCAGCCATGGATGCTTTGCTGGCGGGTTTTTGATTAAGTAGTTTGCGCCCGTGCGCTGTTCTATTGGTTTGACAGTTGTCTAGAGCAAATTTCGGTGGCAGGGCTGGAGCAATCCAATACGAGATCCTTCAAGAAGAAATTCCAAGCGTATGGTTTAGGGACGCCCAAGAAATTCTAGGAGTGATTCAATGAATGCTATTTCTTATCAAATTCAGGATGGCCAGCTATTCGTTTCTGGCAAACAGGTTGCATTGCCAAGCAAGGTCACAAAAATACTTCAGGTCGGGGATATATTAGTGGCATTGGTGGACTACACTGGTGTTATCCGTAATATCTTTGGCGTAGATGAAGCAGGAAAAATACTCTGGCAAATTCAAATTCAGTCGCTTTTAGATTTTGGATTCCACCGAAAATACTTCACCAATATTTTCTTTTCCGAGCAGGGTGAACTTCTAGCCGATCATGCTGACGGCTATGATTGCTGCATTAACCCTAAAGATGGCACTGTAGAACCATGGTTGCCGCCTGGCCAGAAAAGCACAAGGCCCTGGTAAGGGCCCTTACAAAACCTTGCAAGCCTCGTCGAAGTCCAGTCGAGGTGAGCGAGGATAGAGCTTCGCGGGGTCGCCGTGGCCGATGTTGCAGAGGAAGTTGGACTTCCAGTTCGTGCCTTTGAAAAATTCGGCGTCGAGTTTGTCGCTATTGAAGCCCGACATGGGGCCGCAGTCGAGGCCCAGGCTGCGGGCGGCTATGATGAAGTAGGCGCCCTGCAAGGATGAATTGCGGAAGGCGGTGCTCTTGATCAGCGCCTCGTTGCCCTTGAACCAGGAGCGTGCGTCGGCATGGGGAAAGAGCCTTGGGAGTTTTTCGTAAAACTCCATATCCATGGCGATGATGGCCGTGGCGGGGGCGGTCATGGTTTTCTCCACGTTTCCCGCGTCGAGGCAGGGTTTCAGCCGCTCTTTAGCCTCTTTGCTCTTCACGAAGGTGATGCGGGCGGGGCAGCAGTTGGCCGAGGTGGGCCCCCACTTCATCAGGTCGTGAACCTGCTGGAGCAGGCTGTCGGCCACGGGCTTGTTCAGCCAGCCGTTGTGGGTCCGCGCGTTGTGAAAAATCGTGTCCATTGCTTGATCATTGATGCGCTCGCTCATTTTGTTCTCCTTGTGTTTATGCCCGCTCAAACAGCAGCGGGATGATGAGTGTGGAGGGAGCTTTTTGTTTGCCGAAACGCCCCGAGCGGAAATAGGCCGCGATGAGCTTTTTCAGTTGAGTGGACTCTTGGTCGGTGCAGCCCCGCATGGTGTCCGCGCTGAAGACCGTGCGGGTGACCGCGCCGGCGGCAGAGACATGCACTTGCACCGTCAGCATGCCGGACACGTCGAGGCCGCTCTCCATGACGGAGTGGAGCTGTTCCATGAGCCCTTCCATGGCGTTTTTCAGGCTTTTTTGAGGCACGGGCCCGTCAATCCACGGTCGCGGCTCCGTGAACCAGCCGTGCACCACGAGGCGGCCATCCAGCACGTCGCTGGCACCGGACACGCGCCTCACGCCGTGGGGCACCCGAGGGTCGAACACCGTGAGGCGATTGAAAAGGGGTGGAATCTCTTGGGTGAGCTCTTTGCTTTCATACTGGGGGCGGGAGGGCAGGCCCTTCCAGAGCTCCATGACTTCATCGCGGAGCAAGAACGTTTCACCGCCGCGGAAGGCGCGTGTCTTCCATTGTGTGAGCGAATACACATAGGCGAAGGGCCCATGGGGCATGTCACAGTGCAGTTCTTGGCTGCAGCCTTCCACGTAGCAGCTCATCCACGGGGGGCTGATGTCGTGGCAGCCCAGGTTGCGGCGGCTCCAGTCGATGAGGCGCAGGTGAAGGGGATCGTAAATTTCTTTTGGGAAAAACTCATAGGCCGGAGTACGCAGCAGCGTGTACTGGTTGGGAACATGCCACCAGTCCCATACGAAGCGACCACCGTCGGGATCCCGGGGGGCTTTGAAGCGGCCCTCGAAGTGGCGCCGCAAGGTACTGGCGCCGGTGTAGAAGTCGTTGATGGTTAAAATTGTGCGGGCCATGGTGCTCCTCAGGGTTGGCGTTGAGGAAAGCCTAGCCGAGGTCACCCGTCTTGTCAGGGCAATGTATCAGCGGCGTTGCAGGGCGTTGACCCTTAAGGCAACCCATGTTGCCTTGCGCTGGGTCATTGACCTCCAATGACTGCCGGAAAGGCAACATGGGTTGCCTTCCGCGGAGCGGAGCCTTAAACTCCTGGCCTTGGGGGTTTTTATGGAAATCATCAACATGGATCGCGAGCCTGGTTTGGCGACGGTTGTCACGGCGAGCACGCCCACCGCGCTGGCAGCCTCCTCCATCGAGGAGCAGATCCACCGCACTTTCGCCGCTCAGAAAGCCAAGCGTTGGCAGCTTGCCAACAGCACCGCCGAGGAGCGCATCGCCCGCTTGAAGCGCTTCAAGGCCGCCATCCTGCGTCGCCAAAGCGAGCTTTTTACCGCCCTCCATGATGATTTCTCCAAGCCTCGGGTGGAAGTGGAGCTCTCTGAGCTGCAACCCGTGCTCATGGAGATCAGCCACACGATTTCCCATCTGAGGGGCTGGATGGCGCCCAAAAAAGTGAAGACGCCCTTCACCCTCATGGGCACCGCCAGCGCCGTCCACTATGAGGCCAAGGGCCTGGTGCTGCTGCTCTCCCCTTGGAACTACCCCTTCAACTTGCTCATGAGCCCGCTGGTGGCCGCCATCGCGGCGGGCAATGCCGTGATGATGCGCCCCTCCGACAAGGTGCGGTGCACGAGCCAGTTCATGAAGTCCCTCATCGAAGAAGTGTTCCCGCGGGACGAAGTGGCTCTCTTCACCGGGCCATCGAGTATTTCCAACATCATGCTGGAACTGCCCTTCGACCACATCCTTTTCACGGGCAGCACCCGCATCGGCAAGCAGATCATGGCCGCGGCAGCCAAGCACCTCACTCCGGTGACCTTGGAGCTGGGCGGCCAGTCCCCCGTCATCGTCGATGAAACCGCCGACGTCGCCGTGGCGGCGGAGCGGGTGGCCTGGGGCAAGTTCTTGAACGCAGGGCAGACCTGCGTGGCCCCCAACCACGTCTTCGTCCATCGTTCCAAGGAGAAAGAGTTCATCGCCGCGGTGAAGGCCATCATTGCCAAACGCTACGGCGCCAATGAAGAGAAGCGCTCCCGCTGCCCGGACTTGGCTCGCATGGTGGACACGGCGACCTGCGCCCGGCTCTTGAAGACCGTGGAAGAGTCCGTGGCCGCCGGTGCCGTGCTCGAGTGCGGCGGCCGTGCCGATGTGGCGACGCGCTATCTTGCCCCCACGGTGCTCAGCGGCGTCACCGCGACCATGTCCGTCATGAAAGAGGAGCTCTTCGGCCCCATCTTGCCG
>CAYHWW010000065.1:0-471 GCA_964360145.1 uncultured Oligoflexia bacterium | reverse complement strand
TGCCGGTGATCGCCTATGACGACATCGCAACGGTGTTCGCTGACATCCAGGGCCGGGGTAAGCCCTTGGCGCTCTATGCTTTTTCCAGTGAGCAAGACCGCATCGATGGCATGCTCTCCCAAACCTCAGCGGGGGGCACCGTCATCAACAACGTCATCATTCACCTGGGCAACCCTCACTTGCCCTTTGGCGGGGTGGGGGACAGCGGTTTTGGCAACTACCATGGTGAGTACGGCTTCCGCACGTTCTCCCATGAACGTGCGGTGGTCACCCAAGGGCGCTTCAGTGCCGTGAAGTATTTCTACCCGCCCTATGGGGCTTTGGTGCGCCGCTTGCTCCAGGCTCTGACCTGGTTCATTTCACGGTAGGTAGTAGGCTCGGTATTTTCCCGGCTAGCTTCGTTGCTTCCTCCTCGTGGCTCCACGCGGCGGGCAGCAGCCCGTGTATGGACCCACCCTGCGATGCAAGAGA
>CAYHWW010000064.1:0-16377 GCA_964360145.1 uncultured Oligoflexia bacterium | reverse complement strand
GGCGGTAAGTGGGCGGCGGCGATTCGTGACATGGTGGGCTGGGGTGTTGTGCTCGGGCTTTATGGTGCGATCGGTTATTACGTCATCGACTTCATGAATTCGATCTACAGCTGGTCCGAATCGAAAGGCTCCCTCGATACGTTGATGAAAACGTTCTCCGACATCATGCTGAAGTCATCAGAAAGACTAACTAAGGATGGCATGAGTTTTACGGACTACTTGGCCAGTCCAATTGTGATAATAACTGGCCTCGCGTATTACCTGACGTTGATTGTCGCTACATTCGTTGCCACGTTTCTCAAAATTGCGAACGTGTTGATTTACGGCGTGGCGTATATTTGGGGTCTTATCGCAATTCCTATGTCGATCACCACCACCTTCCGCATCCTGCGGGGGTGGGGCCTGATTATGGGTATGGCACTCCTGTGGCCGTTTATACAGGCCCTGTTGCTCACGGTCTTTACCGAACTCTTCAAGAATGCCGCCAATGTCATTGTCGTTGACCCTGAGTTGAGTGGGGCGGTTGCAGTCTCGAACATCTACATGCTGTTTTCAGTCATGCACCTGCTCTTGATAGCAGTGCTGATCGCCTCGCCCCTCATTGCCCAGGCGCTGGTTGCCAACGCACCGGCAGCGGCCGGTATCGTGACCCCATTTGTCGGCGCGGCGATCGCGGCGGGTGCCTTGACCGCGAAAGCGTCCGAAAAGGTCGGTGGGGCAGTCGGCGGACGCATCAAGGAGCTCATGACAGGAGTTTCTTCGTCGGTTGCATCGGGGCCAACATCACGCGCCGGCACGCGGCAATCACTTGCCGGATCACCCAGTGCCAGCAGTGGAACCGTTATGAGCGCGGCGGGCGACTCCGTCGAGGACACAAACGCGCCGGCCAACGTCACGGCGCCCGCGGATACCGGTGTTGGGGAGAAGATGCGCCAACGCCGCGACAAGCGTAACGCCATCATTAAGCAGCAGTTGAAAAGGCGATAATTCATGAACGCACCCGAGAAGTTGAGAACCGAGAAGCCAGCTAAGGCCAAGGCCAACGAATTGCTGGCGATGCACGGCCCGACTGGTTCTTTGATCCGGAAGCTTCAACGATACTCGCTCTTGGGCTGGGGGCTTTTCTTTGCGACTCTGTTCATGCACATGCTGATCGTGCTGGTCAGCACCTTGGCACCCAAACCTGTGGTGGCGGTGGACGAAGCCGGGCGCGTTCTTGGGTCCATTGAATTCCTGAAGCCCTCCACACGCAGCACACAGGAACTGTTGGCCGCATCGCAACGCTTTTTGCATTCTTACTTGTCGCTGAACAGCGACACAATCTTCGAAGACTACGCCGAAGCCATGAACATGATGAGCCCGGATATGCAACGGATCACCAAGGAATCACTTAAGCAGGACAACTACCTGGCGCGGGTCCAGAAGGCCAAGACCCGTTCCTTTCTGGAATTCGTGCAGGGCAGCAACGCACCCACGGTGCTTGATCGTCATGATCTGGATGCGACCGTGCGTTTGCGTGGCACGATCCTCGTTGAGGGGCAGGGTGGTCGCATTGAAAAACCGTTTGATACCACGCTCGTCGTGCGCGCCGTGCCGCGTACCACCAACAACACCGCTGGCCTCATGATTATTGAACGCAAGGACAACTAACCAATGAATGCGATCCGCTTCCTGATTGTGGCGTTGTTGTCTGTCGCCTTCTGCCTGCCGGCACAGGCCGCACCGAAGAATCGCAGTGTGGTGCTGGCGAAACACACTACGCTGACGATCGATATCGTGCCGGATCTTGGCACCCGGTTTATTTTTCCGTTCGTGCTCGACGAACAGGATCAATATGTGCCGTTTACCTTGAATATCACTAACCCAGCCTTTGTTTCCAAGCGCGAGCCAGGACGCAACAGCTTTGTGGTCACCATTCCGCCATCGCAGACCGGACGTTCACCGCAGTATTATGGGAACCTCTTTGCCACCGTGGCCGGCTACGTAATCACGGTGGAATTGCGTTCCACGAACGATCTGAGCAAACACTATTCGGATGTGACCTTCGAGCTTGGCGACGGCGAGCGCGAGAACCTGATTCAGAAGGGTATCGCCCAGCGCACCAAGGCACTGGAAACCGAATACCAGAAGAAGTTGGACGATCTCGAGAAGCTGGCCGACCTCAAGGCGATTGCGCGTGTCGGCGTCATCGCGCAGAAGAGTCCCAGCATCAAACGCATCAAGGAAGAACAGAAACTCACTCTCAAGAATGGCGATACCATCACGCTCTTTGTCGATCGCGCGTTGACGTATGAGCCATATACCATTTTTACGTTTCAGGTCGATTCGGATTCAAACACCCAAGGTGTGACCATACTCGATGCCAGGCTCTTCGGGCTTGATCCGGAGACCAAGCAGCCGCGCCCAATTGAGTCCGGTAAGGATGTACCGCCACGCATCCCGCCGCGCGAATCCGTCAACGGGGTTCTGACCACCATCGACACGTTGGTTAACCCTAAAGAAATCCTGAAACTCGTAGTGTTGACGGACAAGGGCGAGGTCTCTGCACAGTGGTAACGACGATACGCTCTGCACTGTTTTTTGCTGTGGTGTCCGTGGCGGGGTTCTGGACGGACCCTGTGTGGCCGGTTTCCCCGGACGAGCTGCGTGCGCTGTCCGGGGTGACCGAGCGTGAGGAACAGCAACGCGCGAACCGCGTGAAGACCAGCGATCCCAAGACGCTCCTGCCGGCCAGCAAGGAGCCTGTCCGCACAGCACCCCAAAGCAGCAAGTACGGCACAGCATCGACGCCTGCAAGGAATAACGCGAGCGGCAATGCTGCCCGTGAAAACGGGAGAGAGGCGGCCAGTGACACGGCCGGCCCGGGCGGTGACGACTCGCACTACATTCCGCCGCCACGCAGCGGAACCGGAACTAACAACGCGATCTATTCCGATTCCGTACCTGTGCCCAAGCAGCGTTTCGGTATCCGGCTTGGTCAGTGGCTCGAGGCGGCGCTGGAGCGCAACAGTTCCAGCGCAGAACCGGGGCTTGTCGAGTTGCGCCTGACTACCGATGTGGTCGGCGACAAGCGCACGCTGCGAGCCGGCACCTTACTGTATGCATCGAAGGGGCTGAATGGCGGCACCAAGCGCCTTGAAATGCAGGTAGCCAAGGGCATTACTCTGGACGGCCACGAGTTCACCATGAAGGGGCTGATTTTCGATGCTCAGAAGGTCTCGGGATTGAACGGCATCATGCAGATCGACAACAGTCAGATTGCCAAACACAGCGGCACCAACGCTGTCTTGGCTGCCGTTGCCGCCGGAGCACGCGGGCTGGCCCGTACCAGTCCTTTTGGCGCCGCTGCCACCAGTGCGACAGAAACCGCCATCACAGACACCAATCGCTCAACCGAGTTCAATACTTCTCTGCGTGAAGTAATCTATGTCTCGCCACAGCTCGTCCTGATTCGCGTTGAGGAAATGTTTTGAAAAGGGATCACTACCTACGTCTTCAGCCTTTCCTGCATCGAAAGAGCGCAAGACAAAAAATCATTCTGTATCTCATCGCGGCCGGATACTCCGTCCCGGACCTGATCAAAATGAATGTACCGACACTGCGAGCGCTGGCGCTGCCGATCGACCTCGCTGTCCTGACCGATGAAGTTCTGGAGGGCCGGAAAAATGGGCCAGCATTCCAGTATCCGGGCGGCAAGGTAATACCCCACACCGCCTTTTATCGACTGATTCGTACCGCTGCTAAAAGAGCAACGGGTAAACCCATGACACAAGTCCAATTCCGCGCTTGGTTACGAAAAACGTAATAGGGCGAATTGTGCAGTTTCGCAGTTACCCCTATGATGGCAATAACAACAACAGACAGGGAGTCACCTAAATGTGTACCCGCCGTATTCTCACCACGCTTGTACTTCTACTCATTATTCCAGTTGCCCAAGCGGCTGAGTCGTTCCGCTTTGGTGTCTTGCCATCCATTGCGCTCTATAACGTCGAAGATCCACTAGGTCCGACTGAGCAACGCGCCGGGTTCTCACCGGCTGCGGTCATGCTCATAGACATGGGACGGGACAGCCGGCTGATGGCGCAGGTTGCCTATGACACGTTCACAACGAACGCCAGTACGACAAATGTGCACAACGAAGTCACAAGTCTGAGTGTTGGGTTGTCATACCAAATGATGATGCGTGTCACGCGCGGCTGGAAGCCGTGGTTAGGTGTGGGTGCGGCCTACGCCAACGAGAGTTACAGCAATCGCTATGCCGTCACCTCTGGTGGTTTTCTTTGTGCGACCTGCCCCTATCCAGACCGCACGAACGATGATTTTCTCGTGGTGGTGAATGCCAGCAGTGAGTGGCAAGTCAATCGGGACTGGGACATGGGGATACATCTGCAGTTCGAGCAGCCCGTGACCAGTGATGGGATGCGGGTTATCCGATTTGGTATCTACGCAGTTTATTAATTAAGGGAGAACAACCATGCTTCGGACTTCAACATTTACGATGATTCTTCTTGCCCTGTTACTCACCGCTTGCAGCGGCGGGGGTGGCGGCTCAACCCCGTCGGCGGTTCCGACAGGCAAGGTGACGGGCACCGTCTTGGATGGCCTTATCCTCAACGGCACCGTGACTGCCTACGACTATTCCACAGGAACCAAAGGGAGCGTGCTCGGCCAAGCAACGACCGACACCCGGACCGGCACCTATGCCCTGTCGTTGCAGGTTGAGTCCCGCCCGCTCCTGCTCGAAATTACGGGCGGCTACTACAACGAAGAAATGGCCCCGACGACCAACATTCCGCTGGATACCGGCGACAAGATGCAGGCGGTCGTTAACTATACGACGGGGGCCTCCATCACCACGTCGATTACCGCCTATACCACGGCCGCCGCCGGCTTGGCTGCCTACGAGATCAAGAAAGGCACGGCCGTTGCCACAGCGATCAGCGACGCCAACATGCGCTTCTCGAACCTTGTTGGGTTCGACATTATCAAGACTGTGCCTCTTGAGATCACCGATGTTGCCAACGCAAGCGCGTCGCTCACCTCGCCACTCAAATATGGTTTCTTGGCTGGTGGAATTTCTATGTGGGCGTATAACAACCATCCCACCGGTGTTGCCCCGCTGCAGAAGCCGTATATCTCCATCAAATTCGTTCAGCTGATGTACCAGGACGTCGCGGCCGATGGCCTGCTTAATGGTATGGGCACAGACAACACAAGCAACCCCGTGCAGCTGTCCTTTGGTACTGTCCCACTTAGTCCGACTGTCTATCGCCAAGGTGTCGGCGTCTCCATGCTCCAAATGGCCCAGCATGCGAACAACAAAACCGGCCTCGGTTCCAGCATGGTACTCCCGTTCGCCGAGACCTATGCCGGCAGCACTGACCCGATGTGGGCCGGCGTGCAGCTTGTGCCCATCTCGTCGCCGATTGTGACGATCACTTCACCCACTCCTAATGCCTGGATGCGCGGGACACCGAACGTAACTGCATCCATTCAGGATTACGTAGGACTGAGCAGCGCCGAACTGATTGTAAATAGTGCGTCTGTTTCCACAGTAACGACAAATCTCACTACACCTGCCTTCCCGCTTAACACGACAAGCTATTCCGACGGTGCGCACACCATTGCTGTCAAAGCAACAAATACTGTTGGTTTAAGTACCACTGCAACTGTTGGTGTTCAAGTGGACAACACGCCCCCAACTCTGGCATTGCCAACCACTTATATGTCAGCTATTTATTACTGCGCAGTAAACGGCAATGTGTTTGACAGCAGAAGTGGCCCTGCAGGCGTCATCACGGCAACTTGGGGCAATTCGTACTGTTCTTCGACAGCAACATCTACCATTGCTAATGGCAGCTATGGCGTTGTTCTCCAAGCGCCATACTCGGTACCAGGTGGCTGTGCCAACACTCTAGGTATGAATAATCTTGCAGTTACTGCGACAGACACCGCAGGCAACACAAGAACGACAAGTTTCACACTAAGCTTCAACGGTAGTTGTCTTGGCGCACATCCTAGCGGTCCGTGTTCTTGCAGCATTCAATGACCTTTAATTCGGAAACAATCCTCGCGCTTGCATTGGCCCTTATAGGCGCTGGGTGCGGAGGGGGCGGTGGTTCACAGCCCCCTCCGGTCTCTACCCCAACAACACTTAGCGGGGTCGTGGCCGCGAGTGCGCCCTTTGTCAGCGGCAGCGTGGCTGTTTACGACTTCAGCGGTGGGTCAAAAGGTGCACTCTTGCAGAGTACGCCGATCAATGCCGACGGCAGCTACAGCACCACTCTTTCCGCCCCGCCGTCGTATGTGATCGTCGAGGCAACCGGGTGCTACAACGAGACCATCTATTGGTTCACCGGTGCGCAGTCTCAATCAGTTCCTACTGTCAACGCACCCGCGAATCCCGTGTGCCTCAATACCCGTCTGGATTCGGTGGTCGCGGTCAGCGCCGGTGCGACGACGGCGAACGTGACACCGCTGTCGCACGCGGCCTACGGTCTCGCGCAATACGACATCCAGCACGGACAAACGACCGCGGCCGCGGTCACGGTCGCGAACGGCCGCCTGAGCCAGGTCGCGGGGTTTGACATCATCATTACCACGCCGGTCTACCCGTCGCAGAACGCCAGTGTGAGCGCCGACACAAAATATGGCGGTCTCCTTTCAGGCCTCGCCTCCTGGCTCTACAACGTGGCGTACTTTGGCCAGACCGGGACCGTCAACCCGGTCGGGTCACCAGGTCTTGCAACCCTCAACATCGCCGAGGCGATGCGGAATGATTTGGCCCACGATGGCGTGCTAGACGGTGTGGGTAGTGATGGGGTCGGCAACCAGATGTCGCTTAAGGTAGCCAACGCGCCGCTCAGCACGACGGTCTATCGCCACCAGTTCGCGAAATATGCGGTTGTCGCGCTACGCGGCGCGTTTGAAAACAACTTCAATCCAACGCCCGCCGACCTGACGCGCATTAACGGGTTTCTCCCGTCGCTCGTGGCGTACAACAACGCGACCTTGCTCTTCGACGGCAGCGCGGTCGTGGCCCTGGATGAAGGTGGCCCGATCGTGGGCATCGCCTCACCTGCGGCCGGCGCGACCCTGACCGGTAGTGCCGGCATCGACGGCACTACCAATGACATCCCCGGTGTCGTGAACGGGAAGTCGGAGTTCCTGATCGACGGCGTGCACTATGACTATTTTCTTAACCCGTATCATCCCAACCATTTCATCAACACAACCGTGTTCGCGAATGGTCCGCACACGCTCACGATCAAGGCCACCAACAACCTCGGCACCGTGTCCTCGCAATCAGTCACAGTAACGTTTTCCAATTAACAAATGAGGAGTTCCAGAAATGAAGAAAGTAATTATCACTCTCGGTACCGTTCTTGCCCTCGCCGGTTGCGCGAGTTCCATGGAGAACGTCCAGCGCGAAACCGCCCGCTCGATCGGCGGCGACGTCTTGCCGGACAAGGTGGTTGTCAAAGACCTTGACCGCCGTGCCACATCGGTCAAGTGGAACGCCGAGACCCCGAAAGGCGCCTACGCGTGCAGCGCGGACGACATGATGCGGCGCGTGCTGTGCGTGAAGCATCCGGCCGCTGCGCCGGCGCCGTAAGCCTCATTCGTTTCCATGGTTCCTTGTTGGAGCGGAACAGCGACACCCCTGTCGTGGCCGTGAAGGGGGATCGCCTCCGTTCCAACAGACAAGGAGCACATCATGGCAAACGACAAAATCACTTTCGAGACACCGCAGCATGCGCTGGCGCGTCCGGAATACCTCATCGGCGCAACCTACAAGATCAAGGCGCCGAACGGCCGCAACGAAACAATTAACATCTACCTCACCGTCAACGAACACGACGGCCGTCCGTTCGAGGTCTTCCTGAATTGCTCGGACTCTTCGATCAACGAGCTCCTGGGCGTGTCCATGGTGCTCATCTCACGGTTGCTGCGCCTGTCCGTGCCGCTCGAGCAAATCGCTTCCGACCTTGAGCAGGTCGCCTCGCTCAACACCGGCCACTTCGCCGACAAATCCTGGTGCCCGTCACTCATCGCCCGCATCGGCCGCGTGCTCAAAACACACGAGGGCCGACGCCAAGCGCGGCTTGAGCTCGTACCGACTGGCGACGAACACGCCTGACGCATAAAAAACCCGGCGGTCACCCGCCGGGTTGCGGTACTGACGGTTTTTACCCGCCCTTCGGATCTTCCTCACCTACCGGCTTCTCCTTCGGCGGCAGGCACACGATCTTGCCGTCGAGCGGGAAGGCCGCGACCTGGACGGTGAAGCCGCCGCCCTTGCCGTGTGTGAACACCGCCCCGATGTGTGTCCAGAAGTCGCCGCTTTCGGTCTTGCGCACGGTGTAGGCGATGTGGGTGGGTTTGTGGGTCGTGTTGCTCATGGTCTGCTCCTTGTTGGGTTGTCGGGGGCAATCCCCCCTCACCCGCTGACGGGGGCGTTGCCAACGACTCTCAAGGAACTAGACCTCATACCGACCCTACACCCCACGAGCTAGCGCGAGGCCAGGCACGCCCTGACTGCATCGTAGGGCCGCCCATTACACGGCTGAACCAGGTTGAGGTCAGCACGATGGCTGTGCTTGTTGCCGAAGGTGGCTAGGTAAGGCGCGGGCGGGAGCACGGCAGCATTGACGCAACCGTGACTGCCATGAAGTTGTTAAGCCGAATTTCGTTCGAGCCGTCGCGTTGTTCTGTTCGTCCTCAGGCGATATCCCTGCAGGCCCTCCATCGAGCCCGGACCCCTCTGCTTTCGCCCAGGCACGCCAACAGCGCAGGGAGCGTGCCAGAACGCGCATGAATACGCGCAACCTGGCACGCCGCCCTGCATGGCGGGCTTTCGCATTCCCGTGAAGGGGCCACCGGCCTCGATAACGGAGGACACAACATGCAGGAGATTCACAACGTCGGTTTCGCCAAGGACGAACAGGGGTACTACACCACGCGCCAAGTACGAGACGATGAAATCATCCAGCTCTCAACGCTGATCATCGGCCAGCGTCTCCTGAGCGGCGAGCCGCTGCAAAGCCCCCGCGATTCCGCACGCTACCTGCAACACCGCACCGCACTGCTCGAACATGAGGTGTTCGGAGTGATCTGGCTCGACAACCGCCACCGCGTCATCGCCGTGGACGAGCTGTTCCGCGGCACGATCAACGGCACTGCCGTCTACCCGCGCGAAGTCGTCAAGGCTGCGCTTACTCACAACGCCGCCGCCGCAATTGCCTGGCACAATCATCCGACCGGCAATCCCGAGCCATCGCGCGCCGACGAAGTATTAACCGCCAAGCTCAAGGCCGCCCTCGACGTGATCGATGTACGGCTCATCGACCACCTCGTGGTCGGTGGCGAAGGCGTTGTGAGCTTTGCCGAGCGCGGCCTCTTGTGAGGCCGCTGTATCTTCTGGAGACAATTCGACATGCTCAAGGGCGGTGAGCTTTCCCGAACACGCGACCGTGCTGCGCATCTCTATGCGATGTGCGGTGATATTCAATTCAACTACGAGGACAAGAGTTAGTGGCGTGTGCCGCGTTACGGCGTCACGGGTTTCTCGATACAGACGGTGTTTGCGGCGCCAATGTCGGTTTCATGAAAATGCCGCTCATACCCGATCGGCTGGCCGCACAGGACGCAAGCGCTCGCGGCCGTCGTGCGTTGCCAGATGCAGTCACGGTGCGCGCAGTCGCTGTTACAGGGTCCAAAACCGGTACAGGGGGCGGGGATGAATAATGCCGTCATTTGGGTAACTTGCGCTGTTTGTGACGAACGAGGGGCTGGCGTTGGGGAACCTTGTTCGGCGCCTCGGCATCGCGCCCCTTGAGCTCGGCGCGCACGATGCGCACGTCCGCCGGCGCCTCTATTGAGATCCGCGCCACGCCGCCCTCAATCTCAAGCAGAGTTATTTGAATGGCCTCGCCGATCAGAATGGCATCGCCGGCGCGGCGCGACAGGATGAGATTGGGCATCGAACCTCTGTGTTTTTGGCGTGCGGACGGACCTCGGTCGGGGGTGGATATTCCGTGCCGGGCTAGCGACAGTGTTACCAACAGTTTATGAAGGATGGTAACCACCGGCAAGACGAGGAAACGCACCAAACCACGTATTACCCGGCAAAACCGCTAAAACCAACGGTCACCAAAATAGGGGTTTTGGGGAAGGGGCAGGGGAGAATTAAAGACGCCGTCCAGGACGCAAGTCAATGGATCCTGACGGGCGCCAGGTAGCACTGTGCTGAGGGCACAGGGCGCGTCTTTGGCACATAAACAGCCCCCACAAAGCTCAAGCTAAGGTCAGTCTCCTTACTACTCATGAAACCCCATCCAAAAAAGGAGCACCCATGTCGAAGGCCATCACCGAGATCCGTCAGTTCACTATCGTCTTGCGCCTGTGGCGCGTACGCGCCACCGGGTTACGGTGCAGCTGTGTGATACGTACAAAGCGCTCCCGCGCCAGCTCCCCGCTGCCACCATCTTGATCGGCGTTGTGCCCCGGCCAGGTGCAGTAGAAGGTATCGATCGCCTCCGAAAGGTCGTTCGTTTTTTTCTTTTCCCCGATCACGGGTGAGGGGAGAAAGAAAAACCCTCACCAACCCAAACAACGGAGGCCGTTATGACCGACACCAAAGCACACTTCAACGTCTGGCTTGTCACTCGCAATAAGATGGAAGGCAAGAAAGACTTCTGGCTACCACTGACGCGTGCCTTCCCGCACAAGAGCGGCGAGGGCTACAATGTCCCGCTCGACCGGCTCGGCATCGAGGCGACGCTGGTCCTATTGCCGCCACGCTCAGAAGAAATCGCCGAGGCGGAACTGCCGCACGACGACTGACACTCGAAAGCAAAAACCCCCGGCGTGTGTCGGGGGTTTTTCTGTGTCCACGACCCGTTTTAGGTTGTTGGGTAAGGTGATGTTCTTGTACAGCGCGGCCACAAAAGGAAGCCGCATAAAGCGCACCATGACAGCTTTACTGGTAGGGTGGGCACAGACCGATTACGGCCAGAAGCGGACCTTCGGGCATTCCGAAACCGTGGTACGTCCCCGATTACTATGCGCGGCTTTTTGCGCAGGTCCGGTTGACTGCCGGGTTATGCCGCATCTGACGGTGGAGGCACGATCCCAACAGCGAGGAAGAGCGCCTCGATAAATGCCGAGACGGAATGTCGCGAACTCGCTTCTTTGGCACACGAGTACACGAAGATTTCCTTCGACATCCCAGAATCGTGCAGGTGTTGCTTGAAGAACTCGTTGATGATTTTCTTTCCGTCATACAGCTCACGCCGCCGCACTGCTGCCTTCAACCCGTCGACTGTCTGAGCAGCTTCTCGTTGGAGCCCAGAAAAATGCTCTTGCGATAAGGTTCCGAGAATAGATTCGGCAAATGCTTCGACTTGACGCCGCGCCTCTGCTACGGGGTCGCTCACGCGAAATGTCAGATTGGGCACGGCTGCCTTGACGCGTCGGCTGACTTCATGATCGAGCATCCCATCGAGGATGGTGTCAATCGCGTGCGCAACGTCGTCTGCAGTCTGAAAAGATGTCTTGTGGCGAATGGTCTCGATGGCCCGAAAGACAACATCTGGGTCGATTAGTAGATTTTCGACCATCGAAACTGGAAGGTAGATGACGCTTGGGCTGGTCGGGGCGGTTTGCAGCGTGTCGCGATCCAGAAGCGCTACCGCTTTGAGGTTGGGGGCAATTGGTGCCAGTAGCTCGTTCAGCGTATGAATAAGTGCCTGACACTCTGACTTGCCGCCGCCGGACAACACGGTCAGTTGACCGAACTGGTCGCTGAGGAAGCCGTAGATGCGGCCGTCGGCGGGTCGGCGGCTGCCTTTATCGGCCGCCCGGCCTTCGACGACGAGAATTGTGCGAAGCGCAGTGATATTCGACGTCGATCCAAATACTGTTCGCAGTGTCGCAAGGCGCTCCTCATCGCTGGCGATGCGGACCAATTGGTTGACATCACCGTCAGTCAGCTCTGCCGGGCGAAGGAGGTACAGCTCTTCGTTTACCGCCTGTTCGACCATTGACGGTGAGTGCGTGGCCAGAATGAACTGAACGCCCTCGCGCAGCGAGAGCCCGCGAATGTAGTCGAGAACCTTTGCCTGTAGATTGGGGTGCAGGTGGAGTTCCGGTTCGTCCATCAGAACCGCTACGGATCCTCGTGCTGCTACCTCGGCAACCCCCCGCATCGATGCGAGATGACGGTTTACCTGATGCTCGATCAATGGGAAAAACATTTGAATGATTGCCTTCTCACCAGAGCTTAAGTCATCGATGTCAACCAAGACATCTTTACTGTGCACATGCCAAAGGCACTTGATCTGGTCACGGTTGGTGAGGTCTATGCGGTGAAAGCGGAGATGGGGCAGGAGGTTGTGGGCAAGTTCTCGGAGTGGCGCCCACACGTCAGGCATATCGGCCCTTAGAACAGCGCCTGTTGTGTCAAATCGGTCTGCAATTGCTGTCTGACGATCAATCTCGATCTGACAAAGGCTGTACTTCAAGAAACTCTGGGCTTCATCGAAGTTCCAGGCATCACGCTCCTGAGATGGTAGATTCAAGCCCTCGAAGCCGGGGAGACTGTTCGTGGAAAGAAGGGAACTCATCTCTATGCGCGACTGTCCGAGAAACCGCATCCTGACCTGTTGCCGTCTGCTATTTCGATGCGGGCTGACGTACAGAGTACGTCCATCGCCAGCACCAACGGTTCGAAGTGCATTGAGAAGAGTCGATTTGCCGCAACCGTTTGGGCCCGTGATGACCATTACCAGAGGTACATCATCGCAAGACGCGAGCCGCACCGCGCGCTGGTTTCGAACAGTGAAGCTGGGGATCCTCATAGGTCAACGGACTCCGGTTGAGTGGCGTGCGGCATAACACCACGTTAAGCTGAGAAAACCTAGGTCAGAGAGGAATAGTTACTAATGTTAGAAAGAATTCCTCTCTGACCCGGATTTCCATTTTGATTGCGTCCCCTTTTTTGATTGAATCATGAACAATGCACCTATCCTACTTCTAGTGGGAATCTAGCGTACTAAGGTTTCGAGTCCTTCAGCGTTTCTTAATATGCTCTGCGTACGCTTGTTTGTTTATGAGTCGACAATGCAATGCTTGACACTCCCCAACAAGGTGGGTTTAATCGCCTGAAGAATCACAGCATGTAGTTATATTGTGATTCTACCCGTGTGGCGCAAATGGATAGCGCAGCCATTGGCCGAGATCACCTGTGCAGGTGATTAGGTGGCAGGTTGGAGGTTCAAGTCCTTCCACGGGGCCCAAACAAAAAAAAGCCCAAGGTTTACACCTTGGGCTTTTTTGCATCTGCGGCCAGAAGCCGAGATCACCTGTGCAGGTAGTTAATACACTAAACCAGTTAAGTGGCACTTTACAAGAACCAAAGGTTACATATTTTGTACCCCCAGGCTACATATCTAGTGCCCCATAATTGCACCACTTTCATGGTGTTTTACCTCGTAGCCAACTGACCAAGCGGACCGTGTCCGTCGCCGCGCTCTCGTGCTGCGCATCGAGCCCCGTGCCGGGTCTAGACTTGGCGGCGGCGAGCGCTGGCCGGAATAATTGGAATAGTAATAATTGGGGACGTACCACGGTTTGAACTCTGCCTGACTGACCGCTTCGGGTCGGGAAGCGACCTAGTCCCAATTCGGCCACTTCCGGTCACTCATTTTTCCCGGAAGCGGACGGTCACAGTAACTTGAAACGAACGTTCAACGTCCCGGTTCAGGCGCGCGCGGCTTCATGCGTGACGGTGTTTTGGCTCATTGCGCTGATTGCGCTCGCGCTTCCGTGGTTGTGGCTTGCCTTCGCCAATCGATAACTTGTCGCAGCTTGCTACCCTTCTGTCTAGTGTAGAGCGCCTACTCCTCGATATCTTCCAAAACTTCCGGCACATAGACGCGTCGTAGTGGTAGCAGCCCCTTGTAGCGCGAGTCGAACTGGTCGTAGTGCTGGAAGACGAGCTGCACGAGCTCATCGCCGTCGATCAGCCGCAGGTTGCTCTTGGACTTGGCGAAGTTCCTCGCTTGTGTGGTGAAGGTGCCGAGCGCCACCAAAAGGCCAAATTCGCTCGAGCTCACCTTCCCGTATAGCGACGAAACTACCGGGTCGCCGATACTGCCTTCGCTGCTTTTCACCTGCACTTTGACAATGGGTGGCTCGAAACCGAGCTCATCCTTGTGGGCCACAATGTCGATGCCGCCGTCCGGTCCTTCGGGCGAGACGCGGGTGCGGTACCCCATGGTGTTCAAGAGGTGCGCCACAAAGTCGGCAAAGGGGTGTCCCTTCATCTCCTGCGCCAATCGCTTGAGAACGAAGTCCCGGGTGGTTTCCTCGATGTCTTCAGCCACTGCTGCCACCGATTCATCCTGTGCTACGAGTGTGACCGCCGCGGCCTTACCTTCTATTGCTGCGCGAAATTCATCGGCATAGTTCTTCACCAGAAATAAACTCATGGCCGAGCCGATCTCGTAGAGCGCGCCTTGGCTAAACTGTGTGCGAGGCACTGCGCGCAGCCATTTCACCGTCCGCACATGCGGATAGCCGGGTTCGGTATTGGTGTCGTAGCGGTAGTCGCCTTCCACCCGGCCGAGGTGAATCTGCCGGTCACGCTTGGATGGATAGGCCACTAGGTCACCCGGCTTCATCTCGTGTGTAAAACGGAACAGCTGACCGGCATTATTGGGAATCGCCCCCGGCTTCTTTTCCGGATACACGTCCGCCACGCGTTCCTTAAAGGCGTCACGGTCGGGTTTAAGGGCAGACAGGTCACCCATTTTTGTCCAGCCTACGGCAATGCAGTTCTTCTTAAGAAACAGAGTGTCGGCGTCGCCGGTCTTGCCAGCATGGATGCCCCAAATATTGACTTCGTTTGTTTTCATCGCCAATCCTCAAAGTAAAAGGTGCCCACTCAGACCGGTCTCCTTCAATAGCTCCAGCTCTCATGCCGCACTGGCAGGCGGTTGAGAATGTCACGGTAAAACTGCCACTTGGGCATAAATTGCTCCATCAGAGCAACAAAGCGATTATTGTGCGTGGGCTCCAGTAGATGAACCATTTCGTGCACCACGATGTATTCGAGGCACTCCCGCGGCTTTTTTGCTAGTTCCGTATTGAGACGGATGCTTCCGGTGTCATGATTGCAGCTGCCCCATTTCGTTTTCATTCGTTGAACAAAGAACCGTTCCACTTCCACGCCTATAAGCGGCTGCCACTTTTCGATCAAGAACAGAACTGTCATTTTTAGTTGCTGCCGATACCATTCTTCCAGAACTACCTGTCTCTTTTCCCCACCTGACCCGGGACGGACCTTCAGCAGCATCTTGGAGTGTTTCAGTTCCACTGCCGGGGCCGCGTCTTGCTCAAGCACCTTGAGTAAATAGCGCTTACCCCAGACGTAGTGACTTTCGCGGTCGAGATATTCGCGCGGCGTTTCGCGCTCCTGCGCCTGCAGCTTTTGCTGCTGCTGCTTGATCCAGTTGAGCTTGGATATTGCGTACACCCGGATGGTGTCAGTATTCATGCGCAACGGCGCCGAGATCCGCACCTTACCGGTTGGCGGATAGACACTCAGATGGACGTTCTTGATGTCCTTCTTGACTACATCCAGAACAATCCCGCTCAGTTTGATCTGAGTCACTATTAGTATTCCCTCTGCTGCTTGATGATGAGAAAGACCCGCTCGACTTCTGCTATGTCCTGCAAAATCCCATACAAGGCGGCCTTGATGACTTGCTCTCGCGCCTGGACACCTCGCCAACCATCGGGGCGAACCTCCTTGATTGTCGCATCGATCTTGAGTGCCAGCGCCTCGTTTTGTCTGAGGTTGTTCCAGAGCGCGCGCTTGCCCGACGTGTCCAGCTTCTCAGGTGTGTCTTCAGCCTTGCCGGCCTCCACCCGCTTCGCCAGTTCGGCGATGCGCTTCAGATATTCCTCGTATTTGTCCGCCTGCTCTTTACGGAACTTGATGATCTCGTCCAGCAGCGCCGACATCTTTGCGTAGAAGGCCGGGTCGTTCAGGTGTTCCTTAATGATCTTGCTCCGGACATTGTTCTCGATGGTCTCTGCGATGGCATTCCTGTTGCCCTTCATTCCGCCGAGCTGTGAGTTGATCGCGTTGGCGATGCCGGTCTTCACTATCAGCTCCAGCAGGCCCATATTGTCGAACGGCGAAATCTTGCGCGGCTCGTCCGCCTCGATGTAAGTATCGATCAGGTGCCGCATGTCGGCCTCATAAGCCTTGAGGTCGAGGGTCTCGCCGCTGGCCTTGCGGATGATTTCGCGCACGTTCAGGTAGTGGTCGAGCTGCCGCTTGATGCGCGTAATGTCGTTCGGGTCGTA
>CAYHWW010000063.1:6350-16659 GCA_964360145.1 uncultured Oligoflexia bacterium | reverse complement strand
GCCTTGCGTTTGATCTAAATCAGTAGTGGGCTGGCGCACCCCGGCAGCTGTGGGATGACCACGGCGCATGGGCGCACGCGCCAGCCCCTCTCAATTTGAGGAGCCAGTATGAGTTTCAATATGAAATTCTTTATGCTCTCAGCGATGGTTGTCGCATTGGCATCGGTGTCTTCTGGCTGTTCCAGTTCTCCTGTGAAGGATCGCCTGGATCGCAACTTGGTCTATCAATGTTCATTGCAACTTCTTGATAAGAATGTTGCCGCCACGGAAGTCGAGAAAATTTGCTCTTCTTCCCACCATGCTGAGATGGAGGAGAAGCGATTCTCCGCTGCCCTGCGTTCGGGGCGTCCAGTCCCACCTGCAGCCCGCACGCCGGCCTCTGCCGCAGTACAGCCAGCACAAGCTGAGGCTCAGCCATCGGAAGTGTCGCCGTCCGATTGAATATCGGCCCGGCAAAGGCCCCGGGCCCGGTGGTAGTCGTGTGCCACCGGGCTCGAGGGTCATAAAATCAGTGAATGGGGTTGTGGAGTCGGGTCGGCATATTTTGCCGGCCCGACTTATTTTCCTCTTCTAGATTCTTGCTGAGCTGCCGATCTATCCGCTGAGGAAGAAGGGCCATTTGGGCTTCAGGATCGGCAAGGTCACAGCGGATTACGTCCCCACAGCTAGCGCCATGAAGCGCAAGCTGGAGGATCAATCCGCACGTGATGGCCAACAGCACCAGCAGCAGGGCGAGGGGGACCAGCGTAAGCGCCAGGCCACCCTGGAGGAGGTGCAGCGCGCCGTGGCCGTCGAAACAGTGAAGCTCGTCTCCCAGCATCAGGACATACGCCTGGAAGCGATCCTGGTGGAGGGCCAGGTTCGGGTTCGGGTGAGCAACCCTGATGGCACCATCATCCGCGAAATGCCAGGTGAGGAGTTCCTCGAGCTCCAAAGCCATACTCAAGACGCTCGTCATATGGTTGGGCGTGTTCTGGACCAGAAGTATTGAGCTTTCCCGGGCCCGATGCTACCTCAAGACTTATGCAGCTTTTGCGCAGGCCAGAGATCCGCGCCGATGACGCTCGCCGCCTTGTGATGGTGAGTGATCTCCATATCTGGGGGCCCGGGGACCCGTTATGCCGGGGACTTACCCGTTTTGTGCGAGAAACATTGGAACCTGGCGATGCCTTCTTCATTGTGGGTGACCTTTTTGACTTCTTTGTGGGCACGAAGCAGGTATTCACTGAGAAGTACGTCGATCTTTTCAATGCACTGAGGGACGCCGGACGCCGCGGCGTGAACATCGTTTATCTTGAGGGGAACCACGACTTCGATCTCAAGCATTCCTTCGTGGGCGCGGAGGGGGTCAGGGTCATGCAAGGGGAGTTTGTGGTGCGCTGGGATGGTCGCCGTGTGCTCTTCAGTCATGGCGATGGCATCAATGCCAAGGACTATGGTTACAAGGCGTGGCGCATGGCGTTACATAACCCCCTCACAAAGCTCATCATAGCGGCCACTCCGGGTGATTTCGTCAGCGCCGTAGGCGTGAAGCTTTCAGGTGCTAGTCGCGCATATAACGACCAGGCCGATGATGCCACTGTCACTCTGTTCCGCAACTACGCTTGCGAGCAGATCAGCCGTGGTTGCGACTTTGTGGTCATGGGCCACTCCCATTATCTCGATGACATCAAGTTCCAGTGTGGTGAGCACAAGGGTCAGTACGTGAATAACGGGTTCCCTCGTCGGGATCACCGCTTTCTCGTCATCGAGCGGGGCGAGCCTTATATTCGCACCGAGAGCTGGCGGGACTTCATTCTACCAATTGGGCCCGGCTGAGCAGTTCTTTGGCGTGATCCCGGGATTTGGTGGTGACGTCCATGCCGCCCAGCATGCGGGCGATCTCTTCCACGCGCTTGCCCTCTTCCAGGCGCCGAATGGAGCTCGAAGTGCGGCCGCTTTCGACCTTTTTTGAAACACTGAAATGAGCATCGGCAAAGGCTGAGATCTGGGGCAGGTGGGTGATGCAGATCACTTGATTATGCTTGGAGACCGATTGGATTTTCCGCCCCACCACGGATGCGGTCTGGCCACCGATGCCCGCATCGATTTCATCAAAGAGGTAGACGCAGATGCCGCCTCGGTCAGCGACCACCCGGCGGATGGCTAGCATCACCCGTGAGAGCTCACCGCCGGAGGCAATCTTGCCCAGGGGGCTGAAGCCTTCGCCCACATTGGGGGCGAACCGCAGCTCCATGGCATCGATGCCCTCCGGGCCCCAGGTGGCTTCGTCTTCGCTGACGGCCTCGAAGCGGGTTTCGAATCGGGCGCCACCCATGCGCAGCTCATCGAGCTCTGCCTGGATAGATGAAGCAAGGGTTTTGGCCACTGTGCGGCGTTTTTTCGAGAGCTCCTTGGCTGCCTTATAGTAAGCACCACGAGCTTCTGCGATGGATTTTTCCAGGCGTTCGATGCGTACGCCGCGACTCGCCCATTGTTCAAGCTCTGTGCCTAAACGGTTGCGGGTTTCCATGATGGAGGCCTCTGAGCCGCCGTATTTTTTCTTGAGGCCCACGAGTTTGCTGAGGCGCTCCTCCACGACATCAAAGCGGCGGGGATCGGCCTGTAGTCGTTGGGCGTAACCGCCGATTTGGCTCGATGCTTCGTCAAGTTCCGCGAGTGCGCGACCCAGGGCTTCCCGGGCCGGGGCGAGGGTGGCGTCTGTTTCACAGGCTTTTTCCATGCGCCGCACGGCCTTTTGCAGCAAGGTGCGTGCCCCCTCGGAGTCGTCGTCACCGCCGTCCAGCAAGGCGTTCGCACCAGCGCAGGCTTCCATCAAATGGGTTACGCTCAAGAGGACCTTTCGTTCCCGGGCAAGCTCTTCTTCCTCTCCAAGCCTGAGCGCGAAGGCATCAATTTCTTGAATCTGGAATTGGATGAAGTCAGCCAGGCGAGCTTCGCTCCCGTCATCGCCGGAGACTTGCGTCAGTTCGGCCTGCAATGACCGCAGCGCGAAGAAGTATTCACGCACGGTTTTTTTGAGAGCGATGAGGCCGGCGTAGCGATCGAGCATGTCGAGCTGGTAGGCCGCACGAGCAAGGCTTTGGTGCTCGTGCTGGGAGCAGAGATCCACCAAGTTCTCGGCAAGCTCACCGAGCTGCGCGAGGGTCACCAGCTCATCGTTGATGAAGATGCGGTTCTTGCCGCCGCGGCTGATGTTGCGACGCACGAGCAGCTCGCCGCCCTCATCGGTGGTGACGCCTTTAGCGGTCAATTTGTCTCGCACCGCCGGGTTGGCAGCCACGTCAAACAGCGCTTCCACCACGGCTTCATCGGCACCGGCCCTGATGAGGCTTGCCTCAGCGCGGCCGCCCAGGATCAGCGCGATGGCGTCGAGGATGATGGACTTCCCCGCGCCGGTCTCCCCCGTGATGACGTTGAAGCCACGATCGAAATCCAACTCCAGTTTTTCGATGAGAACGAAATTCCTGATTCTCAGAGTTTGAAGCACTTGAACCCCCTCATTCCCATCCTCAATCGCGGTAACCGTACTTCAGCTTCTCCCGGAGGACGCCGTAGTAGTTCCGATCGTTGGAGTGGATGACCTGCAGGTTGTGCTTATCATATTTTCTGACGAGGATCTCATCGCCCAGTTGTAGGCTGTGGCTTGTCTGACCATCCCAGGTGACGACGGACTCCGTACTGTTGCGCACTTTGATGGAAATCCGCGCATGGTTATCCACCACGATGGGGCGCAGGGTGAGTGAGTGGGGGCAGATGGGCGTGATGACAAGGGCGGGCACCGATGGCTCAATGACAGGGCCGCCAGCGGCCAGGGAGTAGGCGGTAGAACCCATCGGTGTGCTGACAATGAGGCCGTCGGAGCGCATGGTCGTCACCAGATTATCGTTAATGGAGGTCTCGAGCTCGATGATGCGGGCAATGGCGGCTTTGTGCACCACCACGTCATTGCTCACCACCATGCGAGCGATTTCTTTGCCGCCCCGCATGAGGATGCTTTCGAGAAGGACGTGCTCGCTGAGCTTGAAGGTGCCCGCCAACACTCGGTTTAACATCGTGAGGGCTTCAGTTTTCTTCACTTCAGTGAGGAAGCCTAGGGTGCCCATATTGATGCCCATTAAGGGAACGCTACGATTCACCATGCGCCGCGCCATGGAAATAAAGGTGCCATCGCCGCCCAGGATTAAAATGAGGTCGCATTTTTCGACGAGCTCCTCACGGGAGGCGCAGGCGGTGCCCATGGCCAAGGAGCAGACGTCTTGAGACTCCGCGGCGAAAAGCACTTTAATACCGCGACTTTTCAGGTTCTCGGCGAGCAGCAAGGCCAGCTCATTGGCTTCAGGAATCTTCTGCTTGATGACGATGCCGATGTTCCGAAGCTTGGTTTTGCTCATCAGTGAGAGAGTAGCAGAATTGCTTTTTTATTCAATTTGATCGAGATTCCAGCCCATGACGAAGCATCAAGGGGATTTGTTCTCGGGTGACGATGGCGATGAGACCCCGGAGAAGGGCCAGGCCCCCACCCGCCCGGACACCGCCAGCCCCCTGGCGGATCGCATGAGGCCCCGCAGCTTGGACAGCTTCGTAGGCCAGGAGCACATCGTAGGCGTGGGTGGCCCCCTGCGGGAAGCCCTCGAACGGGACCAGGTGCCTTCTTTTGTTTTGTGGGGGCCTCCAGGTACGGGCAAGACCACCCTCGCCCGCATTGTCGCCGCCCATACGGAAAGCCGCTTCGTGGCCATGTCCGCGGTGAGCGCAGGCATCAAGGACATCAAAGAGGCCGTGGAAAAAGCGCGCCTCGAAACAGACCTCCGTGGCCGCCGCACCATCTTGTTCATAGATGAGATCCATCGCTTCAATAAATCCCAGCAGGACGCGTTATTGCCCCACATCGAAGACGGCACCGTGACTTTCGTGGGTGCCACGACGGAAAATCCCAGCTTTTCATTGAACGCAGCACTTCTGTCACGGGTGGTGATTTATACGTTGAACGCCCACCAGCCCACGGATCTCGAATCCATCGTGCGCCGGGCCGCGGGGCCTGGGAGCTTGGGCGAAGAATGGGTGACCCGCATCGCCAGGGCCGGTGATGGCGACGCCCGCCGTGCCCTGGGCGTGCTGGAACGCTTGCTGGAGCACTTCCGCGCCAAAGGCCTGGATGGCGCCACGACGCCTTTGAGCGAAGAGACCTTCGAGAGGGCTGCGGGCCATCGGTCTTTGCGCTACGACCGCGCTGGCGAGGAGCACTATAACGTCATCTCCGCATTCATTAAATCCATGCGGGACAGCGACCCCGATGCTGCGTTGTATTATTTGGCCCGCATGCTCCACGCTGGCGAAGACCCGTTGTTCGTCGCCCGTCGCATGGTCATTTTCGCCAGCGAAGATGTGAGCAACGCAGATCCTCGTGCGCTGCAGATCGCCGTGGCGGTCTACGGCGCCGTGGAGAAAATCGGCATGCCCGAGGCCCGCATTAACTTGGCGCAGGGCGTGACGTACTTGGCCGCAGCGCCCAAGAGCAACGCATCCTATGTAGGCATTAGCGAAGCGCTGGCCGACGTCGACGAAACCGGCACCCTCGACGTGCCCAAGCACATCCGCAATGCGCCGACGAAGCTCATGAAGAACCTGGGTTACGGCGTGGGCTACCGCTATGCCCATGATGAAGCAGGGCGCACGGGGCTTATGGTGAACTTGCCCGAGAAGCTAGCGGGCAAGGCTTACTACCGGCCCGTGGAGTCCGGGCTGGAGACCCAGATCAAGGCCAAGGTTGAGGCGTTGCGAGCGGCGCGGAAGCGTGTTTGAAAATACGGCCCTGCCTCCGCATTCCTCGAAAACGAGGGTTCCCAGCCTGGTATTGAGGTTTTGGCGCCGGGAACCCTCGTTTTCGAGGAATCCTGGCCGCCGCCCAACCTATTCCGCCGCAGCATCCGCACGGGCTTCCGACTCTTTCGCCGCTGCACCCAGGGCCGCGGTGGCCTCCGCCTCAGCTTTAGTCTGAGCCTGCTCCACAGTAAGGGGGCTAGTACCCAACATAGCCGCCCCCACGGGCGTCTTCTGCAAAGCAGCGACCTCGTCATGACGCAGCTTCATCACGATGAACATCGCGATCAACAAACCCAGCAATGACAGCCCGCCCAAGAGAGCGCGCAAGACTTAGCTCCCCGCACGCTCGCGGATAGAGGGGAATACGGTGGTCTTCCACTCCCGCATATTCTCGGTCAGATCCAGTAAGAGCAGCTCGGAGAGCATGACGTAGTTGTTCTGCTTCTTGGCATCGAGCAAATCATTCATGATGGAAATCAGCGTAGCCTCGGCCAAAGCCACCTTGGCGTTCATGCCCACCTTCATGGTGGCCTTGATCCCGCTCATGGTTTGCACAAAGAGGTCCATGCCATCCACGGTCTTCATGAAGTAGCCATCGGCGGCCAGGTAGTTCTTGTTGCGGTACAGCGCGCCTGCTCGGTCTATGTTCTGGATGATGCGGTCGATGTATTGCTCCAGCGTCGTCAGCGTCTCCATGGCGAGCTCCATGGTGCTTGTCGCCGTGAATTCTATGGCGCCCATGCTGTCCACCACGGAGTCCAGCATCTCATCCTGCTTTTCGGTGCTAAGCTCGGTGCCGTCCACTTTGATGGCGGAGATCACGCGGCTCCCCCCGGAGAGGCTTGCATTCACTTCTTGGATGAGTTTGCGGAAGGTAACGCCATTCTCTTCGATGTTGCGTTCAACGCCATTCACTATAATCGTTTTCATGTGATGCTCTCCTCACCGCGCTCGGTGGCGCTTGGTTCCGCAGTTGGCGTCGCGGCATCCGCGCCCGCATCCAGGCGCTTCTCGGCGGCAGCCAATGCGAGCTGGATCAATTGATTGGTCATGTCGATGTTTTGGATCAACTCCCGGAACGTGCTTTCCGTCAGGCTTGCCAGCTCCTCGATGGCGTCGCCGAGCACATTTTCTTTAGCCACTTCCCAGGCGTCCAGCAGGGGCCGCACGAAGGGCACGGCCGCATGCAAATTCCTGTAAAGGCTTTCGATTTCCGAGATTTTTGCGCCCAGCTCTTGCAACAAGAGCTTTTCGCCGGGATTTTCGATCATTTTCATACAGTAGGTACGACCGAATTCAGCCAGCTTCCTCGTGGTATCAAGGGCATCGATGGCAAGCTTCAGGTCGGCGAAGTAATGGGGTTGGTCAGGGGATCCGATGGTGGGTACCGGGGTGTCTTCGAGTCGCCCAGATCCGCGGAACTCAGCGATGAGATAGTAGGCCTGCTCGAAAAGGTTCTGTATCTCGTTCACAGCCACGTTCATGGGCACTAGCGCTGAGCGCGTGGTGCCGTCACTCAAGGTGACCGTATGAGTGCGGTAGCAGGGCACTTTGATGCCCGCGGATTCGCCCATGATGAGATCGATGACTGATTCCGCCAGTGCGGGGATACCAGCATCAAAGCCGCCATCCGTGGGTCGCAACACGTAATGGCCTTCACCATAGGGCCCGGTCTCAAAGGGGTTCACGCCCCCCACCGATACGTTGATCGTCTTTACTCCACACAGGGGGGCCAAGTGCACCATGGCGGTGTCGGGGGTGATCATGTAGTGGCAGCGCTTCACCCACGGAACGATGTCGCTGTAGCGAAGGCGACCCACCAGGCTCGTACAGCGGGCTTTATTGTCCTTGCTCAAGGTTGCCATGAGGGCTTGGGCTTTTTTCTTGTCTTCACGGCTGCCGAAGAGCACCAGCTGGGCTTCGGGCAAAGCCTTCAAGATCTCTTCCGCCAAAACGCCCCAGGCTTTGGGGTTCAGCGTTTTGCTGGATTGGCTTGCGCCGAGCTGCAGGCCGATGGCGAGCTTCCCAAAATTATAGCTGCTGTCGTAGCCGCGAGTGGCGGGCTCCACCGGCAATACCGCAACGCCTGCGATGCGGGCGAAGAGGTCATTCAAGTGGATGATATTCATGTTTTTGCGCAGAACCTGGGCGTACAGGTAAGCGCTCCAGGGGTCGTCGACCGCGTAAGCGCCGTCCTGGGCACGCTTCAAACCGCGGCGATCCATGCCGGGGATGAGCTGGCAGAGATAGCTGCTGGCTTCCGAGAAGGTGAGATTGATCACCATGTCGTAGGGACCCAGCTTGTGGGTATTCTCTAAAAACTGATCTGCCACCCAAGTAATAAGATGGGCAAGGGAGAGGGCTTTGCGCTGCGGATCCTCTTTTTTGCCGCCGTCTCTTATGAGGGGCTCCATGATGGCCTTGGTCGGCAGGGCAATGACGCGATCGGCGTGGGGAGAAAGCATCGCCGCATCGATGAATTTTTCCCGTACCACGAGGTCAATGATGCAACCGGGGTGCCGGGCTTTCAGGCCCGCGAGGGTTGGTAGGGTTTGCAGAATGTCGCCAAGTCGTGCGAGCTGAATTACGGCGATTCTCATGTGCCGCCCTCTTCCAGAGCGGGGGCTTGCTCCAGAATCAATGAATCCAGCAGGCGCACCAGCAGCTGCTGATCCACGCTGGCGAGCAGCGTCTCGATTTCCGTTTTTTCAGACGGGTTTTCCGATTTGGACTTCATGGTTCGACCTTCCTTGGTTGACCGTGCGAATAAGCGCCTTGATTTCCTTGGCGCCCGAGTGCTGCGGGTTCAGCGTGAGAATCCTCTCAGCTTCCTCCATCGCCGTGTTGTACAAAGCACGATGATAGAGAAGCCCGCAGTATGAATATAAAATATTTGTATTTGAGCGGCTCTCCGGGCGGCGTTGCATGTAGCGTTCCATCATGCGGCAGGCCGGCTCGAAGGACTTGATTTCGTAGGCGGTTTTGACGAGGTTATAGATGGCGCCGATGTTGTCCACATCCAGCTCCAGGCTCTGGATAAAGTAGTCGTGGGCCTTTTGGGCCTGGCCACTAGCAAGTGCCGCCATGCCCAGGCCGCTGATCGCCTTATCGTTGCGGCCATTGAGCTCCAGGGCCTTCGCGAAGTGGGCACGAGCGGAAGAGAGATCCCCCTTCTGAAGCGCGAGGGAGCCAACGTTGACTTGCAGGGCGTCAGAGCGCGGATCCAGGTCATAGGCCTTGGAGTAGTGGGCGGAGGCCTTATCCCCTTCTCCCATGCGTGCGTAGCAATTACCCAGGCTTTTCTGAAACTCGAAACGTTGGCTTGTTGAGAGCCCTGGTAAGCCCGTGGCGTGGATCAAATAACGGGCAGCGTCATCATCTTTACCTAAGCGAATGAGCGCACTGACCATGCGTTGATAAATTTCCGGAGCGGATGAATATGCTAATGCTTCCCGGTAATGGCGCTCCGCGTCTGCGAGGTTGCCCTCCGCCTCGAAGGTCCGGCCAATGCCCATAAGTCCTTCGGCAATGGCCATGCCCTTGCGCACGAGTGTTTTGTAGATATTGCGCGCCAGCGTCTGCTCGCCGTTCTTCTCAAGCAGCTCGGCGCTGGAAACCAGATATTCCGCGTCATTTTCGGCACCGACAGTGTTCTTCCGTTCACCTTCAATGGCATCCGCATGGGCCAAGGTTTGGTTGACCAAGTCAGCCATGGGATCTGCCGCCAGCTCTAGAGCGGTGCTCCGATCAGGGATAATTGGCGCGATGCGTAGATTTTTTACCGTGACGATATAATGGCTATAGTCGCTGCCCGCTGAGCCCAGGTTTTTGAGATAATACGACGGCACATCGCCCTGTCTGATTTCCGCGGCGGAAATCAGGGCATCATTTCCCATGAGTTCTTTGATTTTTATGATTTCCGTGGACACAGCCTTCGTCCTCTAGCCAAGGCCCACATCATGAGGGCCGTAAAAATTGTATCGGGGCGCGGCACGGAAAGAAAGGGGTCAGGTATTTTTATCAGATTTCTTCGTCGAGCTTGCCGCCGGAACTTTCTGTTTCCAAACGACTTTCCGGCGATCGGTAGGCAGAAATGACCCGCCTGCCCGAGCCGAGTTGCTGCAAATTGCCGATGATTTCCGCTTTGATTTTCGTGATTTCCCCCGTGATGGAGGCGTCCAGGGCGCGTAGTTTATCGGTCCATTCTTTCTGCTGGCATAACAGATCATGAGCCCGTTCAGCCTGGGCTTGGGGCAGTAGGGGGTGGATTTCCGCATCCAGTTTGCGCACCACTTCAAAGACCCGTTTCCGGCTCTCGTTGAAGCGTTGTGTACCTTCAGTGTCGCCTATCCTCAACTCAGTCAGGTAGCGGGAGCTGATCTCCACCATGCTCCTGAGACAGAGAGCGCGACGCTCAAGGAGCCTAGCCAGAAGTTCCATTTCCATTGCTGCTTGCGCCGTTTCCTTCGCCCATGGGCGTCAT
>CAYHWW010000063.1:0-6340 GCA_964360145.1 uncultured Oligoflexia bacterium | reverse complement strand
GCCACCGCATCTCGCCAGCCTTCCAACAGGGTCTCCAGGAGCTTGATGCTCTGCTCGATGGGCGCCGGATCGTTGTTGATGTTGGCCTGTGTTGTTTGCTCGAACATATAATCATAGAGCCGTTCCAGCTCCTTCGTCATGTCTCCGCCGATTTCGTGGTTCAGCGAGTTATTGAGCTCGTTGATGATGTCCTGGGCTTTGCCGATGTAGATGCCCTTTTCAGCGATGTTCTTGGCCACCATGCATTCCACGGCTTTGCGCAGGAACTTGATGCAACCCTCGTAGAGCATGATGAGGATGTGCCCACGGCTCGCAGTGGTGATGGAAGTTTGTTTGTACCTGTTCAGTCCGTAGTTATTGCTCATAGGCTTTTCTCCCGGTCATCGTGATTTAACCCTGCGGTGTTGCTCCAAGCGCCTGGAACATGAAGGCTTGCTGGCCTTGCATTGCGGCAATGGTGCTTTCCAGGTTGGCGAAACGTTGCTTCAGCGCGTCTTCCTTCCGGGTGATGTGGATTTCCTTTTGGGCGATCTGATCGTCCATTTGGCGCATGCGGTCCCTGAAGCCTCGCTCCCGGTGTAGCAGCGTGCCACTACCCATGCCCACGAGGCCATCCGTGAGGTTCTTGACACGCTCAACGAACCCGCCTTTGCCCACAAAGAAGTCAGCGACGTCTTGGTAATTACCAGCAAGTTTCTTCTGAAATGTTTCTTGGCTGAAGGAAAGCTGACCGCTGCGCTCGAAGCGCATGCCCAGGTCCGAGGGGCGCATGTAGAAACCGGTGTCCTCGTCATTCGGGTCACCGCCCACACGGAGGGCATTCTGCATGAGGGATCGCAACTGAATTTCAATGGTGCGCAGTCCGCCGTCGCCGCCTAATGTTCGAGAAGTGTCCGATCGATCATCCAATTGATTTTGTTTGTTAATGAAGTCCAGGACAGCATTGATGTTGTCCACCATGGCTTTGATCTTGCCGCCGATTTTTTGGACATCTTCGGTGATGTTAACAGTGAACTCTTGCCCTTCTTTGGCTTGTTTGAGGCTGATGGTGGCCCCGGGAATGAGATTGCTGATCTTGTTTTCCGGCGCGAGGATCTCAAAGCCATTCACCTTCACGATGGCGCTTTGGGCAGGGCGCTCCTCATCGATGGTGAAGCGCACGTCACCATCCACGAAGTAGAACTCGGGGTAGGTGATGTCTTCATTCATGCCGGTGTTTTTGCCCGCGATGATCACGCGCCATGGGGCATCGCCGCCGCTGCCGTCGTTGACCAGGTTGGCTTGCAGTCCCAGGTCGGTTTCCTTGTTGATTGCGGACACCAGGTCTTTCAGCGTATTGCTGTCTGAATCCAGATATGCGCTCCGGGTATCGCCGTCTGGCAACTGATACCAGAAGTAACCCACGCCGATTTCCGCATCGGGGTCTTCGAAGCCATCTGAGATCATTGAATGGCGGCCCGCGAGCTGCACGACCTCCAGCTGGTATTCGCCGGGCTCCGCCACTTCCTTGTCGAGATCGATGCTGATGAGATTGCCATTCTCACCCAGGTCCGTCTTGATTTCCCGCAGCTTGCGGTAGTTCTCCATCTCGCGCAGCGATTCCGTCATTTTTCGCACGCGGCCCATGAAGTCTTGGAGCAGTTTGAGCTTCTCGGTTTCTTTGGCCTTGCGTCCCTCGATTTGGCGAATAGGCGCACGCTCGGCTTCGATGATGGCCTTTACATAGGGCTTGAATTTTCCGCCCCCCAAGGGGTTCATTGCATCAACAGCCATGGCGTCCCCCTCCGTGGGAACGTGGAGACACACTTCTCCGTCTCTCTAGTATACGAAGCGCTATTGACGCTCCGCAATCTCCTCAATTTTGCCGCCCTTGACGGTGAGAATGGCGAGGCGCTTGGTAAGTCGGCCGTCCTCATAGGTAATTTTGCCCATGACCCCCGGGAACTCCCGCAGGCCACGCAGGCGATCGCGGATTTCACCGCGGCTTGAGGCACCGCCTCGCATGATGGACGCGACTATGTTCGCGGCATCATAGGCGATTGCCTCCATTGAGCTTGGCGAAGAGCCGTATACGGCCTGAAAACGATTTTGAAACTGGATGGCGCCAGGCTGCTGGGACCCGGGGAAGTAGGCGTCCACGAAGATGGCACCCTCGGCGTATTGCGCGGCCCGTGTCAGCAGCTCTCCGGTGTTCCAAGTGTTGACGCCGAGAAAGAGGGTTTTTTCCACATCTTTGTATGCGAAAGTAGGTAAAATCTGCCCCAAGCTCTTAGGATCGTCGGGGATAAATACAGCATCGAAGTCCACAATGGGCTTCAGCGAGAACATCTTGCTCATCCTCTTGTTGGAGAGCTTGAGCTGACTCGCCGCCTTCATCTCATTGAGCTGGGCTATTTCGGGGCCTCGAGCATCGGGGTAGGTTAGCCCCACCAAGCTGTCAATGTAGGTGCGAAAATCTGTTTCGTCAGCAGGATAGAGTTCATAGCCCCGCATGCGTTCGCCAGTGCGTTGCACTTCGTTCCAAAAGACGCGGCTGTATTCCCGACCGAATTTGCTCGAGGGCGCCAGCACTGCGAAGTCCTTGGCGCCGCGGACATCGCGTGCAACGCGCACCAGTTCCCTGATCTGCATTTCTGGCGTGAGGGCGGCGTTGAACACCATTTCGGACCCGGCTGCCTCTTTTTGCGTGAGGGAGATCAGGGGCACTCCCAGTTCATCAGCTTTGCGGCCTGCTGCATCACCGAGTTTGGAGAGAAGGGGCCCGATGATGACCGCGACCTCGTGCTTGGCCACCAACTCTTCCACGCCACGAGTGGCGCCTTCTTCCTCACCCCGATCATCTTGGATCACCAAAGTCAGGCCATGGGCCTCGATCTTTTCGCCGGGTGCCACGAATACACCGAGCGCCAGCTCGATGCCTCGAAGGGTTTTGTAACCAAATTTGCTGAATTTTCCTGAAAGAGTGAGCAGCACGCCGATGCGGGCAGGGTTGGTGCGCGTATCCGCGTGAGCCACTGGTGCCGCTTGCCGCAGCAGACTCTGCGCGAAGGGAGCGTGGGAGCTTGAGGGGTGTTGGGCGAGAAGCCGTTCGGCATAGGCTTTAGCGCGGCTCGGATCGCCGGAGGCCATGCTCAATTCCGCTGCCCGATGGAGCAGGTGATGGGCCTGGGGCAGATCGCTGAACTCATCCACGAGTCGCTCCACCGCTGGGAGGCTGTTGATCCCCGCAAGTTGCTCAACCAGGAAGTTCTCCATGGCTCCCATGAGGGTGGGATTACCTCCGGGGGTGGGGTCTTTGTAGCGGAACGCATTGAGAACGGCTTGCGCGGCGCCGAGGGAGTCCCCTCGCTTCTGGTTCACTTTGGCCAAGAGTACGAAGAACTTGGAGCGATCATACTCAGGGAGGGCGCCAAGACGCACAGCATCGAGGGAGGTGCGTGCCTCATCATTCTGACTCTGCTCGCTTTCAATGAAGGCCTTGTTGTAGAGCGCCATGTTCTTGATGATGTCTTGGTCCGTCAGCGCGATGACGTGCTTGAAGCAGATGAGGGCGTAGGCGTTTTGTTTCAGGCCGAGATACGCGAGCCCACGCACGAAATACACCTGGTCCAAGATGGCGCTCTTCGGATGCTGGCTGATAAAGGCACGGGTTTTCTTGAGCGCGGTGTCCCATTGGCGCTGCTTGTAGGTACGTTCAATGGCGCCGAATTCCGACACTTCCTGGGGGGAAGCGTCAGAGAGGTCGGACTCACCGTAGGGGAATGTTCCCTCCACGGATCTCTGCGAGCTGGCACAGCCCGCCGCCAGGGCCGCGGTCGTGAGTAAAATCGTCGAGAAGATGCGATTGAGGGCGGACTTCATGGCACCCCCGATCGTATCAGCAGTTACTCGAAGATGCCTCTCATCTTCTCGAAGAAGCTCTTGGTCAGGGGATGGCTCTGCTTGTCAGAAATGGCCTCATAGCGTTCCAACAATTGGCGTTGTTCATCGCTCAGCTTTGTAGGGGTCTCAACAATGACACGCACCAGCTGGTCACCGCGGCCGTAGCCTCCCAGCTTGGCTAGCCCCTTGCCTTTCATGCGGAAGGTTTTGTGGGACTGAGTACCAGCAGGCACCTTCAGTTTCACCTTGCCCTCCAGGGTGGGCACATCAACTTCGGCGCCCAGCGCCACTTGGGGGAAGCTCACGGGTACGTCACAGAGCAAATCGTATTCATCCCGGTGGAAGAACTCGTGCTCCTTCACTGCGACGACCACATAGAGATCGCCCGGTGGACCACCGCGCAGGCCAGAGTCCCCTTCTCCGGAAAGTTTCAGGCGCTGCCCTGTGTCAATGCCCGCAGGGACTTTGACAGACAGTTCCACCTTTTTGCGAACGTGACCCGAGCCGCCGCAGGTTTTACAGGGGTCGGTGATGACCTGGCCTGAGCCTTCGCAGCGACCGCAAGTGCGCGCCATGACAAAGAAGCCCTGTTGCACGCGGATCTCGCCAGTGCCGTTGCACTGGGGGCATGTGGAGGGCTTGGTGGCGGCTGCTGAGCCCGCACCGCTGCAGACGCCGCACTCAGAAGTGCGGGGCACGCTGATGATTTTCTCGCAGCCGAAGGCGGCTTCTTCGAAGGTCAGCGTCATGCTGTACTGCAGGTCTGAGCCGCGCTGGGCCCGGCTGCGGCGTTGACCGCCGCCCCGACCACCACGAGGTCCGCCACCACCGAAAATATCCCCGAAGATATCCCCGAAAATATCGTTGAAGTTACCAGAGAACTCAAAGCCGCCCTGGCCGGCTCCACCAGGCCCACCTTGACCCATGCCGGCATGACCAAAGCGGTCGTAGGCCTGGCGTTTTTCGGTGTTGCTCAGGACCTCATAGGCTTCCGTGAGTTCTTTGAACTTTTCTTCCGCGACCTTATTGCCAGGATTTTTATCCGGGTGATGCTGGATGGCGAGCTTACGGTAAGCCTTTTTCAGCTCTTCGGCCGAGGCGTTTTTACTAACACCCAAAATTTCGTAGTAATCACGCTTCTCGGCCATGGGAGACTTAATTACACTTCTTTGTAGTCTGCGTCGATGACGTCGTCGCCCTTTTTGCCAGAAGCGCTGGCGCCTTCAGTGCCACTGCCTGAGTCGGCAGGCCCATTGCCAGTCGCGCCACCGCCGTCAGGGGTACTGCTGGAGTTCTTGTAAAGGGTCTCAGCCATTTTATTGGATGCCTGCGTGAGGGTTTCCGTGGCCTTCTTCATCGCATCCACATCGCCGGAGTCGAGGACCTTCTTCGCTTCTTCCACCGCGGCAGAGATGGTCTCTTTGTCAGCGGCGGTTACCTTTTCCCCGAGGTCCTTCACTGTTTTCTCCACGGAGTAGATCAAGCCGTCCAGGGTGTTGCGAGTGTCCACCTGCTCTTTTCTCTTTTGGTCGGCCTCTTTGTTGGCCTCACCCTCTTTCACCATGCGTTGGATCTCAGCCTCGGAGAGGCCAGAGCCCGCGGTGATTTTGATGGTTTGCTCTTTGCCCGTGCCCTTGTCTTTGGCGGAAACGTTGACGATGCCGTTGGCGTCGATGTCAAAGGTGACTTCGATCTGGGGCAAACCGCGGGGGGCGGAGGGGATGCCCACGAGGTCGAACCGGCCCAGACTCTTGTTGTCCGCCGCGAACTCACGCTCGCCTTGGAGAACATGGATAGTGACCGCGGTCTGACTGTCAGCGGCTGTGGAGAACACCTGGCTCTTGCGGCAGGGGATGGTGGTGTTCTTTTCAATGAGCTTCGTCGTTACGCCGCCCAGGGTTTCAATGCCCAGGGACAGGGGAGTGACGTCGAGGAGCAATACATCCTTAACGTCGCCTTGGAGCACGGCGGCTTGGACCGCAGCACCCACGGCCACAACCTCATCGGGGTTCACGCCCTTGTGGGGTTCCTTGCCGAAGATGGCCTTCACCTTCTCTTGCACCTTGGGCATGCGGGTCATGCCGCCCACCAGGATCACTTCGTCGATGTCGGACTTGCTCACGCCGGCGTCGCGGACGCAGGTTTCACAGGGTCCCGTGAGCTTGTCGATGAGGTCAAGCACCAACGCTTCGAGCTTGGCGCGGCTGAGTTTGACGTTGAGATGTTTGGGGCCGCTGGCATCAGCGGTGATGAAGGGCAGGTTGATGTCGGTCTCCATGGAGTTGGAGAGCTCATGCTTGGCGCGTTCCGCGGCTTCCTTCAGGCGTTGAAGCGCCATTTTGTCGCCACGGAGGTCGATGCCGTTGGTTTTTTTGAATTCATCGGCAAGCCAGTCGATGATGCGTTGGTCGAAGTTAGCGCCGCCGAGGAAGGTGTCTCCGTTGGTGGCCTTCACTTC
>CAYHWW010000062.1:0-16795 GCA_964360145.1 uncultured Oligoflexia bacterium | reverse complement strand
AGCCCTCAAGCCCACGGGCTAACAAAAGGCTGAGGATAGACGGTCGAGAAGGTGCTTATCGACCGTCTAAGATCCGTTGATCCCGCACCTTGCGGTGAAATGTGATTGCAAAGCGGTGGGCTTCGTCCCGGGCCTGGGTCATGACCCGGTGGGCGCCGGTGCCGGGCTTCAAAGCAATAGGGTTCTTCTGCCCAGGCTTGAACACCCGCTCCATGGTGCCCTTCTCCGAACGCGCTTTTGCGAGAGCTACGAGATCCACGTTGATGACGCCCAGTTCCTCGAAAACCACTTCCGCCTGCTTCAACTGCCCGCGACCTCCGTCGATGACCACCAGATCCGGGGCCAGGCCCCCTTCGTCCTTTGAAAAACGCCGTCGCAGAACCTCCAGCATGGACTTGAAATCGTCGGGGCCTTCCACTTCCGTCACGTGGTAGTGGCGATACAAAGTTTTCTCAGGCTTGCCGTCGATGAAGACCACCCGGGACGCCACGGTGCCCTCCCCCTGGAAGTGGGAAATATCGTAGCACTCGATGCGGCGCGGATAGCGCGTCAGGGACAGCTTCTCTTGCAAATGAGTGAGGTCGCTCTCGGACTGCATCACATTCCGCGTCAGTTCTTCCAGCGCATGGTCCACGGTCTTCTTCACCATCTCAAGCAAATGGGCCGCCTCGCCCCTCTTGGGCACGCGGAAATCAACCCGCTTGCCCAAGGCCCGAGTGATCACTTCCAGCTCAGCGCGGGCACCATCCGTGCTCGCAGGCACCAACACCTCTTCGGGCAAACCCACGGGGGCGGGGTTTTCCCATAGTCGCACGTAGTACTGGCCCAGAAATTCCGCCAAAAACTCAGCATCCGGCTGGTCGGGATCCACATCCTTGAAGGGATACTGGAACACGCCTTCCGCACGCCCCCCCCGCACCGCCATGACCACCACCACCGCTTGGCTGCCAGACCGTGCAAGCTGCACCACATCCCGGGCCAAATCCGATTCCGGGTCCAGCACCTTCTGACCCTGATTCTCCACCGCCTCTTCAATGTGCTGGATGCGATCCCGCAGGGTTGCGGCCCGTTCATAGTCCTCGCCTGCCGAGGCCCGCGCCATCTCGACCTTCAACTCCCGAATAACCTGCTCCGGCTTCCCCTCGAGGATCTTCAGCACTGTCTCCAGTGCATGGCCGTACTGTTCACCCTTGATGAAACCCACGCAGGGGGCACTGCACTGCCCCATCTGGTGGAGGAGGCAAGGGCGGGAGCGGTTACGAAACTCATTGTCTGAGCAATCCCGAAGCTGGAACTCCTTCCGGGCCCAGGTCAGCATCTCCCGCAGACTCCCCCCGGACACATAGGGGCCAAAATACCGGGCCCCGTCTTTGCGCACTTTCCGGGTGTATTCCAGCCGGGGAAAGGGGTGGTTCACGTCAAGCCTCACATAAGGATAGGACTTGTCGTCCTTCAACATGACGTTGTACCGAGGCTTGTGCTTTTTGATGAGGTTGCACTCCAACACCAGGGCCTCGGACTCGGAATCCGTCAGCACCACCTCAAAGTCCGCGATTTTCTTAACCAGCACCTGTACCCGTGGGGTATGCCCCCGATTATCCTGAAAGTAACTCGACACTCGACTCTTCAAGCTCTTGGCCTTGCCCACATAGAGGATGACTCCATGGGGGTCTTTCATGAGATAAACCCCTGGATCATCAGGAAGATTCTTGATTTTTTCGGCTAGCGGTGTTGAAAGCATACTATGGCTAAAATGCGTTCCAGCTTAGATATCATGGCGTCCAAGGCAATCTACACCAAAGGGCCTACGAAGAAGAAGTCCAAGAAGGTCGCGGACGCGGAAGCCGCCGCCATCGCTAAGGTTGTTGCCATTGAAACCGAGTGGAAGAGCCTGCTGGATCAAGCGCTCTCCAAAAAGGCGCGGCGCGCCAAGTACAGCGCCAAGGAAGCCCTCATCGTGGGCGATGTGGTGGATCACCCTAGTTTCGGCGAAGGCGTGGTGACCAAGCTCATCCACCCCAACAAGGCTGAGATCATCTTCAAGCATGACTTGAAACTCATGATGCATTCCGTAGGCCGCTAGACCATCCTCTGAGATGATGAAAAGTTTCTCGATCACCGTCCTCGTCGCAGCATGGATTTTATCCACAGGTGCATTGGTCACCGGTTGTAAATCCGCGCCGAAAAAGCCTGAGCTCACCCAGTCCCAGCTCCGTCAAAAGAAAGTGGCACTGGTCGAGGTGCGCGGCGCCAAAGACGCTGAACTGCAGATCGAAGTGGCTGTGGTCAACGAAGTCATCGAGAACGGTCGCTTCCACATCATCGACCGCAAGTCCGTGCAAGATGCCCTGGTCACCGCCCCCCACGAAAGCGACTGGCCCCGCCTCGGGCACGCCCTGGGCGCTGACCTGATCCTTGCCATCGACGTGCTGGAATTCAAAACGGACAAGCGCGAAGGCTACGATGCGGTGGAAGAACAAGACACCATCCTCGCCGCCGAACACGGCACCGACCGTGATAAAAAATGGCGCAAATACTACAAAGTACGTCAACGCGAAGGCTTCGTGAAAATCAAGGTGCGTTTCTTCGACGTGGCCGCCGGGCGGGAAATGTACAGCGGCGAGTCCGAGGCCACGGCCACCCACAACACCAGGGACGGCGACATGCCCCGGGCCATGAAGCTGCTGGAGACGCTGACAGCCCAGGCCTTCAGCGCATATTTTCAGGGTCTTCCGGAGTAGGCTCGGCGGCGTTGCGCTGGAGATATTCCCAGGCTGCCTCGGTGATTTCCTGGGGAAAGTTCTTCATTTCCAGCACGCGGATCGCGTTGCGGGAGGGCGAAGGCCCGGGCATCACCTGGTAGGAGAACTTCATCCGGCCGTTCACGAAATGCTCTTCCACATGGATATTAGAAAGACCGGGAACGACGCCTTCGAGGCGGGCCATGCCGAGATCATGGGTGGCGAGGAGGAAGAGATTCCCCGTGCGCTGGAGGTACTGGATGATGGCCTCTTCAGCGGCGGCCCGCTCCTGGGGGTTGGTGCCGAGCAGGATCTCATCCATGATGACGAGCATGCGGCCTGACTTCTGGGCATGCTCGATGACCTCCATGATGCGGTTGGTCTCGGCGTCAAAAAAGCTCTTACCCTCGCCGATGGAGTCACTGATATCGATGTTCGTCATGAGCTCCACGGGGGTCAGGGCCATGGCCCGGGCGGTGACCGTGGCGCCGATCTGGGCTTGCACCGTGAGGGCGGCGACCATCTTCAAATAGGTGGACTTGCCGCCCATGTTGGCGCCCGTGAGGACGAAGAAATTGCTCTCGTGGGTGATCGTCGCGCTGTTGGCTACCGAGGCTTCGCCGCGGCGCTCAAAAACCACGGGGTTGTGGCCCGCATCGATGGTGATGGTGGGGGTTTCCTGCTCCAGGATCAGGGGGAAGACCTTGTGACCCTCATGCTCCACGGCGTCCTGGGCGAAGGCACGGAACACGTCGAGCTCAGCCACGGCGCCCAAAATGTGTTGGAGGCGCGCCGCCGTCTCAGCGCTGAGCACCTCGCTCTCAAGCTCAATCAAGCCTTGCCATGCGCTGCGGCCGAAAAAGAAATCCCCCGCGGCCGTCCACCGGCTGCGAGGGGTCACAGCATGGAGGCGCTGGGCGAGACCGCTCACCCCTCTCTCAGAGCTTTGATCGGCCATGAGCCCCAACACCGAAGCCAGCTCCTGGAGCGCGGGGCTCTGAACCCCATTGAGGCTTTGGGCCAAACGCTCAAGGCTGCCGAAAACAGCGCTATCCGCCCTGAGGCGAGCCCGCAGAAGCCTCGACCTCCGCATATTGTCCCCGGCTAGGTTGGAGAGCGCCATCCACGGAGCAAGCGGCGTGGCTGAAAGTTCCCAGCGGCCCGTGGCGACCACAGTGGTCATTACCACCAGGGAGGCGGCTGTCATGGCCCCGGTGAAGATACCGACATTTTTGGAGGGAGGAGTGCGAGAGTCCTCAAAATAGGAATAGAAGGACTGGGGGTCCCCGATGTCGAGGCCGTAACGCTCCCAACTCACTTGCCCACGACTAGAACCCAAGGCCTGGGCCAGAAATGCGAGCTCACGGGCCACCGCTTCCCGCCGTTCTTCGTTGCCCATGAGTTCTTGCACTGCCTGCTGACGGCGGAGGATTTCCGTGCGGTCCGTGTAGGGATGGGCCAGGAGCCATTGCAAACGAAGCTTGCCCAGGGGGGTCTGGATCTCCCCCATGGTGGGGTAGATGAGGCGGTTCAGGGAGAGATCGCCCTGGGTGTAGCCGTCCAGGCTGTGGTGAGCGGCCTCGGCCCGATAGGTGAGGCGGCCCCCTTCGAGGAGGCGCCCGCATGATTCTGGGGTGGGGGTTGCGAAGGCCGGCAGGGCCATGGCCGCTAATGCGAACAGAAATTTGAGCATGGGGCGCTACTACCATGATTTATAAATTTTTAATATTTGATATCAGCGCTGCCGCCGCCGGGAATCCGTTGCGGCCCCTGCTATTTCTACTTCCTCGTCCTGCGCTTCGACCCGGACGCCGGTGGGTTTCAAAGCCGTAGCGCAAAGCTCCTGGGCTTGTGCTTCCAGAGCCGCGACACCGCCGGCCCCCCCGACCACCAGGGCGGTGATCTCTTCAGCCAGCTCCGGGGGTAACCCCTCGCGACGAGTGAGAATAGACTCCGCCAAGGTAGCGCGCCTCCGCAACTGCTCGGCCCAGGCCTTTTGGGCTTCGAGGCGGTTGCGGTCAAATCTGCGGCCCATCGTGCGCCTCAGCAGGTCACGGGCCAAGAATACGCCTCCCACGGCACTGGCAGCCACGCCGACAAGAGCGGAACCACCAGCCTCGGAATGCATGAGAAACTCATTGACCAGCGCTATGATGCCAGCGCTCCCCATCGCCCCCACAAAGAACCCAGCAACGGACATCTGGATTGGTGTATCCCTCACCCCCCACTCCTCGGCGATCTGAGCCTTGCGAAGTGCTGCAATGCGCCCCTGGGACTCATCAGCGGAGCCATAGGCCTTGAAGCCAGGCCGCTGTTGCTCCTCCAGAAGCACCATGAACCGAGCCATGGTCAGATGCAAACCAACCTTGTCCTCACTGGAAAGCGCAGCATAGGAGCCGTGGGAGCTGTGGTGGGGCTCGACCACTTCCCCGGGTCGGCGATAGGGACCGGGTGCCGCCATGGCACTGCGAGCCAGGGGCATGTGCTGCAACAATTCCTGGCGCAGGCTGCTCATGAGGCTAGCAAAAAGGGGCGGGGCATACCCCTCCAACCAAACGGGGTGATCGACGTGCTTCAGCGGGAATCTTCCCCGCGCCAGCAAATCATGCATCATGCCCAAAAACGCATCCTCGGAGACGGCTCCATCCCTGTACTCCGTCCACAGGGGCACGGCGGACTCAAGGAGCTTACCGGCCAGCACATCGTAGTTGGATTTGTGGGTCCGATACACCACCTCATCGGCGGTTTCCGCAGCGGCCTGCTCCCATTGGCGAAACCCCTCTAAACCAGCGTTTGCCGGGGTAATGATGACCAGTGCCCATAAAAAGAGCCCAAAAGACGGTGTCATTGGCCCGCTGTACCATGGTCCCGCCCCATGAGGGATGTGAATCTAAGCACCGGTATGAGATGATTTCCCCTGCAAAGGGAAAACCATGGCACCAGCCCCCGCCCGCCGCCGCATCGTCAACCTCCTCTCCTATCCCAAGTTCCAGCTCATGATCCTCGCCAACACCATCTTCTCCCTGGCGATGGTGTACGGCTTCACCCTGCTTGCCCTGCGAGGGAGTTTCCAGGCCCTGCGCAGCACCGGTGAGGCGCTGGCCCTGCCCCAGGATCACGCCTACTTCAAAATTTTTGAGATGAACTACGACAAGATCCAGCTGGCCGTGGCCCTGGGGTTTTTGGTGGGCGTCACCGTGGCGGTGGTGGGCACCCTGCTTCTGTCCCACACCATGGTGGGCCCCTTAGTGCGCTTGAAACAGTATTTTGAGGACCTCGAAAAAAAGCCAGAAGGCCAACGCCGTCCCCTCACTTTCCGCAAAGGGGATTTTCTCCATGAGCTTGCCCACTCGGTAAATCGAGGTCTCAGCAGTATTGAAGGGAGATCCACGGAGGATCGCCGCTGATGATTCGTCGCGAAGCCCAAATGGCAGGGGCACCCCTCGTCGTCCTCAGTCTCTTGGCCTTGATGCAGACTGGCTGCATGACGACGCCGCGCCCCGATCTGAGCCTGGGCACGCTCACACTCAATGCGGACAACTACCTTAAGGTCTCCATCCGCAATGATGGGGACGGACCCGTGCCCAGCCCGGGCGGAGCACTGACCATCTATGTTGACGGCAGTCTTGCCGCTCAATACTCCTTCGACACCTGGCCGGCGGACATGGATAAATCCTTCGTGAGTCCCGGCCGCACCTCGGTGATCACCACCAATGTGCGACTCTCCGGCGGAGGGCCCCGCCACCTCACCGCCATCATCGATTCGAACAACGAAATCGACGAGCGCAATGAGTTCCAAAACTCCATCACGAAAACCGAGACGCCCACCGTGGTACCCGGCGTGGACTACGCCGTAACCGCCCTCGCCCGCTCCACCACCACGGGAACCCTATCCTTTCTCGTGCGCAACGGGGGCACCGCGGCATCGCCTGCGAGCCGCCGGGTCATGGCGAGTTTCTCCATCGACGGCGCGAGGTCCGGGCAATATGTCACCCTGCCTGCCCTAGCCCCGGGAGCCTCAGCCTGGGTGATCCCCGGCACCGCGCTTTCCGTGCCCTACAATGCCCAGGTGGTGGTCACGCTGCAAACCACCGCCGACCAAGACGTGGATCGCTCCAACAACTGGTTCAAGGACTATCTCCCCAACGGTCCCCAGATGGCCGCGATCAACGCTCTGCTCTCTGACACCCGCATCTCCAGCGCCTTGGTGTGGAATGAGTGGGGCACGCGAATGACCCATGATCGCTGGCCCACGGCCATCAAAGCCCAGTTCAAGGCCGTGCTTGCCAACCTCTACCGGGGGCGCAGCATCGCCGTGGCGCCGACCTCCGCCGCCAACGCGAGAACCATCACCCATGACTCCGCCCTTGCCCTCTATCTCGCCAATGTGGCCACGTCCCTTTGGGTGGAAGCCGAACACTACGTTCCATGGTCCCTGACGACCCTGCCCGCGGACCAACGGGCCCTCATCCTCGATTCTGACCGGTTCACCATCTACGTGCCTGGCCTCCAGGCCTATGCCAGCCTCATCGGCGATGCCATTCCTGACGATCCGGCAGCCCTGTTTCAATTCATGATGTTCCAACGCAAGGTCAAGGGCGACCACAGACGCACCATCTATGCGTTGACGGAATGGTTCGTCGGACACCTGTATCACGGCAGCGATGGTTACTACGGCCACTCTGGCAGCCCCCGGGTATCCTCCATCCTCTGGCCGCCTCCTCACAAGAAACACATGTCCACCGGCGGGTGCTGGACCACGGGCGGGGTTTTCAACGCCATGCTGCGCACCGTGAACATCCCCGTGAAACTGGAACGCACGCACTTCAATGAAGGCGAAGTGCATGCTTCTCCCTCATTCCCCTCGGTGCGGCTACTGCTTCCCCATGGTGACGACGTCTACTCCGCGCAAGTAAATACGGGGTATTCCACCATGCTGGGTGGCACGTTGCCCGTTTCCAATCTGTTCTTCACCTCCGACGGCTATTCTCGGCTGTTCGTGACACCGCGGGTGGCCTGCTCCACCAGCGGCTGCAATTCCACCGCCCAGCAGAACAGCGTCAATCACAGCAGGCACAGGTACAACAGCGGCCTCCTCTTTTTCTCTGATAATCTCTTCAAAATCTTCTTGGGCTCTCATGGTCGCAGCACTCTCTACCGCTACCTGGTGGGGGACGATCACGGCGAGCCCCCACCGCCGGCGCCAGCCTACGGCCCAGAGCGGGCCAATGCCATTCTCGACTCACTCCAGGGCACCATCAGCGACGCCCTGGGCGAGGGCGATGCCAGCCGCGGCGCGGCCCTCCTTCAGTTCCAGCTCAATGTCTGGGGCGACAACAGTAATCCCCACATGGAAGACCGTACTCGCTGAAAATACTACAGCGTCATCAAGAGCGCACGCAGGCCTTTGATGCGATCCCGCAGCTGGGCGGCCCGCTCAAACTCGAGGGCCCTCGCTGCCTCGCGCATTTCAACAGAGAGTTTCTCAACCATCTTCTCAAGCTTGGCCTTGTCCCGGGGCAGGCCGGGCAACCCCGCGGCGGCGGCCGCCGCCTGGGCCTGCAAATCTTCCGCGGCATAGTCTGAGTAAACGCTGCTGCCTGCTGCCCGTCTCAGGATACCGCCGCCTTCGGCCCCGGGGGCCGGCGTGTCGCGAATCTCTTTTTTCACGGTCTGGGGCGTAATGCCGTGATCCATGTTGTAACGCTCCTGCACCTGGCGCCGCCGCGCGGTTTCTTCCATGGCGCGGGCCATGCTGCCGGTGATTTTATCGGCATACATGATGACGCGGCCACCGACGTTGCGGGCGGCGCGCCCAATGGTTTGGATCAAAGAACGGTCTGAGCGCAAAAAGCCCTCTTTATCAGCATCGAGGATGGCCACCAGCGACACCTCCGGCAGATCGAGGCCCTCACGCAGGAGGTTAATCCCCACCACCACGTCCACCACGCCCTGGCGCAGCTCGCGCAAAATCTCGATGCGCTCCAACGTATCAATGTCAGAATGGAGGTACTTCACGTTGACGCCATTGGAGCGGATGTGATTCGTGAGCTCTTCCGACAGGCGCTTCGTCAGCGTGGTGACGAGTGTGCGCTCGCGCCGGTCCACCTGCTTCTTGATCTCGCCCAAAAGATCCGCCACTTGGTTGGTGGCGGGGCGCACCTCCACATCAGGGTCCACGAGACCCGTGGGGCGAATGATCTGTTCCACCACCTCACCATGGGAGTGCTCCAACTCGTAGGAGCCTGGCGTCGCGGAAACGAACACCGTGCAACCCATGTACTTCTCAAATTCCTCGAACTTCAGCGGGCGGTTATCCAGCGCCGAAGGCAGACGGAAGCCGTGCTCCACAAGGGTGGACTTCCGCGCCCGGTCCCCCCGGTACATGCCACCGATCTGCGACACGGTGATGTGGGACTCGTCGATGATGAGGAGAAAATCCTCCGGGAAGTATTCAATGAGGCTGGGCGGCGGCTCCCCAGACACGCGCCCCGACAAGTGGCGGGAATAGTTTTCCACGCCCTGGCAGTAGCCGATCTCTTCCATCATCTCGAGGTCCAGCATGGTGCGCTGTTCGAGGCGTTTGGATTCCAGCACCTTGCCCTGCTGGTTCAGCTCGGCCAGGCGCTCCCGCAACTCCACGCGAATGGTCTCCATGGCGCGCTTTCGCGTCTGGGCATCGGTGACGTAGTGGGTTGCGGGGTAAATAGTCACCCGAGGCATCTTGCGCAGTTTCACGCCACGCAACGCATCGATCTCGTGGATGGCATCCACTTCGTCGCCGAAAAATTCGATGCGAATGGCCACGTCTTCCTCGTAGGAGGGGAAGACGTCGACAACATCGCCACGCACGCGGAAACAGGCCCGGTGAAAATCCACATCCTTGCGCTCGAACTGCATGTCCACGAGCTTGCGGAGCAGCTCGTCGCGTTTGATGCTCTTTCCCTCCTCCAGCACCAGCATCATGCCTTCGTAGGTTTCCGGTGAACCCAAGCCATAGATGCAGGACACGCTGCTCACGATGATCACATCGTCCCGATCCAAGAGCGAACGGGTGGCGGAGAGCCGCAGCTTGTCGATCTCTTCGTTGATGGCGGAATCCTTCTCGATGAAGGTATCCGTGGAGGGGATGTAGGCTTCCGGTTGGTAGTAATCGTAGTAACTGACGAAATATTCCACGGCGTTTTCAGGGAAGAAGGCCTTGAACTCCATGAAGAGCTGCGCCGCTAAAGTTTTATTGGGTGCCATGACCAGGGTGGGCTTCCTCACCCGTGCGATGACGTTGGCCATGGTGAAGGTCTTCCCCGTACCCGTTGCCCCCAGAAGCGTCTGGCAATGACGCCCTTCTTTGATGCCCCGTGCAATCGCTTCGATGGCCAGAGGCTGATCCCCCTGCGGGGTGTACTCGGAAATGAGCTTGAAGAGGCGTTCCATCGGGGCATGAAAGCAGTTGCCAAGGCGTCGGAGCAAGCGGAATATTTCTGCAAGTTCCCACCCTCAGGAGACCTTCATGAAGCAATGCACCATCCTCAGCATCCTCTCCCTCGCTTTCGCCGCACCGGCCCTGGCTGACGACTTCAAGGCGGAAAGCCCCGACATCAAGGACGGCGAGCGCATTGTTGAAAAACATATTTTTAACGGCTTTGGGTGCACGGGCCCCAATGTCTCGCCGGAACTGAGCTGGAGCGGCGCACCCGCGGGCACCAAATCCTTCGCCGTCACTGCCTATGACCCCGACGCCCCCACGGGCAGCGGCTGGTGGCATTGGCTCGTCGTCAACATACCCGCCAACGTGACCAAGCTCCCCGCCGGCGCTGGCTCCAAAGGCGGCAAGCTGCCCAAGGGTGCGCTGCAAACGCGCACTGACTTCGGCACCACTGGTTACGGAGGCCCATGCCCACCCCCGGGCCACGGTGAGCACCATTACAAGTTCATCGTCTATGCTCTGAAGGTACCCAAGATCGACGTAAAGGCCGGTGCCCCAGCGGCCATGGTGGGCTACAACATCATCGCCAATGAATTGGCCCGGGCCTCCATCGAGGCGAAATATTCCCGCTGAATCCCCGACGTGACTGGCTATACGAACCAGGTGCGGGTTTTCAACGCCGAGTCTGGTGAAATCAGATAATCTGGAAGCACATGGAAAAGCTCAAAAATCTCTTCAAAACCAAGGCTGATCAGCTCTCTGTAGAAATCAAAGACCTGCTTAAGGAGCATGGCACCAAGAAGATCGGCGAGGTGCAGCTCTCCCAGATCTACCAAGGCATGCGGGGCATTACGGGCATGGTTTACGAGACGTCCCTCTTGGACGCCCAGGAGGGCATCCGTTTCCGTGGCTTCACCATCCCAGAGTTGCAGGTGAAACTGCCCAAAGCCAAAGGCGGGGCGGAGCCTCTGCCCGAAGGTCTCTTCTGGCTCATGCTCACAGGCGAAGTGCCCACTGATGCCGACGTGCAGGCACTCTCTGAAGACTTACGGAAACGCGCCCAGCTGCCAGCCCACGCACTGAAAACCATTGACGCGCTCCCCGTGGATGCCCACCCCATGACCCAATTCGTGGTGGGCGTGATGGCGTTGCAAACCGAGTCTCTATTCGCGAAGAAGTATGCCGAAGGCATGAGCAAAAAGGACTACTGGTCCTACGCCTACGAAGACTCGCTGAACCTCATCGCCCGCCTGCCGGAAGTCGCAGCCTACGTGTATCGCCGCAAGTACAAGGGCGGGAAAACTTTAGTCGCCGACCCCTCTCTCGACTGGGCGGGTAACTTCGCCCATATGTTGGGCTACGATACCGAGAAGTTCCGTGAGCTCATGCGGCTCTATCTCACCATCCACACGGACCACGAAGGCGGCAATGTCTCCGCCCACACCACTCACCTGGTGGGCTCAGCCCTTGCCGACCCCTATTTGTCCTTTGCCGCCGGCATGAATGGTTTAGCGGGCCCGCTGCATGGCTTGGCCAACCAAGAAGTCATCAAGTGGATCTTCGAGATGCAAAAGACGCTGGGCACGGACCGCCCCACCGCCCAGCAAATCGGCGACTACGTGAAGAAGACTTTGTCTGAAGGTAAAGTGGTGCCCGGCTACGGCCACGCCGTGCTGCGCAAAACCGACCCACGCTTCACCGCACAAGCGGAGTTCGCTAAAAAGCATATGGCGGATGATCCCCTGGTGAACACGGTCTGGCGCATCTACGAGACGGTGCCCCCCATTCTGCAATCACTGGGCAAGATCAAGAACCCCTGGCCCAACGTGGACGCCCACTCCGGCGCGCTGCTCTTGCACTTCGGCATGAAGGAATATGAATACTACACCGTGCTGTTCGGCGTGAGTCGCGCCCTCGGCGTGCTCGCGGGCCTTCTGTGGAGCCGCGGCTTGAACTTCCCCCTGGAGCGGCCCAAGTCTGTCACCACTGAGAACGTGAAAGCGTTCTTAAAGGGCGAAGATACGCTGTGGGAGTAAGGGGTCGCGCATGAAATACCTGCACACGATGCTGCGCGTGAGCAACCTGGAAGCCTCGCTCAAATTCTACTGCGAGGGCCTGGGCTTTACACTGGTCAGCCGCGATGACTACCCCAAGGACAAGTTTACTTTGGCGTTCTTACTGGCACCGGGTGACTCCAGCGGCGGCCCCATGGTTGAGCTCACTCACAATTGGGATACGGCGAGCTACAACAAAGGCGACGCCTACGGCCACATGGCCTATCGGGTGGACTCCATTGCGGCGCTGCAGACCAGGCTCCGTAAGCATGGTTACGACCTGAGCTGGGGGCCTGGCACCACGCCAAGCGGAAAACGCATGATGGCCTTCATCGACGACCCCGACGGCTACGAAATTGAGCTTTTGGAATGATTTCCGTTCCGTTTTTTCATCAAAACATGAAAAAATCACTGCCCCTCCTGGGGAGGGTCCTGCCGATTTTCATGTTTTGATGAAAAAACAGCGACGACATCAAAACCCATCCCACAATTTTGACATGCGGGGATCACTGAGGAGTAGCTCCAACGCCGCCTTCAGACGCTGAACACCAGGCCTCGCCGCCCGTGGAGAGAGGCATGCATGGGAGATGGCGCTGGCGTTTACCTCGAAATGCTGCGCGAGCGCCTGATGGCTGACCCCCATGCCCCCCGCCACTGCGCGAAAAAAATCAGCTCGCTTTCGACCCTGGCGGCTCAAGGCACCCGCCTCAGCTCTGAGCGCAACCAGCGCAGCCTTTTGGGCCACGACGAGATTGAGCACATGAAGGCTCTTTCTCTTGGGACAGGGCGTCCCCTGAGGATTCACGCTGGGGTCACCGGAAACGTAGAGATGGAATTTCTCAGTCCCATACTCCCCCCGAGGGAACTCCAGGGCCTTGAGATTGTCTTCGATACCCGGCCAGGGGTGGGCAGCCCCACCCAAGTAGTCCAAGTGGGTGGACCACTCCCAAAGCATGGGGTCCTCGCACAGATTTTTTCGACACGGATTGAGGTGGACATACCGAACCTGTCTGCGCAAGTGGGCGCGATCTGGAATGGGCTGCGGCACCGGGATCGATTCCCAAGACTGCCGGTTTAAAATTCCACCCAGCGTCATTCTCAACCGGGCGGGGCTGCCAGCAGTGCTCCAAACAATGAGATGCAAGTGATTGGGCATGAGCACGGCACAGACCGCCCGCGGAAATGCCCGCTGTAATCCCTGCCAAACACTCTGACAAAGGTGCCTGCGCTCAAATGGTTTCTCCGGAAAAGGAGCGCGGGCAACGAGGTGATAGGCGATGGGAGCGGTAAGGTTGTTTGTCTGCATAACAACACCCTTCGCAAGGGCCATGCCACCATCCCTGTGCAGTTTTTTCATCAAAACATGAAAAAATCACTGCCCCCCCCGGGGGGGGTAAGACCGTTTTTCATGTTTTGATGAAAAAACTGCGGCGAACAGTGACGGTGCCTACACCCGTTTCCAGGTCGTGGCCGAGGACGAATCCAGGATCTGCACACCCGCGTCGGCGAGCTCTTTGCGGATGGCGTCGCCCCGGGCGAAGTCTTTGCGGGCGCGGGCCTCTTTGCGCTCCAGAAGCAAGCGTTCGATATCCGCGTCAGACAGCACGGCGCCCCCGCATTGGGCGGCATGCAGGGTTGCGCGGACTTTGCCGATGTGGGTGAGCATGGCGGCGGCATCCTCACCGAATACATTGAGCAGCGGCTTCGCGCCCTGGGAAAGCAACAGCAGCAAACCATGGGCCGCGACCTGACGCTCGAAGCTCGGCAGCGCCTTGCGCCCAGCGTGACCCGCGGACTTGCCTTCAGCGGCGTTGAGGGCGCGAACGTGGATGAAAATCTGGGATACGGCGCCTGCTGTATTCAAATCATTGAAGAGCTCGTCTTCCACGGCCCGCCACACGCCGGACACATCACCTAAGGGCGTGAAGGCGGAGCCGTCAGCGCCGATGATGGGAGCCGCGCTCATAGCTTCTTCAGCCCAAGCCTTGGCTGCATAAATTCGCTCCAACTCCATGAGGGTCTCCGCCAAGGTCTGCTCATTGAAATCAAAAGGCGTGCGGTAATGGTGCTTCACAAACTCATAGCGCAACACTTCAGCGCCATAGGTTTCGATGAATTTACGGATCTCGAAGATGTTGCCCAGAGACTTACTCATCTTCTCCCGCCCCGTGGTCAGGAAGGCGTTGTGCACCCAGTGGGCGCAGAACTCTTTGCCCGTGGCGCCTTCGGATTGGGCGATCTCATTCTCATGGTGGGGGAAGATCAGATCCTGGCCACCGTGGTGCAAGTCAATGGTGTCACCAAGCCAGCGCTTGGCCATGGCGGAACATTCGATGTGCCAACCCGGGCGCCCCTGGCCCCAAGGGGATTCCCAGTGGGGTTCGCCAGGCTTGTGGCTCTTCCATAGCGAGAAATCCATGGGGTTCTTTTTATAGGGAGCCACCTCCACCCGGGCGCCGGCGATCAAGTCGTCGATGTTCTTGCCGGAAAGCTTGCCGTAGCCTGCTTTTTTTTCCACGGAATAGAGCACTTCGCCGTTCACGTCATAGGCATAGCCATTCTTTTGCAAGGCACCCACCATGGCAATGATGTCATCCATGCTTTCGGTGACGCGGCACTCTTTAGTGGGGATGGCTAAGTCGAGAAGCCGCATGTCCTCTTGGGCGTACTCCAAGTAAAACTGCGCTACTGCCGCCGGGTCTTTTTTCTCTTCAGCGCCGCGCCTGATGATCTTGTCATCAACGTCGGTGAAGTTGCGCACGTAATTAACGTCGTAGCCGATGTGCTTCAGCCAACGAAAGAACAGATCCGCCACCACCAATGCACGAGCATTGCCGATGTGCAGAGGGCCGTACACCGTGGGGCCGCAGCTGTAGAACAGCACCCGAGGGGCTGCTAGGGGGCAAAACTCCACCTTCTTATGACCCATGGAGTTGGTGATGCGGAAGGGCTTATCACGAAAGGTTTGGCTCTTGAGGCTCACAGCTCACCAATTCAAAGGGGCTTTTCCCTACACTTCTTCGAAGATTGAGGTGAGTTCCGCTTCCACAGACTGCTCGTCGGTCTTTTTGGCTAAAGAGATCTCTTTCACTAAGAGGTTCTTGGCGGTGTCGAGCATCTTGCGCTCGCCGAAGGAGAGGTCTTTGTTGTGCTTCAAGATATAGAGGTTACGCAGCACCTCCGCGATCTCGTACACGGAACCGGTGCGGATTTTCTCCATGCACTCGCGGTAGCGACGGTTCCAGGTGGTGTTATCCACCTTGACGTTCTTTTGCTTCAGGATTTTATAAACGTTGAGAATCTCTTTTTTACCGATGATGGGACGCAGGCCAACGGCCTGGGCGTTGTCCGTGGGGACCATGATGGTCATCATGTTCTCGAGAACCTGGAGAACGTAGAAACGCTTTTTTTCCGCACCCACGTTGCGCTCATCGATACGCTTGATCACGGCCACGCCGTGAGCAGGGTAAACCGCATTATCGCCGACTTTGAAGCTGCTGCTGGTGCTCATAATCCCGACCATCCCTTTCGAAGCCATGGCACGCCCAATGACCGATCATCCCGATCAGTCATTATTTGCAAATCAGCAGCGTTCCAGGCATCGGCGTTCTTACCATATCGCCTTAGCATTGTAAACCAGAGTAATTTGGTGTGGGTTCGATGTTGGAGGATCATGGCGGGGATCGCTAAAGCAAGTCCGGTGCCGTCATGGGCATTGTTAAGTGCCTGATTTTAAAGGAGTGAATACGGACCTAACCCCAGCTCATCTGTCTTAGTTACCTGGTGTGTCTAGGCCTTGGGCAGTGGGCTGGATTTATTCCGCCGGGCTGGAACCTACTCGTGGGCGGCGTCGGCGCCAGAAGAAGACTGCGCGGCCCCTTCATGCTCCACGGAGCCACCCATCTTGCGCATTTTTGACACGGCCTTGCCTTTTCCTAACTCTGGAGTGCGCACACCGCGGCGCGGTGGCGACTGTGTCCATTTGTAGGTGCCATCCGCCTCCGCAGCGCGACACTCCGCCCTAAAAGCCCTCGTTGCTTTAGTTTGCAGCTCAGGATGCTCGACGTTAGTTTCTATTTTAAATGTGTCAGCAGGTATGATGGCCCCTTCTCCTGGGTCGCTTATAAGATTAAGCGTATAGATTGCTTCCGGCGAAATCCTGGTTTCAGCGTAGATGTAAAGACCGGTTTCGCCACAATATGAAACGACCGTCCTGCCTGGATCTTGCAGCTGAGACGGATTGGTGTGCTCAACCATCACGCTTTCCTGCCCAGGCACTGGCCGGGGAAAAAGCACCACAACGGCTCGCCCCATCGTGGATCGCCCCACAATACTGGCAGGCACGCAAGTCACGCGACAAGCGTATGCCGGGGCAGCGGCAGGAGCTTGCTGGGCCAGCACCATTCCACCGGAGAGACAGCATACAGAGGCAATGATCGCCCCGCTCATCTTCGCACCAAAGATCATGTAAACCTCCATGAGTTAATTGCCTTACGCATAGGCTACCCCCGCCCCCATGGAAATTCAACGATCCCCATTGAGTCATGCAACACCGGCAAAAATGGCCGCCCCCA
>CAYHWW010000061.1:0-16888 GCA_964360145.1 uncultured Oligoflexia bacterium | reverse complement strand
GCGCCTCAGAAACACCCCCAGTCCGTGGAGAGGCAGGAATTGCCCCAGAGGCCTGTTAAACAATAAATGCTCACCATCATCTTCGAAGACCAGTGGCTCTGTGCCGTGGATAAACCACCGCGGCTCCTCACCCACCCCTCAAAACTGTACCGCGAGCCCCAGAGCTGCATGAGTCTTTTGCAGGCGCAATTAGGTTGCGCCGTACAGCCGACGCACCGCCTGGACCGTGCGACCAGCGGTGTCTTGTTATTTTCCAAAGACGGCGCCACCACGAAAGCGCTCATGGGGGCCTTTGAGCGCCGCACTGTTGCAAAAGAATACCTCGCCGTGGTGCGGGGCCATGCGCCGCTGGCCCTGACCGTGGATCGTGCCCTCAAAACACCGAAAGAATATCTCGAACCGGGCCAAGCCCCAGACCAAGTGGCCGCCGAGGCCCGCACGGTGTTCACAACCCTCGCCCAGGCGACACTCCCCCAGGCCGTGGGGCCCTATGAATCAGCGCGATACTCCTTGGTGCGGGCGGTGCCTGAAACCGGGCGCACCCACCAGATCCGTCGGCACCTCAACGGCGCAAGCTACCCCATCGTCGGCGATACCCGCTACGGCGATGGCGACCACAATCGCTTTTTCCGCACGCACTTTGACTGCCATCGCATGATGCTCCACGCATCGCTGCTGCGGGTGATCCATCCCGTGAGTGGCGCGGCGCTGGAGTTGCGCGCACCGCTCTCTGGCGAATATCAACGTGTCGTGGAAGCGCTCTTCGGCCCACAGATTTTGACGTAGCGCACAGTTACAGATCGCGGTGACGGCCATAGTATTGAGCCACAATTCATGCGCGACCCCTTACCTTCCAAGGATGGAACACTATGCAAACAAGATTGCTTGTTATCGCCACGCTCGCATTGGCATCACCAACGGCTTTTGCCGCCGCGGAACCGGCAAAACGCCTCATTCAATACGGCACCGCGGCCCACCAAGTGGCCTGGATGACCGATGGCGAGACCAGTGCGCTGTCTGAAAAGTCTCATGAAGCCGGCCACTGCGGCGGCTACATGGACATCACGGATCACCCGCAAAAGCGGGGCCGCATGGCGCTCCCCACGGTCAAGAGCGTCACCCGCATCCTGGAAGACGGCCCCCTGTACCCCGATTACGTCGAACCACTCATGGGCGAGCTCTCCGCCGCCAATCTGCACTCCGCCGTGCAACACCTGTCCAGCTACAACAACCGCTACTACCGCTCGGAAACCGGCGTGCAGGCGGCCCACTGGATCCGCGACATGTTCACGGCCTACGCCGTGGGCCGCAGCGACGTCACCGTGGAGCTGGTACAGCACCGCTTCGAACAACCCTCGGTCATCGCCCGCATCCAGGGCAGTGGCCCCAACGCCAATGAGATCGTGGTCATTGGCGGTCACGAAGACAGCATCCACCAGACGTTTTTCGGTGGTGATGGCGGCGAAGCTCCCGGCGCCGATGACAACGCATCAGGCGTCTCCACGATTCTGGAGGTCTTCCGCGTCGTGGTGCAGTCGGGCTTCCGCCCCAACCGCACCCTGGAGTTCATGACCTATGCCGGCGAAGAAAAGGGCTTGCTCGGCAGCCAAGACATCGCCGAACGCTACAAGCAAGAAGGCAAGGCCGTGGTGGGCGCCATGCAGTTCGACATGACCATGTTCCCCGGCCACACCCGGCGCATCACCTTCATCACGGACCATGTGGATCCCGCGCTCACCCGCTTCACCCAGCAACTGGTGGATCGCTACGTGCGGTTCCCCTGGACGACTTCCCAGTGCGGCTACGCCTGCTCTGACCACGCCTCATGGAAGAGCGCGGGCTATGCCTCCGTGTTCCCCTTCGAAGCGCCGGAAGCGGAGATGAACAGCAAGATCCACACCACCGGTGATTTGCAATCCATCCTGGACACGGACTTCGGCTTGCACTTCGCGAAGACGGGCTTGGCCTATGTCGTTGAGATGGCGGGACCTGCGGGGTGGTAATAAAATAGCTAAATTATTGTTTTTATTCAATAATTAGTTAAATTTGTCAACTTATGTTGACTCTTAACAGGACCTCTGGCATCCTTTGTCAGAGGTTCTGTTTTTTATGAACGCCACCCTCCTCACCCTTTGGATGAAGGCCCGCAGGCTCAATCAAGCTGATTTAGCTCGCGCCGCTGGCATCAGCCGCCAGGCCGTCGCTCGCTGGTTCCAAAAGACCGGGACCGTGCAGCTGCGTGCGCACCACTTCATGGCCCTGAGCGACCGGTTGGGCGTGGCACCCCAGGACCTCATGGGCGCCGCGCCTGAACTAAGCGACATCGTCATGCGACAACGCCTCAGCACGAAATTCCTCTGGGATCACCTCTTTCCCAGCCTGGAAGATTTCATCGTGGCGCTGGCGCGGTTCGATGAGCGTGCGACGGCGCGATACATTCAGGTGGAGGGGCTTTTCGCTGGGGAAAAAACTTGGGGGAAAAAAATATGGACGGCATTCCCCCGACTTGCGCCCCTCATCCACCCCGTGCGACGCACGCAACTGGAGGCTCTTTGGACGTACATGCAAAGCCAGACAGCGCCTTAGCGTCGCGCACGCTGCCGCGTGCCCTTCATGAGGCCATCGTCCATGTTTTTCGCCAGCGCTTGACCGGTGTTGCCCTCGTGGGCGGCACCGCCCTCGCAGGCTATTACGCCGCCCACCGCCGCTCTGATGACATGGATCTCTTCACGGCAAATGCTGACGCGCAAACCGCCGCCGGGCTTGCCGTGCGCACGCTCAAAGACATCGGCGCAACCCTTGAGGAGTCCTATAATTCCTCGCAGTATTTCAAAGCGCTCTGCCTACTCAACGGCCACCGCTTCACCGTGGATGTGGTGCTGGACTCCAATGTTCATGCGGTGGGGCGGTTTCTCAAGGCTGGTGACGACGTCACCGTGGCAGCCCTCGACACCCTCTTCATGATGAAGGCCGCAACACTAGTCAGCCGCGCCAGCGAGAAAGACCTCTATGATTTATTGTGGCTCATCCTCCATCACGACGGTGGACGCACCCTGGATGCCCTACTCACGGAGGGCCTCCGCATCGACGGCGGCGTTACGGCGGAGGCCATGCTCATTTCCTTGGCGGGGGCGGCGCCACGCAAAGAGGCCTGCGACTTCGCGCTCGAAGGCGGGCCCACCGCGGCGGAGATTCACAAATCGTTGCTGGGGTTCCGTCGTGAGCTCATGGCTGCACTCACGGCGCTGGCCCGCGGGGGCGGCGCCCCGCCGCTGAAGAGCCTGATCAAGGCTGTGGCGCGGAAGCTGGGGAAGTAGGTTCTTGGTGAACTGAGAAAGGTCTTTTCTGATTTGCCAAGAAGGCTTACAGGTGCTTCAAATACTGCCAACCTATCTACATTGACAGTAGGTTGGCAGTGTGGGATAATTATTTTGTGTTAACTAAGCTTAACTTTCCACTCACCTACACCATCACCAATCGTCTTTTGCGCGATTTAAAGAGTATAGCCGCCGCTAAACAGCTAATCGACAATGCCTATATCCTACCTCAATGGGAGATAAAGCTTCGTGAAAATGCTCTACTATCTGATGCCCATCACTCTACAAGGATTGAAGGCAACACGTTGACCCTAGAACAAGTCAGTCGCCTCGCAAAAGGCCGACAGGTGATGGCAAGCCGAAAAGATAGGCAAGAGGTATTGAACTACCTCCGCGTACTAAATGATATTCATCGATATGCGACTAGTCCTCTAAGCGAAACTACTCTACTCCGATTACACCGTGAACTGACCACAGGTACAATGGATCACCCCAGTGAGTCAGGCGCCTACCGTGACATACAAGTCGTGGTGGGTAGTCGCTTCGGCGGTAAACTTAAAGTGTCTTTTGTCCCCCCCAAGCCCAAAGAGGTTCCCACCTTGGTGCGCTCCTTTCTGCGGTGGCTAAAAACAGCCAGCTCAGAAACAGATCCCGTATTATTAGCCGGGCTCTCCCATTATGAACTGGTTCGCATTCATCCATTTATTGATGGCAACGGACGCACAGCTCGGGCGTTTGCGACCATGCTTCTGCTGCGCTCTGGGTTTGACATCAAACGATTTTTTTCGCTCGATGATTACTATGATTCAAAACGAGAGGACTACTATAAGGCCCTCCAAAGCGTCGATCCCGCCGTTCTCGATGTCACCCAGTGGCTGGAATATTTTGTGCAAGGAGTGAATGAATCTGTTCAGCGCGTCAAAACAAAAGTCATGGAGCTCAGTCGAGATCGAAAAGCTGCAAGCCTTGAAGGTCAAGTGTACCTCTCGAAAGATCAAATGCGGATTTTAGAACTCGTGGCTACCGACGCCGGGGTAAGTAGTGCCGAACTCGTGAGGCGGTTAAAAAAGACAAGGCAAGCCGTACACAAAGACATCAGCCGACTCATGGATCTGGAACTCATTACCCGCATCGGTTCAGGCCCGAAAGTGCGTTATGTCAAGGCGTGACGTACGGGTGTCCTTTGCAAATCCGCCAAAGAAGTGGCGGGTTTAGTGGGGGATCATTAGCGGGGCGAGACGCAACGGACTGCATTATGATCACCGAGGTAGAGGTCACCCCAGTGGAAGCTGCCCGTGCGCCCAACGAACGCGTAGGCGCTATCGGAGTCGTTGGGGTGAACCGACGAAGACCAGAAATAGCCCGTGCTCATTCCTAAAAGAATTTCACGAAATCCGTGGGCCTCTGCAGTTATAAACTCCTCGCGACGGGGCAGTCTGCATCCACGAACTCGACAAGCCTGTTGTGCCGGTGAGCCGATGATCACGCCATTCTCAATATGGCCGCCGTCATTGCGGTAGGTACCCGCCAATGGCTCAGCAGCCCACAGTAGATGTGTGGCCTGGTCAAGCCACATGGCGCCCATTGCCGTGTCAGCAATCCGCTCGAAGACAAACCCGCTACTCGTGCGGCAAGTGAAACCCACAGGTGCCGCACGTTTCTGTTCATCACTCAGATCTGTGCACATCCGCGGCTGAGCCACCGAAAACGACAACGCCACAAGTTCGCGGCCCAGCTCTTCAGCGGTGAGGCGCGCAAACAAGAGTCCGACCACGCGTCGCGTATTCACCGAATCGCGATCTTGAAACCGCGCACGGCGATGAGCATACACCGCTTCATGAACGACAAGGGCTGCGCGCTCAACAGTCGGTAGTGCCTGAAATAGAGTAGATTGCACCCAAACATCACCGTCATTACGATAGTTCACCACCTGCTCGTAGGCCATGGTGCCGCCTTCACAGCGCTCCACTGTCTCAGGCGTCAACCAATGAAGGGCGTCCTCAATGACATCGAGGCGGTCAGGCATATGAATGATGGGCGGGTGACTCCTCGGGTGATCTTCAAGGGCTTGAAGGGCATCAATACGAGGGGCAAGCGCTTCATAAAGTTCACGGCTGGCGCGTGAGAGTTTCAGCATCACGCGATCCACGATCTCGCGCACTTCACCGGTGTAGAGTTCTGCAGCTACGTCACGACGCAGGGCCGCCTCGTAGACATCGACGACCTGCAACCACTGAATGGCGCCGTGCGGAGTGCGACAAACCCAGGCTCCACCACCATTACCGCCTTCAGAGCCGGAGCCACCGATGCCCAACGGTGTTTGCTGCTGCGCCATGGCGGCGGGCACCGCGATCACCGCAGAGCAAAGCACGGCGACTAAAAATACGTGGGTGAAGAGTTTCGTGATTTTCATGTGCGGATTCCTTTGAAATCTAATTTATAAAAATTACTCGCCATCGCGGCACGCTTCTACAAGATCTGCGCTGGTGCGCACGTCCCACACGCCGTGGACATCGAGATCATCGTTGCCGATGGTAGCAGCAGAGAGCAGCGCACGCCGTTGGCAGGAATTCCGTGCTGCGCGATCTGCCACCACCGTGCCCCCAGCGGCAACCCGCAACTTAGGTAGGGTATGGGGGTCGTAATCATCATAACCCCGCACTTGAAACGGCGCTTCACTCACAAGTCCGCGGAGACTTGCGTCGGCACCGAGAACCAGTGCCCAGGGCACGAGGCCATTATGGTTGGGGACACAGAACTGCCGATTTTCATCTGGTACTGTGCCCTCACGGCCACTGCACATCTGCGCCGTGAGATGGGTCTGCTGCACCTGGGCGCCCGTACCAAGCATGATGCTACGGAAGTCAATGAGGCGACTCTCACTGATAGAAGACCCTGTGGGCACGTTAATGTGGGAACGAAGGTCATAAAGATGAGGTGGCTTGTATGAAAACATCCCATCACTAGTGAAGTAAAAATGCATGGCGCGAAGCTGGATCCACGCGTGATCGAGCGTACCTGCAATGCTGGCGCTCCCCTGCTCGATTTCACCCACGTCTTCTTTGTTGTTACGAAGATAGGACGCAAGCTCTGTCCTTTGATTAATCTCAGCAGGATAATATGAATTTGCCACGATGACGCTGTCATTGAGGCGGGCACTACCAAAGAGATCAAAGCCCCGCTCGCACTTGAAAGGGCCTGTGCCATTGCGGAAAAGTTCGTCGTGCCACATGACATCCACAGGCATCGCGCCGGTGCCACCGACTTTCACCACAGAACCACGGACTTGAGCACCTTGGCGAAGAGTACCCCACCCCGCAATGACACTGCCCTCGACAACAGTACGAGCACCAATGGCGATTTTCGTATCCTCTAGGCATGGCGGCACAACGAGACGGGGTCTTCTCTCGCTCGTATGGATCAGACTTGCCTCAACGACAATCGTAGAGTCAGTCACTAGGGCGCCAGCACCCACAGACCAGAGGCTGCGCGCGATCAATGTAGGAATCCGCAGATAGCCCTCATAATCAATGAACCGCAGAGCGGAACCCGTCACCGTGGCGCCATCCACTACGCCGATGCCCTTCAGCTGTGAATGGCTGACGACCGCAGCACCCCGTGCTTGGAACTCACCTATCTGTTGTACATGATCAAGAAAGGCAGTGTCTCTCAGGTCGAGACTCTTTGTACGAAGACTAGAGTCAGAAATTTGCACGCCCGCCGCAATATGAACGGGGCCCCAGGCCTGAATGCGTGTGCCTGCGTTGATACGAGCGCTTGAGTCGATATCAAGGGTACGGTCTTCCCCTTGACTGATGATGAGCGCACCACCATTTTCGTGAAGACGCACGGTAATTGTAGATGACGAGTTACTGAGAAGATTGAGAGATGACAAACGACCGCCAAGGCGCTCGATCAAGGCGCGTTCATTCGCTGACGGCCTCAGAAACACGCCACCGGCCGCACCCCGTGTGGCGTAGCTTTCAATGACGGCGAGAGCGGAGGTGACGTCAGCCACCACTTCTTCCGTGGCGCCGGGATCTCGTGCATGGAGCCGCTCATGAATGAGAGTCAGGGCTTGCATACGCACGGTCATGGCGCGGAACAACGCTTCATCGAGATAGGTGTAGTCACCTGTGGTGCAACCCACGACGGCGAGACGCGCGCCTGCAGGGATGCCGCGGTAATCACTTGCCCGGTGAGCGGGACAACGGTTTCGGATTTCCCTGCGAGGTACGAGGCAGTAACGCACGTTTCCTCTTGCAACTCTGTTGTCTGAATTAAGGACAACAGGCCCTCGGCTGGGTGGCGTGGCCATGTCGTGATCCGTGAGTAAATAATCAAAGTGCACGTTATACACAGCACGCGCTGCGCGCAGTTCAGGGTTGAGTTCTTCGTCGCTGAAACAACGATCTTCAGCCACCGGTGGCAACTCGTTCACAGGTCGCTCGCCGCGGATAAATGGATCCGCCAACACCACATCGCCGTTGGGCATGACGACCGCAACACCGCCGTTGCCGCCCTCGGAGCCGGAGCCACCGATGCTCGGGGTTTGCCGCTGCTGCGCCATTGCATCGGATGTCGTCATGAGTGTGGCGATAAATATTGCGTATACAAAAAGTTTCGTGATTTTCATGAGCGGCTTCCTTTGGAATCAGGTTCGGTAAGGCGGAAAAATGCAAGCGAGAGGTGGTAAACTTCCGTATTCTTGCCCACGGAGGCGAGCTTCATCATGCGACGGCGAAAACGCCGGATCTCAGCACTCATCTCGGTCATGCGCGTGGGGTCAAAGGGTATGGTCACGCCGGTGATGTCACGCTCGGTGACCGCCTGGGTTTCGAGTGCGGCCTTTGCCTTCTCAAGGTGCTGGGCGTGAAACCCACGCAGCGCCCGAGACGGTGTGCCCGACGGCGTGGCGATAAAAGCTTTCGTTTTTTTCAAACGGCCCTTGCCGTCGACTTCGAGCAGACCCAATCGCAGCAGGCGCGCTACGGCCTGGGCCGCCGTGGCGGTGCTGATCCCCAAGCGCCGTGCGATATGCTCCGGCGCGTTTTTCAAAACCTCGGCGTGGGTGAGCTCAAGTATCGCAAAATGATACCAGTCAGAGATGACCTGAAACGCATCGAGCTGGATCGTGGCAACGGATGACGACTCAACATCAGCAGCCAAGCCGCTGCTGACCCCCAGAAGCTCCGCCGTTTCCGCGGGGCCAAGGCCCAGCCGCTCTGCCACACGGACAAGGTTTTTGAGCGACAGCGTGCGTGTGCCGTTCATCACCGACGAGAGAAAGCCGGGGTTGATGCCTAAGTTTTTGGCGAAGGCGCGCAGGGAGTAACGTGCGTTGGCGCTCTTACGGCGCTCAAGCTCGGCGGCGAGGACGTGGCGGACCATGTGCTGCATGGCACTCCTCCTATCAGCGTCCCGCACCACCATCAACATTTTTGCAAACGTTATGTTTGCACACTGCAAACGGCGCTGGCGCGGCAAACAGCGTTGCCAGCCAGCCCCCCGCGCATTACGCTATCCCCCATGACTAAATACCGTTCTCTGACGCAAACCTTTTTCTCCGGCGTCCTCACCGCGGCGCTGGCCGCTACCCTGGCCGCCTGCTCCGCCACCCACGTGGCCCGCGACGGCTCCCGGGAGCTGCCGCTGGAGATCCTCGCCGCCGGCCCCGATGCCGCCACCACCGCCCAGCAAGAGGCGGACCTCGTCATCATTTCATCAACAGACTTCCACGCCACCATTGACCGGGCGGAAGCCTTCACCCGCGGCATCCGCGCCCTCAAGGCACGCCACAAAGACAAAGCCCTCACCGTCAGCGCCGGCGACCTCTTCCAAGGCAGCATCGAAGGCAATGAAAGCAAAGGCCGCGCCGTCATCGACGTCTTCAACAGCGCGGGCATCGACGTGGTGGCCATGGGTAACCACGACATCGACCACGGCCCCAGCCGCCCCGGCCCCAGCATCCCCGGCCCCGGCGAACACCCCCGGGGCGCCATGAACGACCGCGTGAAGCAATCCCAGTTCCCCTGGCTCGCCGCCAACGTGGCCTACAAGAGAGGGCGCGCTCCCAAAACAGCCCCCTTCGGCGCCTCCCCCACGGCCAAACTGAAATTCCGCAACGCCCTGGGCCGCACCACCCTCTTCCCGCCCCACATCATCCGCAAAATCAACGGCCTTAAAGTAGGCATCATCGGGGCCATCACCAGCGACACACCGCACATCACACTGCCCGCCTTCGTCGCTGACCTCGAGTTTCTCCCCCTCCAAAAAGTCATCGCCGCGGAAACTGAATACCTCAGACGCGAAGAAAATTGTGATGCCGTCATCCTCGTCGCCCACACAGGCCTCCAATGCAGCGGAGAACACAGCAGCGACAAACCCGCGCCCTTCGGCTCCTGCCGCGAAGACAGTGATCGGGCGGAAATGTACAACCTCTTGATGGCGCTGCCCTATCGCACGTTGGACGCCGCCGTCGCGGGCCACACCCACCTCGTTGCCAATGAAGTCATCAATGGCACCCCTGTCATTGAATCCGGCGCCTACGCTAAATCCCTGGGCGTGCTCTACTTGAAGTTCAACCGCGGGCCCGGCGCCAAACCAGAGCTCGCCCGCACGTGGTTCCAACACCACACTCTTGAGGGCGACCTGGACGCTCTCTTCCCCGAAGCACCCGCGCCCGCCGACCTCACCGCAGCTCTCAAACCCTATCGCGACGCAGCGGAAAAAATCAAAATCCGCCCCGTGGGCAAAATCAAAGCACCCTTCATGAGAGACCGCATGAAGGAAAACCCGCTGACCAATGCGGTGGCAGCTTCCCTCCTCGCCCGGTCCCTGAAAACCCCCACCCCCGCCGATGCCGCCATCATGAACGCCGGTGGCGTGCGGGCGGACATCACATCCCCAGATGTCCTCTACGGTCACGTCTACAAGGCCCTGCCCTTTGACAACGCTCTCACCGTAGCGCGCCTCAGTGGCAAGGACCTGGAAACCCTGGTGGAAATCGCCGTCAGCGGCCAACACGGCGTGTCAGGATTCGCCAATATCTTCGTCGAGGCCTACGACGTCCCCCTGGACAAAAAAGGCCCCTGGGATCGGGATCTCAACGGCGATGGCAAAAAAGAGCTCTGGGAACGGGACATCGTAAAAAGCATCACCGTCAAGGGTAAGCCCCTGGACCGGCATCGGGACTACCGCGTGGCGACCTTGGACTTTCTTGCGCAGGGCGGCGATCACAACAGGATTGTATACGGTAAGTTGCCCTTATCCCGTCTGCGCTATTACTATGAGCTTAAGGGTCGCGACGCCTTCGCTGGGTTCGTCGCGGCTCATAGTGACGGCCTCGACCCCGCAAAATTCTTCAACCCCCCGGCAAAGGTTCAGGTGCGATGGATCCCCTCCTCCGAGATTACGGACAGGAACTGAAAAAAGACTTCGAGAAGTACAAGCGCATCCTCTCTTTCGAAGAATACCTGGACCTGGTGACAGCCGAGCCCAAGCTGCACACCAGGGGTTCCGCCCAGTACCTGCTGGATACCATTGACTCCTTCGGCACCACGAAAACGGATAACGGCACCCGCTTCAGAATATTCGATCAAGAATTCGCCGACCCCCGGGGCCGGGTGGTGGGGCAGCTCGTCCCCCAAAATGAAATCTACAGCCGACTCCAAGCCTTCGCCAAAGAGGGCATCAACAACAAGCTCATCCTCCTCCATGGCCCCAATGGTTCCGCCAAATCCAGCATGATCCAATGCCTGGTCCGTGGGCTGGAACATTACAGCCACTCCCACGAGGGCGCGCTCTACAAGTTCAACTGGATCTTCCCCGTGGAGAAGTATCTGAAAACGGGGTTCGGCCTCACCTCCTCCGGCGGAAAAGAGCTGGCGAGCTTCGCGAAACTAGGCGACGACGAGATCCAGTCCCGCATCCCGTGCGATTTGCGTGACCACCCGCTGCTGCTGCTGCCCGCGGACGTGCGCGTGAAGTTCATCGAACAAAGTTTCGAGCGCACCAAAAACAAAGGCAAGGGCAGCCCCCGCTTCCAGCTCCCCGACTATCTCACTAAGGGCGCGCTCTCCCATAAGTCCCACCAGATTTTCGAGTCTCTCCTCACGCGCTACAAAGGGGACATGTCGAAAGTGCTCATGCACGTCCAGGTGGAACGCTTCTTCGTGAGCAAGCGTTACCGCGAGGCTGCGGTCACCATCGAACCCCAAATGCACGTGGATGGCGTCAGCCGCCAGGTCTCCGCGGACCGCTCCATGGCGCAACTGCCCCCCAGCCTCCATCACTTGAATCTTTATGAGCTGCTGGGGGATCTCCCCGACGGCAACCGGGGCATCGTGGACTTCGCCGATCTCTTGAAGCGCCCCGTGGACACCTTCAAGTATCTCTTGACCGCCTGTGAGCAGGGCATGCTCAACATCGGCGCGACGCAAGTCTCCCTCGACCTGCTCTTTTTCGGGTCAACCAACGAGATCCAGCTCGACGCCTTCAAGGAGTTTCCCGACTTCACCTCCTTCAAAGCGCGCATCGAGCTCGTGCGCGTGCCCTACATCCTCGAACACTCCGAGGAGAAAAAAATCTACGACATCCAGATCGACAAGATCGCGGGGGCGAAGCACGTCTCCCCCCACACCACCCACGTGGCGGCCCTGTGGGCGGTGCTCACGCGCCTCAAAAAACCCAATCCCAGCAATTATTCATCGGACCTCACTGAAGTGATCGCGGCCCTGACCCCCATGGATAAAGCGCGCCTCTATGACCGCGGCGAAATGCCCGCCAACCTCGCCCCCGAGAGCCGCAAGTTCCTCAAAACCGCCATTCCCCGCATCCGTGATGAATACTCCTCCGTGCCCTATTACGAGGGCCGCGTGGGGGCCTCCGCCCGGGAGATCAAGGGCATCCTCCACGACGCCGCCCAGAACCCCGAGTTCTCCTGCCTGTCGCCGCTCACCGTGTTCCAAGAGCTGGAGCAATTCGTGAAGCGGGTCAGTGAATACGAGTTTTTGAAGCAAGACGTGCGGGACGGTTACCACGACGCCTATGAGTTCATCGCCATGGTGCGAGCCGACTACCTGAACCTCTTGGACCAGGAGGTGCGAGAGAGCATGGGCATCTTCGAGCGCACCCAGTACGAAGACTACATCAAGAAGTACATCACCCAGCTCTCACCGCTCCTCAAAGGCGAGAAAATCAAGAACCCCATCACCGGTCGCATGGAGAATGCCGACGAGAGCATGCTCGAGGAATTTGAGAAGATCGTGGAAGCGCCCCACGGCGTCCGCGAGTGCGAGATATTCCGCCAGAACGTCATCACGGTCATCGGCGCCTACTCCCTGGATCACCCCCATGAGCCCATGAAGTACGGAGTGGTATTCCCCGAGTTCATGGCAAAGCTTGCGAACCACTACTTCGAGCAGCAACGGTCACGGATGTCCGGCATGAACAACGTACTGGCCCTCTACGGCACGGATAAAGAGGATCGGGACTCAGACACCGCCAAGCTCACCCGCCGCACCATGGAGGCCATGGTGAAGCAGTTTGGCTACTGCAACCTCTGCGCAAAAAACAGCATCATGTTCCTGATTAAAACCCGTTATTAACGCAGACCAAGACAAGGCGAAGGTATTTTGCCGCATGGCGACGACGACAACGAAGCCAGGCGGCAAAAGACCGAGCCTTAGTCTAGCGATTGGAGTTTTCGTCTTGCCTTGGACATGTCCATATTACTCAGCGCCAGTTCCATGGCCATGACATCTTTGCGTTCAAATGACATGGGGTCTGACGTCACCAGGCGATTGAGCGTCGTCACCGCGGCGTTGGGGACGCTTTTTTCCGCGATGGGCAACCGCTCCCACTCCTCCAGATAGCGGTCGATGAGGTGCACCACTCGTGCGAGGGGCATGATGTCAGTCTTGCTCAGCCTCAAGGGATAACCCGTGCCCGCCGCGGTCTCGTGATGCTGCAAAATAATGAGTGGCACCTCGTTGGGTAACCCCTTCACCTCACTCAGCAAGTCGTAGGATCGCTTGGGGTGTGTTTCGTACAGGGCACGCTCTTCTTTGTCCATGAAGAGAATCTTTTTCATCTGCAGCGCGACGGGGAATTCACACAACCCAACGTCATGGAGGAAGGCAGACAAAATAAGCATGTTGATGTTTTTGGCCGCGGACCAGCCCATGAGCTTCGTGTAGGTTGCCGCCAATACCGCCGCTGACACCGAGTGGGAGTAGACCGTGGCATTTGAGCTCTCAAGCAACTGAGTGGCCACCGACGTATCGCTTTCCAGGATAACCTCGATTGCGGCCTTCATCACCTCGATCGCTTCCGCGACTCGTTCGTTATTGACTCCCATGAGACGCATCTGCTCGAAGGCAAGCTCACCGGCGGACTTCAGCATTTTGATGCGATTTTCGCTGGAAATGTCCGTACGCTTGATGACAGCTCTCGCGACCTTGACCTGCTCTTCTTTGTAAACTTTGAAGTCCTCCATGCCGAGCCAAATCTCATTGATGCCTTTGGTGCGGAGCTCCAGGAGCTTATCGCGAGGGACCACGTCGCCAGGCTCGCCTATTTTCAAAAAACGCCCATCATGGAGCCGAATATAAAGCGAGAACTTCAAGGCTGGCGGAGAGATGAATTCACTGATGGTCAGGCTTGCGTAGGCCTTTTCATCGAAATCAGCCCATGAGACTCGCATCAAAGCTTTTTGCAATACCTCGAGCAAGGCCTCCGTCTTGAAAGGTTTCATGAGAAACCCACGGGCACCCAGCCGAGAGGCATCCAACGTATCCGCCACTTCCGAGAAACCAGTCATCAAGACAACGCGGACCTTCGAAAGATTCTGCTCTTTAATCCATACCATGAGATCAATGCCAGTGGCTCCAGGCATGCGCACATCGCTGAGGACCAAACCGATCTGGCCTTCGAGGAGTATCTTTTGCGCGGACGGCACATCAGCGGCTGTGGTTACCTGATAACCATTGCTTGATAGGGTGGCGCCTAGAATTTTGCGCAGATCCTCCTCATCGTCCACGATGAGAATACGTTTTGACTCCGCGTCGCTGGAGCCATCGTCAGCCATCATTTTCGAAGCGCCATTTCACAGTCCGACACCGGCATGAAGCCACGACGAAGCAACTCAAAAAACAGGCCGTCCGGGGATATCCCCAGACCTTGGGGCCGTGGTGGATTGCCTCGTGCGGCGAAATACGCATCCCAATACGGGCCTTCAAAACTCATGGCCCGCGGGGCCACGTTGAGCAAGACCCCCACCAGTTCAGAGCAGTAATAAGCCTCGCCGTCCCCCCACAGGAACTCGTGGTCATAGGGCTTGTTGAGGAGCTCACTCACCAAGTCGGACAAGGGTTCGCTCCAATCAGGATGTTCGAGAATGCTGTCTACCTCGCCGAATGCGCTCAAGTCAGGGCTCAGCTGCACCCCCCCAAAGGGATGGGCATGAAACCACATCCCACGGTAGCGGATAGCCACATGGGCGAAGCCCACGCCACCAGGAGTCAGTTCCACCAGCTGACCGTTGCCATCGTAGACCCGGAGAAAAGCCACTTCCACGGCCCCTGCTAGAGAGACCATCGCCATCTGCATCAGAGCGAACAAGACAAGGAAGCTTCTTAGATTCATTTCAGCTCAGTGAGTCCCATGATGCGCCGGGTTTCTTCCAGGCTCGCCACGCGCTTTCCATGTTTTTTCACCAATTGCACGGCGTGCTCCACCAGCTCTCCGTTGCCCTTGGCCATGGTCTTGCCATCGGGCAAGTAGAAGTTGTCTTCAAGGCCGACGCGAATATGGCCCCCCAACTTGAGCGCTTCGTCACAAAGCCACCACTGGTCCCGGGAAATGCCGATGACCTGCCACTCTGAACCCCGCGGCAGGATTTCACTCATGAACTTGAGATTTTTCGGAGTGGCGGAAATGCCCCCCGTAACGCCTAGAATGAGACTGAAGTGGAAGGGCGGCTTCAAAAGCCCCATGTCGATCAAGGGCTCCGCATTGCAAATATGGCCGGCATCGAAGCATTCCATCTCAGGTATGACTCCGTGCTCCTGCATGCGGGTGAGCGCGGTGATGATATCCCGGAACGGGTTTTCGAAGATGAGCTCCATGTGGAATTTCTTCTTCTCCGAAGAATAGATCGCATAGTTCATCGTACCCATGTTCAACGCCGCGATATGGGGGGGCGCGACCTTCAGCTGTTCCGTGCGGTCTTCGATGGTGTTGCCGATGCCGCCCGTGGAGAAATTGATGAGTATGGGGCAGCGCTTTTCTGTCTCTTCTTTGATGCGCTTGAAGATATCAGCGTTCCAGGAAGGCTTGCCATCGTCTTCCCTCGCGTGAATATGCACGATGGTGGCCCCGGCCTCGTAGGCGCGCTGAGCCTCCGCGGCGATTTCGATGGGGGTGTAGGGCAACACGGGGCACTGCTTGCGTGTCGTCGCGGCCCCCGTCAAGGCACAAGATATGACCACCGGTTTATCAGAAACAGACATGGTGGAAGCATGCCCGAATTACAACAAAATCTGAAGGATGAAGTGGAGCGCCCGAGGGCCAAACATACCGCTTGCCACCCTGCCGACGCATCGCGTTGCATAAGTTTTTCACTCCACGCATTGCAGCTTTGAGGTTTGAAGCATGCATCGACTACAATATGCCATGGACGTTCCACCTCGTGAGTCAGTATTGAATCAGCTGCTGGAGCAAGCCCAGGTGACCGCTCACGAGGCACCCACCCTACCGCAATGGGAGCGGTTTTTGTCTCTCGTCAGCGCACGCCTCACCGTGCGCGATGAAAAGCTGACGCTACAGCAAGAGAACTTGGTCCACAATGAGCGCATGGCGTCGATTGGCCTCATGTCCGCGGGCATCGCCCATGAAATCAATAACCCGCTGGCGGGACTTTTGCTCTGTATCGAAAACATTCAAACTTCGGCCACTAAGCCCGCCGTGGTTTCAAAAAATACGGACGTGGCTCTCAAGCTGATTACTCGCATCCGCGATATTATCCTCAGCCTCAAGTCCCTGGCGCGAGACAAGCGCAACGATCCCATGCAGGTTATTTCGCTCACTGAAGTATTTGAGACAATCTTCATTATTTGTAAGGGAAGACTGAGCTCCCACGAAATAAACTTTGTTTTTGACGAGAACCAATATGCGGAGATCCTCGTGAGGGGACGCTCCGGCGCATTGTCGCAGGTTCTCCTCAACCTGATCAACAATGCTTTCGACGCGGTCCAGGGACAGGAAAAAAAGACCATCAAGATCGACGTCAGGTACGAGAACAACCAAGTGAGCATCCATGTCATTGACTCGGGGCCCGGGATCCCCGAGGCCGTGCGCCATCGCATCATGGACCCGTTCTTCACGACGAAACCCGCGGGACAGGGCACAGGTCTCGGGCTCTGCATCGCGCAAGAGATCATGAAACAACATGAAGGGTCGCTGTTCTTGGACTCCACCATCGGTAAAACTTGTTTTACAATCCAGCTGCCAGCAAGCCTAGCCAGAAATTTGGTTGAGGATCCGCGGTAAAACAGAGTCTACGAATAGGC
>CAYHWW010000060.1:0-17069 GCA_964360145.1 uncultured Oligoflexia bacterium | reverse complement strand
ATGTGGGGTTCAGCCGCCGCCTCGGCATGCAATCCGTGAGTTTCTCTCCCACCGATGACAGCACCCAGATTCGCCTGCGCATGGAGCGCGCCGCGAAGACGCTGGCGAACAGCGTGCCCCGCGATAGCAGCCACACGAGTTTACTCCGCAAGGTCTATGATGCCGTGGTGCCTAGTGCGGAGGCTGATGTAGTTGGTGTTGTTCTTACGGGAATCATGTTTGCTATTGGTGCCAGTGCGGCGCTCGTCAGCTTCAGTTGGGTGACATCTAATAACCGCGATGGCGCCAACGTTTTTTATATATTTACTGGTCTAACTTTCTCTGCAATGGCTCTCGCAAGTGCGTACATGCTGATTCATGAAATCAATCGCACCCCGGACGTGCTCTAAACCACAGGCTCTAAGGACATATTTATTCATGAGCAGATCAGCGGAGGATTCTTAGCAACTCCTCCCTCCATGGTGCTACGTCCAAAATGGCGCCCCAGCGCTTCAGGTCCTGGGCCTTCAGACGGCCCTCCCAGGACCAAACGCCATGGCCCAGGCGGGCCGCGAGGCGCAGAGCCGTGGGGCTTTGCTCTTCCACTAGGCTGCCATGAAAGACGCCTCCGCAGGCGGCCATGAGGCCCGGCACTTCTTCTTCAGGGAGTTGGCCCAGGTACAGCACCCGGGGATTGGTGCGGGCTTCCGCTTCCACCAGCTCCTTCAGGGGGCCGTCGCCGGCGATGACGAATTGTGTGTGGGGGTCCAAAGCAGGGTTGGCCGATGTGCCGTCGGCGCCCACGCGGCCCCAGCGGATTTCCGAGATGAGGCGACTGATGCCCTTTTCCGCGCTGAGGCGGCCCACCACGGCCAGCCGTTGGCCGCTCCAAGCCGCAGGGAGCTGGCGCGGGAGGCTCTGCTGGGAAGGCAGAGGAACGGGGTTGGGGAGCACAACCACCGTGGCGCACGGAAAATGGCGCCTCAGGCGCACCGCTGTTGTCTCGTTCAATGCAATGAGCGTGTGTCCGGGGTGGTTGTAAAGATTACGGGTCCAGGCCCAGGTGAGGGCACTTGCATAGGCCGTGGATTCCGGCAGGTTGCCCCGACACACATGGACGGCGCCCCAAAGAGGGTTCTGTTGATCCAAGCACTTCTGGCAGTGGGCACCGTCTCGCCAGAAAAGACCGTTGGCGCAAATCCAGCGCTGGTTGTGGATGGTGGTGGCCACCTTGCGACCCTTGCGCAGGCCCCAGTCCAGGGCCTTCTGTAGTGAGGCGAAACCCCAGTGGGGCAAAAGATTGTGGAAGTGCACGAACTCGGGGTCTTCTTCCCGCAAGGCTCGCTCTAACGCGTGGCTGGCGGCGCCCGGTGCCACAAGCCCGACGGCGAGCATGGCCTTGCTTCTCAGCGATGAGCCCTCTTCAGGTCCACGGGTCAGAAGCAGGGTTTTGTAACCCGCTTGCTGGAGGGCCCCACACTCCAGGTCCACCATGCGCTCCTCACCGCCGCGGTTGCGGTAGACGCTATGAACGATGAGTGCGCGGCGCTGTGCCATTACTCTCCAAAATGCCCCAGCGGCTTAGTGGAACCTGCCAAGACGTGCATGTGAAGGTGGAACACGGTCTGTCCCGCAAGGGCCTGATTGTTGATGACAGTGCGGTAGCCCTTATCCCGCAGGCCTTGGGCCGTGGCGGCTTGGTCCGCCGCGGCAAAAAGCTGGGGCATGATCTCCGCACGGGTTTTCTCATCGAGATCGTTGAGGCTCCCCACATGAGTGCGAGGCAAGACCAGCCAGTGGATCGGCGCCTGGGGCTGAACGTCTTGGATGATCACGGCATGATCATTCTCAAACACATTCTTCGCCGGGATCTCACCCTTGATGATTTTACAGAAGATGCATGAGGACATTGAGTTGGATTACTCCTGTTGGCGTCGGATGTGGGCGCCCACTTCTGAAAGCTTCCGCTCCATTTTCTCATAGCCGCGGTCCAAGTGGTAGACGCGGCGAACTGAGGTTTCACCGCGGGCTCCCAGGCCCGCCAGCACCAGGCTGGCGCTGGCCCTGAGGTCCGTGGCCATGGTGGTGGCGCCGGAGAGGCTCCGTAATCCCTTGCCTCGCACAATGGCGGTGTTCCCTTGAATGCTGATGTCCGCGCCCAGGCGGCAAAGCTCTGGAACGTGCATGAAGCGATTTTCGAAAATATTCTCGACGATGGTGGACGAGCCCTCCGCGAAGCACATGGCCGCCATGAACTGGGCCTGCATGTCCGTGGGGAAGGCGGGAAATTCTTTGGTGGTGACATCAACGCCCCTCAGAGGGCGATCTCCATCCCGCCAAGCCTCGATGCCCGCCTCGTCAGCTTTGATGCCCAGGCCGGCGCTCTCGAACAGGTCCAGGGTGGACTGCATGAGGCTTGCGGGTACCCCCGGTAGGCGGATACGGCCGCCGGTGATGCTCACCGCCGCAACGTAGGTGCCCGCTTCAATGCGGTCCGCGATGATGGGGTGCTTGGCCGCGCCGAGGGAGTTTACACCTTCAATGTGGATGGTGTGGGTACCTTCGCCCTTGATTTTAGCGCCCATGGAGCGCAGCAAGCGCACGAGATCCACGATCTCAGGCTCCCGAGCTGCATTTTCGATCACAGTGTGTCCCTGGGCCAGGCTTGCCGCCATGAGAGTGTTCTCCGTGGCGCCCACTGAAATAATAGGGAAGCGAATGGTGGCACCAGTGAGTCGTGGGGCCTGGGCATTGATGTAGCCGCTCTCGATCTCAATGGTCGCCCCCATCTGTTCGAGGGCCGTGAGGTGGAGATTCACGGGGCGAGCGCCGATGCTGCAACCGCCGGGCAGGCTCACTCGAGCGCGGCCAAAGCGGGCTAACAACGGCCCCAAAACCAGCACGGAAGCCCGCATGGTGCGCACGAGCTCATAGGGGGCTTCTTGCGTGTTGATGCGTGCGGCGTTGATGCGCGCGCTATGGGATTGGTGATGATAATCGGACTGGACGCCCAAATGCTCCAGCATTTTGAAAGTGGTGTCGATGTCCGCAAGATCAGGGATGTTGGAAAGCTCGACGTCTTTGTCCGTCAGAATTGTCGCAAAAAGCAGGGGAAGGGCGGCATTTTTCGCGCCACTCACTTGAACGTCGCCATTTAAGGCGTGGCCGCCTTCGATCACCAGTTTATCCATGTTTTTGAGTCTTTTTAATAAACAAGCAGTTCCCTTAGATTGCTGAGAATGGGTTAGATGCGAGGCGGAGGGCCGCAGCGAGCGACCAAGGCGTACTCATGTACGCCGCGTGGAGCCGCGAGGACCCGACAACGAAGCAGATGACCCATTCTCAGCGATCTACTTAACCAGTAGGTACCGCGTGCGTCCAGTGAGATCCGCTGCCAGCTCCGTGGTGAATCCACGGGCAGCAAAGAGGCCAGCGGTTTCCGCGCCCCGATTCTCGGCGATCTCAAAGGCCCCAAAGCCCTCGCCAGAGAGCTTCTGCTCGCAGAGCTCCGCGAGGAAGGCATAGTAGAATAGCGGGTCCCGCCCCTCTGGGGGGAAGAGGGCTTCCGGCGGCTCATAGGCTTTCACGTCCGCGGCAATGTCATCTTCGGAGGTGAGATAGGGGGGATTGCCTACGATGACGTCCAGCTCCGGCAGCTGTTCATATTGCAACGCCAGTGGGGGATCAGAACAATGCAGCACGTCGTAATTGGCCACTCGGTATTTTTTGGCATTTTCATGGGCCACGTCGGCCGCTTCCATGGAGGCTTCGCTGCCCCAAACCCGGGCATCCATGCGCTCCAAGGCCAGGGTGATGCCGATGCAGCCTGAGCCGGTGCCGAAGTCCAAGATTTGTGGTCTGCGCCCGAGACTCACGGTGTTCCAGCCCTCCATGCGGGCCAAAGCGTGTTCCACCAAGCCTTCAGTCTCAGGCCGAGGGATGAGAACCGCGGTGTTGACGTAAAACTCGCGGCCATAAAAATCCTGGGAGTGCACGAGATACTGCAGGGGGATGCCCTTCATGCGCATGCGGATGAGCTCTTTCAGCTCCCGTTTTTCGTATTCATTGAGTTCCTGATCCGTCTGAAGCAAAAGCTGGTTCACCCGTACGCCCCGTACATGGGCTTCGAGCACGCGACGTTCATGGACGGGGATCACGGTCGGGCCTCCGCCGTAGTCTCATTGAGAAGCTCCGCCTGGCGCTGGGTCACGAGGGCCTGGATGATTTCATCCAGGCGGCCGTTCATCACTTCACCGATGTTGTGAACCGTGAGGCCGATGCGGTGGTCCGTGACCCGGGACTGGGGGAAATTGTAGGTACGGATGCGTTCGCTGCGGTCGCCGGTGCCCACCTGGCTGCGGCGGGCGGCGGCTTGGGCGTCATCATGGCGCTGGCGTTCCGCCTCCAACAGGCGGGAGCGCAGGATCTTCATGGCCTTGTCTTTGTTTTTGTGTTGGCTGCGCTCGTCTTGGCAGGTCACCACAACCCCAGTGGGGATGTGGGTGATGCGCACGGCGGAGTCCGTGGTATTCACCGACTGGCCGCCGGCGCCGCCGGAACGAAACACGTCGATGCGCAGGTCTTCAGGCTTGATCACCACGTCCACTTCTTCAGCCTCGGGCATGACAGCGACGGTGATCGTGGAGGTGTGAATGCGGCCCTGGGTTTCCGTTTTAGGCACCCGCTGCACCCGATGCACGCCAGCTTCGAACTTGAGGCGGCTGAACACTTTATCGCCGGTGATCATGACGATGATTTCCTTGAAGCCACCAATGCCCGTGGGATTGGCGCTCATGAGCTCCACCCGCCAGCCTTGGTTCTCCGCGTACATTCTGTAGGCACGGAAGAGCTCGCCACCGAAGAGCGCTGCTTCGTCGCCACCGGCGCCGGCCCGCACCTCCAAGATGACGTTTCGGAGATCGTTGGGGTCTTTGGGCAGCAAGAGGAGGCGCAGCCGCTCTTCGGAAGTCTTCACGGCGGGCTCCAGGCGGGAAATTTCCTCTTTTGCCATCTGGCGCATCTCTTCGTCTTTTTCTTCGAGCAATGCCTTGTTGTCGGCGAGCTCCTTCACCAGGGATTTGTACTCCCTGAAGGCTTCGACAATTTCCAACAGGTCCGAGCGCTCTTTGGAGAGGACGCGGAACTCCTGAGGCTTGTCACCCAATGAAGGGTCGGAGAGCCGCGCATCCAAGTATTCAAAGCGCCGCTCGACGTCGTCCAGTTTGGCTGCAATGCCAGGGGTCATGACTCAGTACCGCCTCAATCTTGGAATTCTGCCACAGTGGCGGGAACCGCTGCAATGTCGGAGGCGGACTTGAAGGATAGCTCGTCCTTGGAGAGTTGGGCGGGCTCTTTTTCCAGCAGCAGCACGCGACGCAGTGATGCCAGGGCGATCTCAAGCTGGCTGTCATCGGGTTCCCTAGTGGTGAGCTTTTGCAGCCAGAGGCCTGGAGCAATAAGGGTGCGCACGAGGGGGTTGTCCATGTGGTTGCCGGTGTAGCGGATGAGTTCGTAGCTCACCGCGGCCACGGGGAACATGAGGGAGATCTTCACCAGGATCAGCAGCGCCTGGTCCAGCAGTACGGTGCCTGTTTTGGGGTTGATGCCTAGGAGGGGGAAAACCGCAGAGAAAATGACGACACTGGTGAGCACGAGGAACAGCAGAAAGGAGGTGCCGCAGCGGGGATGCATGGTGGGGTGCTTGCGAGCATTGGCGATGGTGAGGTCTTCACCCTTCTCGAAGGCGTGGATGCTCTTGTGTTCCGCGCCGTGGTACTGGAACACTCGCTTGATGTCTTTCATCAGCGAAATACCCGCGATGTAGAGCACTAAGATGGCTGCCTTAATGGCCCCATCGATGAGGTGGAACAGTGGGTTATCCGTGCCATTTTCGAACACGCCGGCCTTGCCGATGAAGTAGGTCAGCGCATGGGGCAGGGCGACGAAGAGCGCGATGCCGAAGGCGAAGGCGAGGATCATGCTGCCTGCCAACTCCCAGTTGCTTAAACCCTTACCCTCTTGGCCGGCAGGCGCGTCAGCCTGCACGGCGCGGTCCGCGGAATAACCCAAGGCCTCTATGCCATTGGCCATGGACTCAATCAGCACGGCAATGCCACGAAGCAGGGGTTTTTTCAGAAGGGGAAAGCGCTCCGCCAACCCCTTCCAGAGTTGTTCGCGGATCACAATAGTGCCGTCAGGCAAGCGCAGCGCAATGGCCATGTAGCGGGGAGAGCGCATCATAACGCCCTCGAGGACCGCTTGCCCTCCGATGCAGGTGTATTTCTTTGACACCCGAGCTTAGGACCTGTCCGTGAATAAATTAGACATTTGGCATCCCATCTTTCTTCCATATTTGACTGCTACTCAGTCGCAAAATCCTCAGAATAGCGCTGCTATTCTTCCGGTTTGGCTCCTTCCGTGGCAGCCAAATCTGTTCGAAAGCTGGGCGCCAAATGTCTAATTTATTCACGGACAGGTCCTTACTTTTTCTTTTCGTACTTCTTTTTGAAGCGTTCCACGCGGCCTTCAGTGTCCAACAGACGTTGTTGGCCTGTATAGAAGGGGTGGCAAGCGCCGCAAATGTCCACTTTCAGTTCAGTGCGGGTGGAGCGCGTTCCGAAGGTGTTCCCGCAGGCGCATTTGACGGTGGCTTCATGGTAGACAGGATGCAAAGCGGCTTTCATCGTAAAACTCCGAATTCCTTATATATAAAGAGAAGGCTGAATACCCGCGTCCCCTTGGAATCTCAAGGGAAAATCACAGGGTAAGGACAGGTCCTTAGCTACTCATACCTGATAAAAACTCTTTATTCGTTTTACTGGCCGCGAGCTTGGAGAGCAAGAACTCGATGCCGTCCGTAGTACCCATGGGGTGCAGGATTTTACGGAGGATCCAGACCCGGTTGAGGGTTTCTTTGTCCTGGAGCAATTCTTCTTTTCTTGTCGCGGACTTGGCGATGTCTAGGCAGGGGAAGATGCGCCGTTCCATGAGTTTGCGATCCAGGTGGATCTCGGCGTTACCCGTCCCTTTGAACTCTTCAAAGATGACTTCGTCCATGCGGGAGCCGGTGTCGACCAGGGCGGTGGCAATGATGGTGAGGCTACCCCCCTCTTCAATATTGCGGGCGGCGCCAAAGAAGCGTTTGGGCTTATGCAAAGCGTTGGAGTCTACGCCGCCGGAGAGCACTTTACCGCTGGGGGGCACCACGGCGTTGTAGGCCCGGGCGAGCCGAGTGATGGAATCCAGCAGGATCACCACGTCCTTTTTGTTCTCAGTGAGACGTTTGGCCTTCTCGAGGACCATTTCGGCAACCTGGACATGGCGTGCGGCCTGCTCGTCGAAGGTGGAACTCAGTACTTCGCCCTTCACGCTGCGCTGCATGTCGGTGACTTCCTCGGGACGTTCATCGATGAGGAGCACGATGAGCACCACTTCCGGGTGATTGTTCGTGATGGCATGGGCAATGTCTTGAAGCAGAACGGTTTTGCCGGCGCGAGGGGGCGCGACGATGAGGCAGCGCTGACCTTTACCAATGGGGATGAGCAAATCTATGACCCGCGTGGAAAGATTGGTGGGGTCGAACTCCAGGCCCAGTTTCTCTTGGGGGTAGAGCGGCGTCAGATTGTCGAAGAGGATTTTATCCCGCTGGGTAGCAGGGTCTTCAAAGTTCAGTTTGTCTACTTTGAGCAGAGCGAAGTAGCGCTCAGCCTCTTTGGGGGAGCGGATCTGGCCCTCGATGGTGTCGCCGCTTCTGAGATTGAATTTCCGAATCTGTGAAGGGGAGACGTAGATGTCGTCGGGACCAGGTAGATAGTTGTAGTCCGATGACCTCAAAAAACCAAAGCCGTCAGGCAAACATTCGAGAATGCCCTCGCCGTGGATGGGCTCGCCGCTCCCGGCAGATTTTTCCAGGATGCCGAAGATCAGCTCCTGTTTTCGCAGGCCTGCGGCGTTCTCGACCCCCAGCTTTGCAGCCATGTCGATGAGGTCGGTGATTTTCTTTTCTTTTAATTCTTTGAGGTGCATGGAAAACTCGTAAAAGAATGCCCGAACGGTCCAGTAAAATCAAGGAGATCGCTTGAATCGATTGGGAAGCGTCGCCGCCGCCATCGTCCTCCTTGTCGCGTCCATCAGCATCGTGTTGGGCCTCTATCGCTTCACTAGTTTCTGGATGTCCCCTGGTCCAGAGCCGGAGCGCTACGTGTTCTATGAGGTCAAGAAGAAGCAGGCACCACTCATCATCATCCGCGAGCTTGCGGCCCAGGGCATCGTGCGCGATCCCCGCATCTTTTATTGGTACGGTCGCATGACGGGCAAGTTCAGCAAGTTCAAAGCTGGCGATTACCGCTTTTCAACTGCGATGACGCCAGATGAGGTCATGAACATCATTATTTCTGGCGTGTCCTTTGGCTATCCACTGACGGTGCCCGAGGGGCAGAGCATGGATCAGATCGCCGCCCTGTTGGATAAGATGCGTCCTGGCGATGGTGCGCGCTTCTCCCGCCTGTGTCGAGATGCGAACTACATCAAAAGCCTCGGCACGTTGGTGCCCGAGCAGGCGAAGACCCTAGAGGGCTTCCTCTTCCCGGAAACCTATCTCGTCACTCGCAAGAGCCCCGTGGAAGACCTCATCCGACAAATGGTGAGCAAGTATAGGGCTGTATTCGATGAGGCGGCCGTGGCTCGGGCAAAGGAAATGGGTTTCTCGGAATACAAACTCGTGACGCTGGCCAGCGTCGTCGAGCGTGAAACCGGCGCGCCGGAAGAGCGGCCCAAGGTGGCCTCGGTGTTTCACAATCGGTTAAAGAAGCGCATGAAACTCCAGAGCGATCCCACGGTGATCTACGGCATCAAAAACTACAACGGCAACATCACCAAAAAAGATCTGCTGACGCCGCACCCGTGGAATACCTATACGATCCCCGCATTGCCCGCGACGCCCATCGGCAACCCCGGCAAAGAGGCGCTCATGGCCACGCTGAACCCCGCGGAGACGCCCTTCCTGTATTTTGTGTCCCACGGTGACGGCACCCATGAGTTCACGGAAACCTATGAGAAGCACAACGCGGCGGTGCAGCGCTTCCAGGTGGATCGCCGCGCCCGGGAGGGCCACTCCTGGCGGGAGATGAGTGAGAAGCTGGGGAAGACCAAGGGCGCTAAGCCGTGACAAACTCCTTGAGCGTCCTGACGTAGGACTCCACTGTAAGGCAGCGCAGGTTACCGATGGTCTGATCCCGGGGCAGTGGCGCGACGATGAAGGACTTTGCTTTGAGTGTTTTGTTCGACTCCAAGAAAAGGGGGATCCCCTTGATGCTGGCAACGTCCGGCGTGGCAGTGAACTTGAATTCAAACAGAGCGGTCTTCCCGACGCCGGACTGGAGCACTAAATCCACTTCCCTCCCGTTGTGGCTCCTCCAGTAGTGCATGCGGATGGGATTTTTCGGTGATGATAGGGCTGCGATTGTTTTTGCCGCTTCTTGCACCAATAAATGTTCAAAGAGCAGGCCGCCCTCGAGGTTGAGTAGGCTGGCCTGCAGGGGGCGTGATGCGAGGGCGTTTCGCACGCCGTTATCGAACCAGTAGAACTTCGGTGTTTGGATGACTTCTTTACGGTCATGGCCGTTAGTGAAGGGTGTGAGATAGAACGCCACCTTTGTCGAGACGAGGATTTCATAAAAACGCTTCACGGTCTGTGGCGCGATGCCCAGTTGGCGGGCCAGCTTGGCATGATTCAAAAGACCGCCAGCTTCCGCGGAGGCGAGTGGGAGGAATCGTGAGAAGATCTCCGGTGACTTCACTAGATTCTCTTGCTCGATTTCTTCGCGCACGTAGATGCCGCTGTAGCTTGCGAGCAGCTCTTCGCGGCCCATTCCCATATGTGTTATTTCAGGAAGCAAGCCAAACACCATGGCGTCCTTGGCATTGGCTGCGCCGCCCAGCTCACCCAATGCCAGTGGCCACATTTCCCGCTGAAACACACGTCCCGGGAGTCGGTTGGCGGAGCCGTCGAGCAGCTGCCGCGCCGAGGACCCCGTGAGCACGAAGCGCAGCTCGCCTTTGTGGATATCCATGAGCTCTTGGGCCAAATCGAACATTGCGGCGTTGCGGGGGGCTTCATCGACGAAGACCGTGAGGGGGATGTTCCCGTGTTTTCTGCCTTCGAGAGCCGCGAGTATTTCGCCGCGACAGGGTTCAAGGCTGATACGGTGATCATTCAATGTTTTTGTGGAGGCATAGTTGTAGAGCAGGCTGTCCCCAGCAAATTGACGGATTTTTTTGATGAGACTCGATTTCCCCGTTTGGCGGGCGCCGAATAGCACGACCCCCTTGGGCGATGAGGGCAGCCATTGATTGAACCAGTCTTCATTCCAGCGTGGGGTCCATACCATAAAGCAGACTTCATTTTATCTAAGATAAAGTAAAGTGCAACTCTGATTATCTAGTAATGTGCAGCCTAGATAAGAAAGCTGTCTATTTACTAAGTGATATTAAATAGATGCAAGTGCTGTGGGAACGCTTGCCTAGCTCAACGTGAGCCTGATGGCTCAGTAAGGCAATAAGTGATGGGCGCCGAAAAGCTGCACCCGATCAGGCTTCTGAATTTCGGATTCGCAAGAACTATTCTGAGAGCGCGCCTCTCATTAGTTTGTTTTGATCCTGCTCGATTCATAATTTCAGCCGCCTCAGCATCGTAATAGTGGGGCCTTAGGCTAGCTAGAACTCCCATTGCGGCCTGTCTTCTTAGTTCGGGGGTCGAGTAGGTTTGCTCGATGAAACGAACAACGACTTCCGTTCCGAGAACATCTGCGAGGGACTCTGTTACCTGTTGGATCGGGTTATTGCGTTCTAGCAACACCCTGGCCTCATCAAACTGACCTTTGTTCACAAGGGCATCTACTTGACTGATTAATTCAGTGCCAGAACCAGAATTGAAATTGAAAGCCTCGTCTGCTGTAGTGGCGGAGGTGTCGTCAGCTATTCGGGGAGTAGCGCCAATTGATTCTGGGCTCGAAAGGCAACTTGCCACCCTGTCTGGAACAGTATCTAGGATGTGAGAAAATTCGTGCCCCAGGGTGAAGACATGCGCAGCATCAGAAGTGGTCTCAGGATCACGCATAAACTGCCAATTGACGTACAGTTGATCGATTGAGGTCGCCCAGTATCTCTGTGAGCCAGCGTGAAACCACCCTTGATTGCGAAAACTTCGATATATGGGATAGCCTGTATAGTCGCGTCCTAGCAGTAGGGCTCGATCAGGGTAGTGCGTATATCGAAGATCGTTGTATTCTCCCCCTCGCCTGTTAATCATGAAGGCGCCGCTGCCAGCTGTTTCTATTTCATCAAACACAAACGAAGATCGCGCTAATCGCTGGGCCCATTCGCGCCGAATGTTTCGGCTTAAACCTGTTCTATTTGTTCTCAAAATCTCTCTGGTAAAAAGGCTCCTGGATAATTCGAAAAGTTCGCTCAATCTCTCTTGCCGGGGGAAAGCAATCAGGCGGTACGCAAACTCCATCGATCGAGCATGGCCAAGAATCGAAAAAAGAGGTTGGGTGGGCTCGGGCCAGCCTGGTGCTTTGAAAGACCAGCTGTTACACTGGGACTCAAAATTTCCAACACATGTCCACGGGTCCTCCGGGATAGTTAGTCCTTCGGGCCAATCAGGGTAGTAGCGTCCATGAAGGTAAAGAGGAAGCTGACGAATTAGATTTTCGTCCCAACCAGCACTGCTGACGAGGCGTTCGCGCTGTCGGGGAGACAGGGTGGCTATTTCGAAAAGTCTTCGCTTCGTTTCTTCTAGTGCGGCCTCGTGTGACTGTTCCCGGCTTTCTGGTAATAAGGCGATTCGTCCCTCTGGGGATTGATAGTGTTGAAGCACGGTCGTGGCATCTGCAAATATTCCATAGTAGATGGCCTCGCAGCTAGTTGGGGCAGCTTGGTGTCGAACTAATGCCTGGCGAGGATCTTCCAGTGCTTCACTTGTTCTGGGAATAATCGACACGACAAATGAGAGCAGAGCAAGAGTAGCAAATGTGGATGACTTCTGAAGATCAATACTCATGCCGACTCCTAACGCGTGAGACAAAACTAATCTTATTGACCAAGCTTCCGCTCGTAACGTTTTTGCTCATCCGAACAGTCCCGTTGTTTGCGGGGCTAATTATAACGGCTATTTGTGCATAATGGAAGACCAAAACAATCGGGAAATCGGCTAATTTTATGTCAATAACTTTAAGATGTTAGAGGTGCAGACACCGTATTGACTCATGGGAAAAGGTAAACGGAGATCCATAATGGCAGCTATGGTTCACGGTACGCCACAGTCCACGATTGGTACGATATGTTCCTTGCCGAGGACAGGGGACTTCGAGCTCGACCATAGTGTGAGCGCTTGGAGTTTTTTCCAGACTTGGGCGAACGCTTGCTCCCCTTGGCGACGTCCTCAGTTACTGTAGAACGACCGCAGTAGAGCGATTCTTCAGCACCGCCGCAGGCATCACAGCCGCAGCAACGCGCTTCTCAGCGCCTACGATCTCACCCACGACGTCGTAGGGCATGGCTTCAGTGATGAGCACCTCAACCATGTCTCCAGGGGCAGCGTCGCCGCTGTTGATGAGCACTTGGCCGTCGATTTCAGTGGTCTGGCCGGCGTGGCGGGCCTTCAAGAGCAGGTCTGTCTCGTCTGAGACGCCTTCGACCAAGCAGGTGAGGGTTTGGCCCACCAGCATGCGGTTGCGCTCTAAAGAGATTTTCTCATGCAGCGCCCGCACTTCGCGCTGACGGCGGCGGCGGGTTTGGATGTTGGCGAGGCCAGGTAGTTCGGCAGCCTTGGTGCCTTCTTCTTTGGAATAAGAGAACGCGCCCAGGTGGTCGAAGCGCAGCAGTTTCAGATCCTCGATGAGGCCTTGGAACTCTTCTTCAGTCTCGCCGGGGAAGCCCGCGATGATGGAGGTGCGTAGGAAGATGCCGGGCATCTTGGCCCGGAGCTTTTCGATGAAGGTGATCACTTCTTGACGGGTGAACTTGCGGTTCATGGCCTGCAGGATGCGGTCGTTGGTGTGCTGGATGGGCATGTCCAGGTACTTCACGATTTTAGGTTCGCGAGCCATGATGTCGATGAGCTCGTCAGAGAATTGGTCGGGGTAGGCGTACAAGAGACGGATCCATTGGATGCCTTCGATCTTGCACAGTTCGGGCAAGAGCTTCTCGAGAGTCATTTTCTGGTAGCGGTGCTCCATGCCGTATTCAGTGAGATCTTGAGCCACCAGGATCAATTCTTTGACGCCAAGGGCCGCGAGGCTTTGAGCCTCAATCACCAGGGAGTCTACCTCACGGCTGCGGGTGTTGCCCCGCAGCGTGGGAATGATGCAAAAGCTGCAACGGCGGTTGCAGCCTTCGGAGATCTTCAAGTAAGCGCTGAAGGACTCGCCGGTTTGAACCCGGGGGAAGGCATCGGTGTGGAGGAATACGGGCTTGTTCACGTAGGAGCGTTGGGGCAGCTCGCCCTTGGTGGCCCATTCCACGATCTCAGCGATGCGCTGGTACTCGCCGGTGCCAATGAAGGCGTCCACCTCGGGCATCTCGACCTGCAGTTCCTTATGGTAGCGCTGGGCCATGCAACCCGCCATGATGAGGGTCTTGCACTTGCCGATATCTTTGTACTGGGCCATTTCCAGCACCGTATTGATGCTCTCGGTTTTGGACGATTCGATGAAGGAGCAGGTATTCACGACAATGACGTCCGCTTCAGCCGCGGCCTGAGTGACGCTGTAACGGTCATTTTTGAGGAGACCCAGCATGACTTGGGAGTCCACCAGGTTCTTGGCGCATCCGAGGCTGGCAAAATAGACACTGCGACCACCGGGGGTGGTGGGTACTGCTTGATGCACGGTTAATCCCTCATGTTCACGAACTGCAGGGGCAGGTCGATGTTGGAAGCTTTAAGCAAGGCAATGGCCTCTTGGAGGTCATCCCTTTTCTTGCCATTGACCCGGACGATGTCGTCCATGAGTTGGGTAGTGACCTTGATCTTGCTCTCTTTGATCATTTTGCTGATTTTGCGGGCGTTATCCGCGTCGATGCCGTCTTTGAATGTGATCTTCTGGCGCATGATGCGCCCGCCGGCGGCTTCTGGCTTGCCGTACTCGAGAGACAGCGTGGAAACGCCACGCTTGTAGAGCTTAGAAACCAGAATGTCATTCAGCTGGCCGAGCTTGTATTCGTCGTCGGACAGCAAAGTGATGCTCTTCTTGTCGTATTGGATCTCGCTGGGGGAGTTTTTGAAGTCAAAACGGCTCGCCAACTCTTTGCGGGCAATGTTCACGGCGTTTTCGATTTCTTGAAGATCGAGTTTAGAAGCAACATCGAAAGAAGGCATATTATCGAATAACCTCAGTGCCTGCGGGTATCTTAAATGAAAACATAGACTTATCGAGCTTTATGCCCAGTTCTACGTCGCTCAACTCGATGGTGGTCTTGTTGCCGGAGCCTGTGTAGAGGATGAGCTTATAAACTAATTTTGTCCGGCTTTCAAGGAAGAGCTCTACGCGTTGAATATCCCCCGCGGGCCTCTTCGGAGTGAGCTCAAAATAGCCTTCTCCCCGGGTTTTGGCGGAAAAGGCCCCCCTCACATCAATGCGGCCCGAGAGCAGGTCGATGGCAAGGCGCGATGGGACTTCGCGAGCTGGTCGCACAGTGACTTGTCCGCTCTCACCTTCGCGAAAGGGCGGCGTGTAGTACCAGAACTTGATGCCGTTACAGCTGAGGATGGAGGCATCGGGCTCTAGCGTCTCCCAGCGGAACATGTCTGGGCGTCGCACGTAGATGCGGCCGCTGCTCTTCGTTTCTCGCGCGAGAGTTTTATTCATGATGGTTTGTGAGAAGCGCGCGGTGAGCGTTTGCGCGTTTTCGTATTTTTTGCGTGCATCGTCCAGCGAGTCCGCCGCATTTGCAGTGGAGATGGTGAGCAGTGCGAAGAAGAGCGTGCGCGCGGTCATTGAATCTCCTCAAAGTAGAACACCAGCAAAAAACGTCGATGAGTGAAAATATAATTTGGAAATCTGTTTTGATCGAGTAACATGTAACTAACGCAACTCAAGGAGGCCACCATGGCTAAAAAGAAAGCAAAGAAAAAAACCAAAAAAGCGAAGAAGAAGTAACTCGCTTTTTTGAGTTTCTACTCAAAAAGAAAAGGGACACTGCAAAGTGTCCCTTTTTTCTTTTCAGGACTCAGAAATGAGTGATTTCCCCTATGTTTCGCGTGATTTTCAAGTTTCCAGATGGCTCAGAATCGAGCACGGAAAGTTACTCTCAACTGAATTTATTGGCACATGCGCAACTCGTGGAACGCTCTCTTCAGTCGCGTTGCGGAGGCCATGCCGAGTGTGGAACTTGCCGCGTGCGCATCGTCTCTGGCAACGTCTCAAAACCCTCCGAAGAGGAGGAAAGTCTTCTCAAACGGGTTTCTCGTGCCGCAGGTGGGCAAAATATTCTCAGGCTCGCTTGCCAATGCTTTCCGGAACCGGGCGCGGATGTGGTCGTGGAAGTGCCCGCCGCGAAGTTCAAAGACGCTAGGGATTAGCTCAGCTTGAGCATGCGATCGATGGGTTTACGCGCCTCAAGCCGCAACGTCTCATCCATCTCCAGCGCAGGCGCGAGGTCCCGCAAGCAGTCTCGCAGCTTCTCAAGCGTGTTTTTCTTCATGTGAGGGCATTCGTTGCACGCGCAGGCGTTGTCGGGGGGGGCGGCGATGAATGTTTTCCCCGGTGAGGCCTTCTCCATCTGATGGATAATGCCCGGTTCAGTGACCACGATGAAGGATTTTGCGGGATTCTCATGGGTATAGCGCAGCAGGCTTGAAGTGGAGCCCACATGGTCCGCCCAGCGCAGCACCTGCTCTTCGCATTCGGGGTGGGCGATCACAGGCGCTCCGGGGTTCTGCTCTTTCAATTGCAGCAGCTTCTTCTCTGAGAAGATGTCGTGGACCATGCAGGTGCCCGGCCAGAGGTCCATAGCTCGGCCGGTTTTCTTTACCAGATAGGCCCCCAAGTTCTTGTCCGGCGCGAAAAGCACGGGGCGGCCCGGGGGCAGGGCCCGGATGATCTTTTCGGCGTTGCTGCTGGTAACGATGTAGTCGCTCAGTGCTTTTACGCCGGCGGTGCAGTTGATGTAGGACACCACCAGGTGGTCCGGGTGGGCTGCTTTCCAGCGGGCGAGCTCCGGTGCGGGGCAGGAATCCGCCAGCGAGCAGCCCGCCGTGAGGTCGGGGATCACCACGGTTTTAGTGGGGCTTAGGATCTTTGCGGTTTCCGCCATGAAATGCACGCCAGCGAAGACGATGACATCGGCATTGGTAGCAGCGGCCTTGCGGGAAAGCTCCAGGCTGTCGCCCACGAAGTCCGCCACGTCCTGAATATCAGGCTCTTGGTAGTAGTGGGCGAGGATCACCGCATTGCGAGCTTTCTTCAGCGCAGCGATCTCGGCGAAGATGTCGGGGGACCGAATGGCCATGGCCCACATCTAACACATCTACTGAGAGGCGCAGGCCCGAAATGCCTTAGCATAGCGTGGGTTTTCCATGCGGTTGCTGTCGGGGTCGAGACCGTCACGACGTGCGAGGGCCAGAGCGGCTTTGAAGCCCTCAACCATGTTGAGCACAGCGAGCCAGGGCGGCGTCAGGCCCTTCGTCGTGGAGGGGCGCCAAGAGCGTGCGGAGAGGGCTCGCGCGGCCTTCCCATGGGGAACTCCATCAGCACCCAGGATCCAGATGAGATCGTCTTGTTCCACCGCTGCCACGGGACCGTGGAGGAACTCCTCGAGGTGATAAGCCTGGGCGCCACGGTGGGCCACCTCCGCGGTCTTTAGCCGCACTTCAAAGGCGGCGGCAAGATAGGGGCCTACGCCGACAAGATGCCAGCCCTTGCCCTGTCCGGGGAGTGCTGCCGCTGGAATGGGGCGCCCGAGGGCTTTGCGCAATGCCGCCGCCGTCTTCTTTCTTTGAGTCGCCAGGGTTTTTGCGAGCCCAGGCTTTATTTCTCCCAGAGCCACGGAGAGAGCCGCCATGGCGCCGATGAGACTGCGGCTATGGGCTT
>CAYHWW010000059.1:0-17096 GCA_964360145.1 uncultured Oligoflexia bacterium | reverse complement strand
GCGCTGGGAACCCTCGTTTTTGAGGAATGCCGGCACCGCGCGCGGCGGCGCTTACAATCCCATTTTCACCCACTGGGTAAAGGGAACAGCCTCTATTTTCGGCGCCAGTTCGTAGCGTCGCTCGCCGGGGTATACGACCCAGAGGTGGTGGAGTTTGAGGTCCTTCATGGCTGAACGCATGGAAGGGGTGAGCCGAGGTGCATCTGTGAACTTGGCTTCCACGCCGTAGTTCTTTCCGCCCTTGGACCAGAAGAAATCCAGCTCCGCGTCAGCATGGGTAGCCCAGAAATACACCGGCACGTTCTGGGGATTGAGCTTGGACTCCAGCTCCGTCAATACATGGCCCTCCCAGGACGCTCCCAGTTTAGGGTGAGCTAAAAGCCCCCGGCGATCCCGAATATCCAACAGCGCGTGGAAGAGCCCACTATCCGTCAAATAGAGCTTGGGGCTTTTCACCAAGCGCTTGCCCACGTTGGGCAGCCAGGGCTGCAAGGCCTTCACCATGAAGGTGCCTTCGAGGATCTCGAGGTACTTACGCACGGTCATATCCCCCACGCCAAAACTCTTACCGAGCTCGGAGTAGTTCACCAGCTGCCCGTGGTAATGGGCCACCATGGTCCAGAATCGGCGCAATGTCGCAGCAGGCAAGTTGATACCGAGCTGAGGGATGTCCCGCTCCAGGAAGGTGGAGATGTAATCTTGCCGCCACAGCAGGCTTGCCGCCTCGTTGCGGGCTAGCACGGAGCGGGGGAAACGCCCCCGGAGCCAGAGCTTGCCCTTGAGCTTTTCTGGCAAGTCTTCGGTCTGGAACCCCCCCAGCCTTAGATAAGAGATGCGGCCTGCCAAGGTCTCAGAGCTTTGTTGGACGAGATCCCGGGAGGCGCTTCCCAGGATGAGAAACCGAGCCTTGGGATTCTCATCCACCAATACCCGCAGAACAGGAAAAAGATCAGGCCGCCTCTGGACCTCGTCGATGGCGATGAGGCCGACCAACCCCTGGAGGGCCTGCATGGGGTTCTCCAGCGCCGCCAGATCCGCAGGGCGTTCCATGTCGAAGTAATGTGCTGGCTTGCACTGGCGGGCCAGGGTTGTTTTGCCACACTGCCGAGGGCCTAAAATAGCCACTATTGGCGAGTCTTTGAGCCTGGCCTTGAGCTCGGGGTTTTCGTGGCGCGAGACGTCCATCCTTGAATTTTCATACTTTTGGTATGAATTTTCAAGGTACGATTTTTGCCATCGCGTTTAGACTAGTTCAACCGCCCTTTAAGCAAATCCTGCACCACCGCCGGGTCGGCAAGCGTCGACGTGTCACCGATGCCGCTCTCCTCGTGGTGGACGATCTTGCGGAGGATGCGCCGCATGATCTTGCCGGAGCGCGTTTTCGGCAGGCCCGGTGCCCACTGGATCCACTCGGGTTTGGCGATGGGGGAGATGGCGCGACTCACCCAGTCCGCGAGCTCTTTCTTCAGACGATCCGACGGCTCGATACCCGTCTTCAAAGTCACATAGGCATAAATGGCCAAGCCCTTCACGTCGTGGGGCGCCCCCACCACGGCGGCTTCCGCCACGGATTGATGGCCCACCAAGGCGCTCTCGATCTCGGCGGTGCCCAAGCGATGGCCCGCCACATTGATGACGTCGTCCACCCGGCCCGTGATCCAATAATAGCCATCCTCGTCCCGGCGACAGCCATCACCGGTGAAATACTTGCCTGGGAAGGTCTTGAAATAGGTGTCCTCGAACTTCTGGTGGTCACCATAAACTGTTCTCATTTGCCCAGGCCAGGAATCGGCGATGCAGAGGTTGCCCTCACAGGCCCCCTTCAGTTCTTTGCCCTCGCTGTCCACCACCACGGGGCGCACGCCGAAGAAGGGCTTGGTCGCCGACCCCGGCTTGAGGTCGGTGGCACCGGGCAGCGGTGAGATCATGATGCCGCCGGTTTCTGTTTGCCACCAGGTATCCACGATGGGACTGCGACGCTCCCCCACCACGCGGTGGTACCAGAGCCATGCCTCGGGGTTGATGGGTTCGCCCACGGTGCCCAGCAATCGAATGGTGCCCCGGGAAGTCTTCTTCACCGGGCCGTCGCCCTCCCGCATCAAAGCGCGGATGGCGGTGGGGGCCGTGTAGAAGATGCTGACCTTGTGCTTATCCACCACCTGCCAGAAACGGGAGCAGTCGGGATAGTTGGGCACGCCCTCGAACATGATCGTCGTGGCCCCATTGGCCAGCGGGCCGTACACCACATAAGAGTGCCCCGTGACCCAACCCACGTCGGCGGTACACCAATAGATGTCGCCCTTTTTGTAATCGAAGACGTACTGGTGGGTCATCGCGACATAGACGAGGTAACCGCCGGTGGTGTGGAGCACCCCCTTGGGTTTTCCCGTGGAGCCGGACGTGTACAAAACAAAGAGAGGGTCTTCGGAATCCATGGGCTCGGGCTTGCACTCCACCTGCTCCTTGGCCACGACGTCCGCGTACCACTGGTCCCGACCGGCCTTCATGGCGGCCGCGCCTCCGGTGTGCTTCACCACGAAGACAGTTTTCACCCCAGGGCACTTGGTCATGGCCTCGTCGGCGTTGGCCTTCAGCGGTACCGTCTTGCCGCCCCGTAACCCTTCGTCGGCAGTGATGAGCACGGTGGAATCACAATCTTGGATGCGCCCCGCCAAAGCCTCGGGGGAGAAACCACCGAAGACCACGGAGTGGACCGCGCCAATGCGAGCGCAGGCCAGCATGGCGTAGGCGGCCTCAGGGATCATGGGCAGGTAAATCGTCACTCGATGGCCCTTTTTTACCCCGGCGGCTTTCAGGGCATTGGCCAAACGGCAAACCTGCTCGTACAGCTCCCGATAGGTCACCGTGCGCGAGGGCTTTGCAGGATCATCGGACTCCCAGACAATGGCGGCCTGGTCAGCCTTGGTACGCAGGTGACGGTCCACGCAGTTGACCGCCACATTCAGTTGGCCCTCCAGATACCACTGGATCTTCACTGGCGCTTTAAAGGTGCAGTCCTTTACCTTGGTCCACTTTTTCATCCACTGGAGGCGCTCACCGTGCTCCCCCCAAAACAAGTCGGGCTTGTCCACGGAGAGCTTGTACATCTCTTTATAGGTTTTTGCGTCGCACCAGGCAGTGGCGGCAAAGGAAGACGACACCGGTATAATGCCGGAATCTTCAGGGGCGTCATCGGGATTCAGCTTCGAAGAGGACATCGCTTAGGCTATACAACCACCTACGCATGCCCTCGGCAAGACGACTCGTCACCCCCGCGATCCCCCGCCGGCTAAAACCGGAGACTCTGCTCAAGTACGCACTCTATGAAGAATCCGTACAGGAACCAGAAGTACACACCGACATGCTGGCCCTCATGCATGCGGATCTCACCGGCCACCGTGCTCATATACTAAGAGAAGATTTCGCTGGGACCCACCTGCTCTCGTCCTGGTGGGTCAAACGAGACCCCGGAAATCGGGCTATTTGCCTGGATCTGGACCCTGAGACTCTGGCCTATGGCAATCTGCGGGACCGGAACCAGCTCACCCCCGCCCAACGCAAGCGACTGGATATCCGCATTCACAACGTTCTATCTGTCACCACACCCAAGGCGGACATGGCCATTGCTTGCAACTTCTCATTCTTCATCTTCAAGAAGAGGGAAACCCTGCTGCGCTATTTCGACTGCGTGCGTCGATCTCTGAAGCCCGGGGGTACCTTCGTCCTCGAGCTTTCCGGCGGCCCCGGCATGATCGAGGAAGCCAGGGAGACCCGCACCATCAAGGCCGACACCTACAACGCCGGGAAAAAACTCGTCACGCTGCCCAAACGCTTCGTCTACACCTGGCACCAAAAAACCTACAACCCCATTACCCATGAGGGGCGATACGCCATCCACTTCAAACTCCCCAATGGTAAAAAACTTGTGGACGCCTTCACCTACGACTGGCGGGTGTGGACCATCATGGAGTTGCGTGATGCCCTCACAGAGGCAGGTTTCAAGAGTACCCACTGCTACTGGGACGGCGACCATAGCCGACGCAAAAAAGAAGTGCCCCTGGGCCAGTCCGACTACGCTCGCACGGAGTTTGGCGAAAACTACTTCTCCTGGATCGCCCAAGTCGCCGCCGTGCGTTGACTCGGACGAGGTTATTTTTTGAGGCCAATTTCCCGCAGGCGCTCATCCAAATACTGACCCGCGGTGTGCGTGGGGGACAATGGCACGTCGGCCCGCGCATGAAGGAAAAGAGGCGTCGAGAAGCGAGAACGACGGGCGGCCTCACCCTTGGGATTCACTACTTGATGGGACGTAGAGACGTAATAGCCCTTGCTTGCCATTTGAAGCATGTCGCCTACGTTGATGACGAGATCGCCGGGGCTGCATTCCACGTCCACCCATTGATTGCCCGTACCCGATGCCTTCACTTGAAGGCCCGGCGCGGAAGCCGCGGGGAGCAAGGTAATGAGGTTGATGTCCTCGTGGGCGGCGGCGCGGATGGCCTCATCCTCTTCTAAAGCCCCTGTGAGCGGGGGGTAGTGAAGAATGCGCATGAGGGTTTCCCGGCAGTCCTGAATCATGTGGGGCAGTGGCGTGGAGAACTGCTTGCGGATCTCAACCGGTGTCGCTTCCTCGATCCAGGTGAGGAGTTCCCCCGCCAGCGTGAACATACGCTTGTACAGATCCCATGTACGGGCATTGATGCTCCCGGGGAGCTTGGTCCAACCATAGAGATGGAAGAACTCCTTCAGGTCTTTGGCGCTGTAGCCCTTCGCGTTCTCAGAGCGGAAAGGGAAGTAGCCCGACTGCACCGCGGGATCGTAGGTGTAGGCGTGCTTATCCTCGGAAACGAAGAACTGCTGCCAGTCCTCATAAACATCTTTGATGAGGTCAGCGGGAACCGGATGGTTGGTCAAAACGCCAAAGCCAGTATCTCGAAGGGTTTCTGCAAAACGAATCTTGGCGTCCGCGGAACGATAATCGACCTTTTGAATGTTCATGGCTTCACTCCCCGTTCAACAGCCCCTTACCGCGATTCGGTCGCCGCGGCGACCGCTTTCCAACAAAATGAGTTGCTACTCGCGAAGGGGGGGCCGTACACTGACACGTAAGCGATTTTTGCCGGGCTAATGATGGCCCGGCGCCGTGTCCAATGGAGGGCATTATGGCACTTAGAGATCTACAATTCACCCTGGTGGAGTTCGCCCGGCTGGCCCGCCTCACCCGAGGCGAGGTCCAAGCCCTGGACACCGCGGGCATGCTTCCCACCGTCAAGAAGCGCGTCGGCAACGTGGACCGCAAGTACATCACCCTGGAAGGCATGCGGGAGTTCTTCAGCAGCGGTGCCGGTCGCCGCGGCGACCAGTCAACAACGGGCATTGAGATGCCGCTGTACAAACTACAGATGTTCTACAACGTGAAGGGCGGCACGGGTAAGTCCACCCTCACCGCCCAGTACGCCATGATGAGCGCCATGCGGGGCCTCAAGGTGCTGGCCATCGACCTCGACGGTCAGGGTCATCTCACCGTGAACCTCGATGTGATGGACGCCCATGAGCGCCCGTCCGTCTACGATGTGCTCATCAACGACCTGCCCATGAAGGAAGCCATCATGAACGTGGCCCCGGGCCTGGACCTGGTGCCCGCGAACTTAGGCCTCTGCAACATTGAGATCCCGCTCAACCAAAAGACCCGCCGGGAGTACCGCCTGTCGGAAGCCATCGCGAAAGTGGCGGGCGACTACGATCTCATCGTGGCGGACACGAACCCGGCAGCGAGCATCTTGAACGGCTCCATGCTGGTGGCCGCGAACTTAGTGGCCGTGGTCTGCGCGACGAACCCCCTCTCCTTCCACGGCATGAGTTTGGTCATGGCCACCATTGAGGAAATGGAGCGCGAGTTCGGCCATGAGCTGGAGGTGAAGATCATCCCCAATATGTACGACAACCGGGAAGTGATCTCCCAGGAAGTCTTAGGCGAATTGCGGCACCACTTCGCCGACTTCGTTTGTCGCGGGGTGGTGAACCGCTCCGTGGACATGAACGAGGCGACCAAGCGCAGGGGCAGCGTGTGGGAAGTGAACGCCCGGGGCACGGCAGCCAATGACATCGCTGCCCTGTCCGAAGAGCTCCTCTACGACCGCCCCCTCAGCGACGAGACCACAACGCAGATCAGTGCACCGGTCGCCGCGGCGACCGTGGAAACACCCACTCAGGCACCCCGCGCGCCTGAAGCCCTCATGTAAGGAGCATCACCATGGGAAAAATCAAAACACGTGAAGGCAACCCGCACCTCCGCCAGCTCTATAGCACCGCGAGAACCACAGCCAGCCAAACCCACTCGGGCCTGAAGAACACCACCTTCCTAGTGAACTTCATCCCCGTGGACAACATCGACCAGTCCCCCATGCAAGTGCGCACGCACTTCAGCGAGCACGAAATCAACGTACTCGCCGAGAGCATCAAGGAACATGGCGTGCTCCAACCCATCCTGGTGATCCAAGATGGCGATCGCTACCAAGTCATCGCCGGCGAGCGCCGCCTGCGGGCCTCGAGAAAGGCGGGCTTGGATCGCATCCCAGCCCGGGTGCTCTCGGCGGCCGACCGCCAAGCCCAAGAGATCAACATGCGGGAAAACCTGGACCGGGTGGACCTGCACCCCATTGAAGAAGGGGAAGGCTACCTCACGTTGCTCGAACAGCAGTTCTACACCTCCCACGACACCATCGCGAAAGCCTTCGGTAAAACGAAGAGCCGGGTCACGGAATGCATCAGCTTCACCCGTCTCCCTGATGCAACCAAGGAAGCACTCCTCAGCCGGGGCCTGAGCCAACGGGCCCTGATGCGGAGACTTCTCAACACAGCCCCCGAACACCACCTGAGTTTGATCGCCGCGGCGACCGATTTCGAGGAGTCCGGTGAGCTGGGATTCAAAACCCCTGAGGGATTGACCCCCGCGAAAGTGACGATCAAACCCAAACGCGTGATCAAGCCCTTCACCTGGAAGATGGACAAGAAGGGCCTCGCGGTCCCCGGCTATCGCTGGAAGGCTGGGGAAGGCCAGGAAAAGCTCATGGGTTACGCGGAAGCCCTGCGAAAGCTCCTCACGGACGTGGAAGCAAGGCTGCAAAACAAGTAAACCTCTACGCTGAGTTACGCGCTCCAAAGGCGGCGGCTTCCACTCGGAAGTCGCCGCTTCTGTTTTCAGGTTCGAGGTCGACCTCTTCCACCCGCTTGATGCCGTCCTTATCTAAAATGATGCGCACCCGGGAGTAGCAGCAGGCCAGTGCCCCGGTCTCTTTACTCTGGATGCGGTGCCGGATGATGAGGTTCACATGGTAAACCTTGGGCAAATCCACCTCTTTTATCGAAGAATCGGGTGCGAGAAATTCCTCTTTGTGGCGAGAGTTAGAGAGCTTTGCCAGGAACGGGTTGAAGTCCACCCGGGTGATGTCTTTCAGGGAGTTGGTGTTCCTGAACAAACCCTCCAAAGCCAGTGGACGGATCTTCAAGGCCCGACGGTAGAAAAGCACGTCCTCGAAGGAATCACTGGCGAGGATGACTTCGGAGCCAGAAGCATCCTTGCGACGCATCGCAATATCATCCGAAACTTCGCCGGAATTGGTGAAGCGCACCTCTTCTTTGCAGCGGCCGATGGTGGCCCCTTTGCGGGAGCGGATCTTGTAGCTGTAATCGGGCACCCAAGGGCGGAAGTAAACGAGGAGATAAACCTTCACCCAATCCTTCATGCGATCTTTGAAAACGTAGATGCCGGCGACCACCAAAACCATGAGAGAGAAGGAGTCCCTGATGGACTCGAAGAAACGGCCGCTCAAGCTCGTGCGTTGATTGGGGTCGGCCAGCGCCGTCACGAAGGCCGCCATGGCCGCACCGATGGCAGCGGTGATGTTGGTGATGATGGTGTCATGACGCACGCGTTTCACCTCCAGGTAGAGCAGCTCGGAGATGTACTTTTTAAAACGGCCCATGCGAAAAACGAATAGTTCCCGATTCTTCTCGTCGGTCACGTCTCCGCTAACGGGGTGCACCACCTGAAGGTACCCCTTGCGCCCCCGGCGGGAGAACTCTTCCTTCATGAACCCTGAAAGGTCGATGTCGCGATGATCAGCCTCAAGTACGGCGTCCTCCACGCGGTTGCTCAAAAACTCGTCGACGTAGCGGAAGGCGTCCCGCAGGCCCCACCATCCCGAGCCATCGGTCTCAAGGCGCTCCGTGATGGTGTCCATGACCATGCGGTAGGCGCTCACCAGCTGGCAAACCTCTTCCATGCTTGTTTTCAATGCCTTGGCGTCATCCAGCCGCGACATCAGCTTGAGTTGGTCATTGACGAAGGTACCGAACAACCGGACCTCATCGATGCATTCCTCCTGAGACCGTGGCAGCTCGTGGCCCTGGGCGGCACGATGGAGCCCTGGCAGGATCCGATCCACGCGACAGGACTGCACCTCTTCGTCCGCCAAAACCTGGGGTGTTTTCACCCGGATGTAGCTCGTCACCGAACGGTAGAACAGCTCTTTGCTATAGGCCTCCGTGTGAAGCCCCAGGGATTTGGGCATGAAAAAAAACATGTCCTGGACGTAGGTAACCTCTTCGCCCATGGGCAATCCCTCGGGCACCCGATGCAGGGCTTTGATCTCCACCTGGTAGGAATCATGGGCGGAAACATCGATGGGGGTCAGGTCACGCCGAACGCGCCTCTGGTGGTCCACATCAGCCTATCGGATTTTTACTCTGGCTTAGTAACCTGGCAGATCCTGCCGAGTTCCGAGGGGGGTTTGGGGCCGGGCTCCACGGCGCCGAACTTAGCCAGCTCCTGGAGGTCGAGCCAGGTGGCTCCCTCTTCCTGGGCGATGCCATGGTCATCGCGGTAAACAGGATCCTGGAGTGCCCGCGTGGTGCCGATGTAGTTGACACCATCTTCGAGGGCGGTACCCAAACTGTCGAGGAGGCGGGGCAATACCCGGGCCTCGAATGCGGTGGCGTGTATGGACGCCACAAAGCGAATCTCCCGGCCATAGACATGGCGGGACTGGTGGCGGGCCTGAGCGAGGCGGCTCAAGGCATGGGTGATGTAGAGATCATCCAAGCGGGCAAGCCCCTCTCTGTCCCCCGTACGGCGGCAGCGCATGTCAGCTTCGGTCCATGCCCAATCCTGGAAATCGAGACTGACGGGTGCAACCGCGTAACCCTTGCTCCGCAGGAAAGCCCGAACGGCATCGCGCTTCTCCCGAGTCCCTCCCTCATGAAGATAGGGATATCGAAAAAGGTGGAAATGCATGCCCTGGGAGAAGTCCCGCAGAGGGATCTCGTTGGCCACAATGTCTTGAAGGTACGTCTCCGTGGAGACCCGGTTGATATCAAGATGGGAGAAGGTGTGATTGCCCAGGGGGTAGCCCGCGGCAATCCAAGCACGAGTTGCCTCCAGCTGAGGTGAGGCCTCTTCGCCACCACCCACGGTGGCGCCATTGAAGAAGCCGTAAACCTCTGGAACCGATTTAGCCTGCAGCGCGCTGACGATGGTTTGGATGACCTCGGGGGCGGAGGGCAGATCGTCCACGGTGATCGCCAGCTCAGAGGGGGCGGCGAAGGCGGCGGGGGCCACGGCCATGGAGAGCATGGCCAAAATGGCGGCTGACAACGCTTGTTTGACATCCTTGAGCACGATTCGACCTCGCCGAAATTTATTGACATGATCGACTGCGATTGTCCATCACCTAGCCAGAACTCAATCAGAATTGAATTCCGATCACCCTGACGAGGTGGAGCCGCCGACGAACGACAACGAAGTCAGGCGGGAAAATCAGCCGCAAACTGGTGCCGACGTCCGGACTCGAACCGGAGACCTACGCTTTACGAAAGCGTTGCTCTACCAACTGAGCTACGTCGGCTTCCAAAGTGCCAAGCCCTGTCCCGTATTTAAGCGATAATCCCGGGGATGTCACGGGTGTATCCATGCCCCTTTGGGGAGGGGTGGGAGTCCGGACGTCGGCACCACCATATTTCAGACTTTGCGAGCTGATTTTCCCGCCTGACGAGACGGAGGAGGAGCAAGCCGACCAAAGCGGGCTCATGCCCGCTGCGTGGAGCCGCCGATGAACGACAACGAAGTCAGGCGGGAAAATCAGCCGCAAACTGGTATTGTGTTTCTTATGAGCGTCCTCCATGCCTGGCTAGAATACACCGATGACCAGGGGTTTGCCCGTCGGCTGAAACTCGAAGAAGACGTGAACTACCTGAAAAAAGCCCTGGTCGGCGCCGCCCTGGAGCAGGAGGGCAGCTCGTATCTCATCGCTCAGACCGCGCCCAATGTCAGTGTCCTCGTCAACGGCCGTTCCGTGCGCAAAGCCAGACTCAATAATCTTGATTTAGTCCAGGTCGGTACTCGCCGGTTCATCTTCCACGCCACTTACCTGCCGAATACCCCCCCCCCCCCGAACCCCCCCCGCCGCCCGGGCGCCCCACACCCCCCACCCGCCACCCCCCCCCCCCGGCCCCGGGCCCCCTGCGCATCCATACCCCTCCAGGGAAATCCACCCCCCTCTTCCCCTGGGGCATGGTGCTGCTGCCCCGGCGCTTCTGGAAGAAAGCCCTGACGCAATCGGCCTTCTCAGTGAAAGGCACCCTGCTTTTCGGCGCACTGGCATTGGGGGCATTGGCCTGCTTCCCTCGGGGCAGTTACGCCCTCGCGGGCCTGCTTGCCGGGATTACAGCGTATATGTCTGGATCTGTGTTCTTTGGCTTCAATGGCAATTTGCGCTTCACCCTCTACGTCATGCCCTTGGCACTGCTGGCCCAAAGTCTCTTTCTCAGAAGCCAGGTCCTGATAACCAAGGGTGACCTGGTGAAAAACGGTTATTTTTTGCAGGGTGCCGCCATGGCTGCAGCCGTGGGGGTCTTCTTCGCCTGGCAGGCTAAAATGGCCTTCTCCACTGGCTGGATACGATGCGCTATCTTCGGGACAACCCTTGCGCTGCCCTGGTACTCTCTGATGACAGGGGTTTTCTATTTCCTCCTCTGATTTCGTCGCCCATCAGAAACGCTTCGGCCAAGCTCTGGCTGCAATCACCCTTGCCGTCGCAGCGACGCTCTGCACTCCCGCCACCACTCTCGCCGCACAAAATGCCCAGGTCCTCCTTGACGGCGCCGTGATCCGCAAAAACCCCCAACCTGAGGCTGAAATCTTGGAGAGTCGCCACAAGGGTGACACGCTCCGCATCTCCTCCGCCTCCAGAGAGGGGTGGTACAAGACCCGCACATCCCAAGGGGCCATCGGCTGGGTCCGCCAAGATGAGGTCACCCCAGAAACCACAAAGAAGGCCTACGGCTACGGCAACCTTGACGTCGTCGAGCGGCAGGAGTCCAAGCGCAGCACCGGCGAATGGAAACTCTTCCTGCTCAAGGCGGGCGCGGGCCCCTTTTTCCACATGCCCGGCGACCTGAATAGCGCCTTGGGCCGCCCCGCATACAAGGCCCACCGGGGCCAGTTCTACTTTGGCAGTTTCGCATATTCCATCATGCGCGACCTAGCCCTTGGCATTCGAGTGGAGCACTACAATGCCCACAGCCGCATTCTGTCCTACGACATCGAAACAAGCTCCACCCCGCTCCTCGTTGGCGCGGAATACACCTTCCACCGCACGCCCCGCTGGCGCTTCTCTTTCCAGCTTTATGGCGGCATCGGCATCGGCCATCAGAGCACCATCATCGCCGCGGACCAGCCGGACAACCCCAATAAAGCCACGCTCTCCGGTACCCCCACCACCGCCCTGCTCACGGTGAACGCCACCTACCGCCTCTGGTCCTGGCTCGGCATCTTCGGCGAACTGGGCGGGCGCTACTCATCGGCGCTAGCCACGTCCGCGGTGAGCAACGAATTCAACGGGCAAACGCCGTTTTTCATGCAGGGAAGCGGCGTGCGCGCTCAGTTCCGTGTGTCAGATACGGGGCCCCACGCCGCCCTCGGCATCGAAGCCAGTTTTTAAAAAGGCAACAGGAGTATTTTTTCTTCTGAGTTGACAGCCTAAGGCAGCTGCTCAAAACTCCTTCTTCATTCCAGGAGGATAAAACTTTGAATAAAGCAGACCTGATCGACAACGTAGCCACGGCAACCAAGATTTCCAAGACCGACACGGCCAGCATTCTCAATGCCGCTCTCACGGCCATCAAAAAATCCGTGAAAAAGGGCGAAGATGTGACCCTGGTGGGCTTCGGCACCTTCACCCGCTCCAAGCGCAAAGCCCGTGCGGGCCGCAACCCCCAGACCGGCAAAGAGATCAAAATCCCGGCCATGACGGTGCCCCGCTTCCGTCCCGGACGCGATTTCAAAGAATACGTCCGCTAATAACGACCTGCTGAAGAATTTCTCTCGAAAACCCGCTCCAGATTTTGTAATCAGGGGCGGGTTTTCCATTTTCGTAGGCGCGCCGATGTCCGAGCTCTCACTCCAATTCGAAAACATCAATAAAACCTTCGGCGACACTGCGGGCAACCGCGCCGTCGTGAGGGACGTGAGCTTTTCCGTCCGCGATGGCGAATTTTTCTCCATCCTGGGGCCCAGCGGCTGTGGCAAGACAACCCTGCTGCGCATGATCAGCGGCCTCGAAAAACCTACATCGGGCACCATCCGCATCAATGGCCAAGTGGTCAATGATGTGCACCCCCACAAGCGCAACGTGCACATGGTTTTTCAAAAGTATGCGCTCTTTCCCCACCTGAACGTCTTCGACAACGTGGCCTTCGGCCTGCGCATGAAAAAGCAGCTGAAGAGCGAGATCAGCGAACGCGTCATGAAGATGCTCTCCATGGTCAAGCTCGAGCAATATGCCCAGCGCCCCATCCAAAAGCTCTCCGGCGGCGAACAACAACGCATTGCCCTGGTGCGGGCTTTGGTGAATGAACCGGACATCCTCCTCCTGGACGAGCCCCTCGGTGCCCTGGACCTGAAACTACGGGAAGAAATGCAGCAAGAGCTCTCCACCATTCAAAAGGCGCTCAAAACCACCTTCATCTTCGTCACCCACGACCAGGGCGAGGCCCTCACGCTCTCCGACCGGGTGGCCATCATGAACCAGGGGCGCGTGGAGCAAATTGGCACGCCCACGGAAGTGTACGAAAACCCCGCCAGCCCCTTTGTGGCGCAGTTCGTAGGCGCTGGAAACATGTTCCGTGGCCGCCTGGCGGTGACCGACACCACAGCGAAAGTTGAAACAGAGGGCTTCGGCGCCCTCTCCGTGAAGCTCACTGACGACGCGCCCTTTAAGCCCACAGCTGGCACGCTCTGTCAGCTCCTCGTGCGGCCGGAGAAAATCCGCATCCGGTCCACCAGCCCCGACGCAAATAACGGCGCCATCAACAGCTTCCGTGGCGTACTTCTCGAACGAATCTATAGCGGCCCCACCACCCAGATCAAACTGCAGGTGAGCCCCCAGCTCCCCCCGCTCGTGGTGCTTGTGGCCAACCAAACCGCCCACAAGATGCCCACGCTGAAAACCGGCGAGCGCTACTACGCGGTCTGGGACGCCTCTGACGGCATTCTTCTGCCTGAGAACTCCACGCCGTGATCAGACTCCAGAGCCGAAGATGGCTCCTCGCGCCGACCCTCACCTGGTACCTCTTCTTTCTCCTCATCCCACTGGCCATCATCTTTATTTTCAGCTTTATGCACAAAGGCGCCTTCGGTCGCGTCGAGTACGTCTTCGAGCTGGCCAACTACTCCCGGGTGCTGGAGTACCTCTATATGAAGATGGTGGGCCGCTCCCTGCTCATGGCGGGCTCCACGACCCTTGTCTGTTTTGTGCTGGCCTACCCCCTGGCCTACGTCATGGCCCGCTCCCCGGACAAATTGAAGAACACGCTCCTGGGCCTCATCATCATCCCCCTTTGGACCAACTTCGTGATTCGGGTCTATGCCCTGAAACTTGTCATCGGTGGCAACGGCCTCATCAACCGCACCCTCATGGAGTGGGGGCTCATCCAAGGCCCACTGGCCCTGACGGACAACCTCACCGGCGTGTCCATCGGCATGATCTACAACTACCTCCCCTTCATGGTGCTGCCCCTCTTCGTCACCCTGGAGAAATTCGACTTCACTTTGCTGGACGCCGCCTATGACCTGGGAGCCAACCGGGTCCAAACCCTACTGCGCATCCTCCTGCCCCTGTCCGGTCCGGGCATTCTGACGGGCTGTCTCTTCGTTTTTATTCCGGCCTTTGGCGAGTTCGTCATCCCTGACCTTCTGGGCGGCAGCCAAAGCATGTACGTGGGCAACCTCATCACTGAGACCTTCCTGAAAAATCACGACTGGCCCTTTGGCTCGGCATTGAGCTCTATTCTGGTGCTCTTGAGCATGATCGCCTTCCTCTTCACCTCAAGGGGCTCGCGACATGACTGAGGTTTGGAAGGCCCTGGTGCGCCGGCCCGTATTATATCTCTATGCTGCCCTGGCCCTGGGGGCCCTTTACCTGCCCCTGGTGCTGCTCTCGGTGGTGTCCTTCCAGGGCGGCGCCACCCCTTGGCATTGGTATGAGGTTGCCTTCGCTGACCCTGAGCTCATGAAGGCCCTGAAAAACAGCGTCATCATCGCCACTGGCGCCATGGTGCTTGCCACCTGCTTGGGCACGTCGGCGGCCTTGGGCCTTCGTAAAGCGAAGTTTCGGGGCATGGCCCTCGTCGAGTCCCTCATCAGCCTCCCCCTCGTACTCCCCGAGATCGTCATGGGACTCTCCATGCTCGTGTGGTTCGTGTTCGTGGGGATGACCCTGGGCTTGCTATCCGTGACGCTGGCCCATGCCACCTTCTGCATCCCCTACGTGGTGCTCATGGTGACGACGCGCCTGAAAAGCATTGATCCGCTCCTGGAAGAAGCCGCCTCCGACCTGGGGGCCACACCGTGGGTGACCTTCTGGCGCATCCTTTTCCCGTTGCTCCTGCCCTCCATCGTGGCCTCGGCGCTGCTCTCCTTCACGCTCTCCTTTGATGACTTCCTCATCACCTTCTTCACCGGCGGCATCGGCAGCGATACGCTCCCCGTTCGTATTTATTCCATGATGCGCTTCGGTGTGAAGCCCGAGATGAACGCCATCTCCGCGGCGGTGCTGTTCTTCACTCTCGCCACTGTCATCATCGTTGCGCGGCTCAAAAAAGACCGCTAAGCCTCGCTGATGATGAAACGCATCCTCGCCCTGCTCCTTCTCGCATCCCTGGCCGCCTGCACCAAGGAATCCGTGGACGCTCCCACGGCCATCAACGTCTACACCTGGTCCAACTACTTCAGCCCTGAAGCGGTGGCGCGCTTCGAAAAAGAGAGCGGCGTGAAGGTGAACTTCAGCTACTTCTCTTCCAATGACGAACTCATGGCAAAGCTTCAAGCCGGCGCCCGGGGCTACGACGTCATTCTCCCTTCCGGCTACGTGGTGAAAGCCCTGAAAACACTGGGCCTGCTGCAACCCTTGAAGGGCGGCGCCATGGCCGAGGCCAAGCACCTCACGGCTCGGTTCCGCAACCCGGCCTACGACCCCGACCTCGAGTACGTCATGCCCTTCACCTGGGGCACCACGGGGCTTGCCGTGAATAAAGCCAAGGTGAAACAGAAGGTCGACAGCTGGGCCTGGGTGTTCAGCCACCCTGAGATGAAGGGCAAGATCACCATGCTGGATGACCCCGCCGACGTCATCGGCGCCGCATTGAAACTCTCCGGACACTCTTTAAATGCAGGGGAACCTGAGGCGCTGAAGAAGGCCCAGGCGTTGTTGCGGGAGCAAAAGAAGTTCCTCAAGGCTTACACTTCCGAGACTAAGCCTTTGCTCGAAAGCGGCGAAGTCGCCATCGCCCAAGCTTACTCCAGCGACGTGGGCCAGGCCATGCAGGTGAACCCCAACATCGAGTTCGTCACCCCGAAGGAGGGCGGCCCCCTGTGGACGGACAACCTGGCCATTCCCGTGGGCGCCCCATCCCCCGAGACCGCGAAAAAATTCATCCGCTTCATGACTCGGCCGGAGATCGCGGCGCTTCAAAGCAAGTTCCTCTTCACCAATCCTGTGGTGAACCTGCCTGCGGGGGACTCCGTCATGAAGCAGCTTCAAAAGGCGGGCATGATACCCAGCCCGGAGCTCATGGCAAAGCTTGAGAGCAATTCCGACGACCCTGCGTTGCATGAAGCCCATGCCCGGCTGTGGACGGAGCTCAAGGCGGAGTGAGCGCACATTGTGCCCGTGCGGTTCGAAGCTAAGGCAACCAATGTTGCCTTGCGGGGGCTCATTGAGCAGCAATGACTGCCGGGAAGGCAACATTCGTTGCCTTCCCTCCCGGGGATGCAGGATTTAACAGCCTTTGATCCTGCAAAGTCATGAGTAGAGGGCCCAACCAGCGGGGGTCGAGGCGTTGCTGCCTGTCTGGTCTCACCGCGAGGCTTGAGCTGCGATTCACGCCGAAGTGGTGTGCAACCTTTACCGCCGGTATGCCTAACGAACCGGTAAGGAGACGCATGAGCTGGGCACGTCGGCGCCCCTTCCTTTGGAAAGCTCCTCGTGGAGCGCGGGTAATCAGCTCCGCGGCACGGCAAATTTCATCCAGGCGGAAAACGTGGGGCGTGATCGCCCCCTGAGGTGATGGGGGCGATGAACCCAACGGATGCACTGAGGGATCCGCCGAGACGTATTTATGAAACGCCGTGGCACCCCGGAGGCTACCCGCAAAACCCAACGTATGCAGCTGAGATAACGTACGGGGCCAGGGATAGGTAACCGCCCCGATGTAATCACGGTGGGTGGACCACTCCCAGGCCAAGGGGTCAACACAGAGTTCTTTGCGACAGGGATTGAGGTGCACATAACGGATCTGGCGCTTCAAGTGATGCAGGTCGGGCACGGGTTGTGGCGGCGGAACAGGCAGCCACTGAGACAGCGGCAAGCAATGGGATAGCTTGAATGCCAAAGTATCTGGGGCCTTGGGGGCGGCTACCAAGAGATGGAGGTGGTTGGGCATCAGCACTGCGGCAATGCAGTCGGGGAACGAGAGCCGCAACCGGCGCCAAGTTTCTTGGCAGAGATTGTGTTTGAGGAAAGGGGCGGCACCATCTTCGG
>CAYHWW010000058.1:0-17132 GCA_964360145.1 uncultured Oligoflexia bacterium | reverse complement strand
TTGCGACCGGTGGGGTTGTTGCCTGAGCCGATGGCATCCCCGGCAGAGGATGGCATGACAGAGGAGCGGGGCGGAGCCGCTGCCGTGGGTTTAGGGGGGGCGAGGGTCGCACCGGCAAGACCGGGGGCAGCCTGGGCGGGGGCCCGCAGAGTGCCGTCTTCTTTCATATGCAATAAGCCATAGGTCCCCGCCGCAACAAAGGCTGCCGCCGCGGCCGCCGCGAATATGAGACGACCTTGATCCGAGCCCGGTTGGGGGAGGTGGGTCATGTTGCGGATATTCTTGCGGAGGATCTCCCGAGTCTTTTCCCAACGCCCCGGAGCGGGGCGCTGTGGTTCAGGGGGGCTTTCCAAAGCCGTGGTCCGCGGAGCACGGGCACCCGGCTTCCTCGCGGGCTGGCCTGAGGCTTTGGCCAGCTGAGTCAAATAATCTTCCGAGGGTGGAGGGCTGCCCCCTGCGCTGTGAACCTTGGCGCCGCGCACGTCCAAGGGGCGGGGCGGGGGTTGAAACCCCCCGGTGTTGACGTCCAGTTGTTGGTTGAGGTCGGGGAGGACCTCCGCCACCGTGGCCCAGTGATTCTGCTCTGGGTCATGGACTCTGGCGTCTATGGCGAGCAGTCCCCTGAGCACCTTCTCCTGCAACTGGGCAGCATCGAAGGGCCCCTCCAATCCCTGGGGGGTCTGCACGTACCACTGCTGTGGGGGAGTCGGTCCATCCTGGGCCAAGTCCGCACCTCTCTCTCCCTAGGATATCCGATTTTCCTGCTCAACGTCGACCTGTTCAACGGGAAGGTGGGCAGAGTTTTCCCATCGTGCTAATCCATGAACGTGGCCCCCAAAAAGAAGAAATCCACTTCCAAGCCCGACATCATGGCGGACTACTCCCATCAGCAGATTGTGGAGGAGGACGCCCAAGGTTCGGACGAGGACTCAGACGAGGATTTAGCTGAGCCCACCGACGGCCTGGCTGTGGAGGCCGAGGCCCCCCGTCAGCTCCCCGCCGTGGGCGCGGCATTGCCTTCGGTGGTGTCTCGCGATGCCCTGAAGGCGTACATGCGGGAGATCTCCAAATATGCTCTCCTCACCCCCGAAGAGGAGATGGATCTCACCCTTCGCATGCGCAATGCCAACGATATGGACGCCGCCCGGCGCCTTGTCTGCGCCAATCTGAGGCTCGTCGTCAAACTCGCCATGGAGTACCACACCACCTATGGCAGCGTCATGGACCTCATCCAGGAGGGGAATTTCGGCCTCATGAAGGCTGTGAGCAAATTCGATCCCTCCAAAGGCGCCAAGCTCTCTTATTATGCCAGCTGGTGGATCCGCTCCTACATCCTGAAGTACATCCTCGATAACTTTCGTTTGGTGAAGCTGGGCACCACCCAAGCCCAGAAAAAGCTCTTCTACCAGCTCATGCGGGAAAGAGAGCGACTGGAGGCCCAGGGGCTGGATGCGGGGCCCAAACTCCTCGCCGACAGGCTCAATGTGAGAGAAAAAGACGTTGTCGAGATGAGTCAGCGCCTTTCCGGTGCTGGCGCCGAAATGAGCCTGCAAGCCCCTTTGAACCGCGGAGAGGATGGGGAGAAGGTTGTTTCCCATCAGGATCAGCTGGTGGATGCCCAGGCACTCCCTGACGACCGCCTGGCGGAAGGGGAACTCAAAGAGGTGCTCAAAGAGGGTTTAGAGGGTTTCGTAAAAACCCTCAAAGAGAAGGAGCTGGCGGTATTTCATGGACGTCTGGCCGCTGAAGACCCCAAAACCCTCCAGGAGATAGCCGACAAATTTGGTTTGACGCGTGAGCGTGCCCGGCAGATCGAAGTGAAGGTCATCGAAAAGCTCCGGGCGTACTACCAAGACCGCATGAAGTAACCGGCGTGAGCCCCCGGCTCAAGGAGCCTAGGCTCCAAGTCCGGCGTTGACGGTAATCAGAGCGGAATGCTAAGGCTACCCACAATTGAAAATGACTGAAAGCTAAGGAGATCTACATTGTCTGTACGTTCTGTTGCCAAGAAAGAAAATATCGCGAGTATCGTTGTCAAGCACGGCGGGGCTGGAACCAACACTGGTTTGCCTGAGGTGCAAGTGGCCCTTCTCACCGACCGCATCAAGTTTTTGACTGAACACCTGAAGATCCACAAAAAAGATTTTTCGACGCAACGTGGTCTTCTCAAGCTCGTTGGCCATCGCCGCCGTCTTCTCGATTTCATGAAGGGCACGGCACCCCAGCGTTATCTTAAACTCCTCGGCACATTGGAATTGCGGAAGTAAGGGCAGCTCCTACTCTTCCCGTTCCGCTTCATCGCCGCAGTAGGCCCTGGTCCGCTCACAGCGAGATCGGGCACACAACCGTAAAGGATTCTCCCATGTCCATGTTTGAAACTAAGAAAGTGTCTTGCCAATTCGGCGGGCGCACATTGACCATTGAAACCGGCCGCATGGCCCGCCAAGCGGACGGCGCCGTGCTCGTCTCTTACGGCGATACCCGAGTCCTCGTCACCGTGGTGGCAAAGAAGGAGCCGAAAGAAGGCATCGACTTTTTGCCCCTCACCGTCGAGTACCAAGAAAAGTTCTACGCCGCGGGCCGCATCCCCGGTGGTTTCTTCAAGCGCGAAGGCCGCCCTGGCACTGACGCCACCTTGGCCGCTCGTGGCATCGACCGCCCCATTCGTCCCCTGTTCCCTGAAACTTGGCGCTGCGACACACAAATCGCCGCCATGATCTTGAGCGTGGATAAAGAAAACGACCCTGACGTGGTCGCAAGCATCGGCGCCACCGCGGCGCTGGCTGTTTCCGACATCCCTTTCGACAAGCACGTGGCCGCCTGCCGCGTCGGCCGTGTTGATGGCAAGTACGTCGCCAACCCCAGCGTGGAACAGCTTGAGAAGAGCGATATCGAAGTGCTCATCTCCGGCACCAAAAACGCAATCATGATGGTGGAAGGCGGCGCCCGCGTCGTCGCTGAAGAAGACGTGCTCCAAGCCCTGCTCTTCGGCCACCGCGAGATCCAGCCCGTGCTCCTCGCCATCGAGGAGTTGAAGCGGTTGGCTGGCAAGGCCAAGCGCCCCATTCCCGCGGCTCATATAGACCATGACTTCAAGGGGAAGGTCACCGCGCTGGCGAAGCCCGCCATCGAGAAGGCACTCAACATCCGTGAGAAGGCGGAGCGCTACGCCGCCTACGAAGCAACCTTCAACGAAGTCTGCAAGACATTGGTGAGCGAGGCGGAAGCAGGCGCCGAAGAGAAGAAAAAGACTATCCAGACCTACCTCGAAGAAATCAAGTACAACGTCATGCGTGAAAATATTCTTGCTCAAGGCAAGCGCATCGACGGTCGTAAATTGACGGACATCCGTCGCATCGAAGTGGAAACCGGTCTCCTTCCCCGGGCCCACGGCTCCGCTCTCTTCACCCGCGGTGAAACCCAAGTGTTGGGTATCGCCACCCTGGGTACCGGCGAAGACGAACAAATGATCGATGCCATGCGCGGCAGCTACGACAAAAAGTTCATGCTGAACTACAACTTCCCTCCATTCAGCGTGGGCGAGACGGGCCGTTTCGGCATGCAGAGTCGTCGTGAAATCGGTCACGGCGTTTTGGCGGAGCGTGCCCTCGCCAACGTCATGCCCAAGGATTGCCCCTACACCGTGCGCCTGGTCTGTGAAGTGCTGGAATCCAACGGCTCCAGCTCCATGGGCTCCGTGTGTTCCGGCTCCATGGCTCTCATGGAAGCTTCCATCGCCATTCCCGCCCCTGTGGCAGGCATCGCCATGGGCCTGATCAAAGAGGACAGCCGCGTGGCGGTCCTCTCTGACATCCTCGGCGACGAAGATCACCTGGGCGACATGGACTTCAAAGTGGCAGGTACCGCTGCTGGTCTCACCGCCATCCAAATGGACATCAAGATCGAAGGCGTGGATGAAAACATCATGCGCACAGCGCTGAAACAGGCCTTTGAAGGCCGTCAGCACATCCTGAAGTGCATGTCCGCCGCCATCGACCAGCCTCGTGCGGAAGTGCCGGCGACGGCGCCCCGCTTTACCACCATCCAGATCAAGCCTGACAAGATCCGTGAAGTCATCGGTTCCGGCGGCAAGGTCATCAAAGACATCGTGGCCCGCACCGGCGCCAAGATCGACGTCAGCGACGACGGCACCATCAAGATTGCATCCAGCGATCCGAAGATGGGCGATCTGGCGGTCGAGATCATCCGCGGCATCATCATGGAGCCGGAAGTGGGCAAGGTCTACAAAGGCAAAGTGGTCAGCATCGTGGAGTTCGGCGCCTTCGTGCAGATCATGCCCAATTGCGATGGCCTCCTGCACGTCTCTGAGATTGCCCACGAGCGCGTGAACCGTGTCAGCGACTATCTCAAAGAAGGCGACGAGTTGGACGTGAAGGTTCTTGAAATCAATGCAGGCAAAGTGCGCCTGTCCCGCAAGGTCCTCCTTGAACGCCCTGCTGGCATGCCGGAATCATCTGGTGGCGGTGAAGGCCGTGGTGGTGACCGTGGCGGTCGTGGTGGCGATCGCGGCGGACGCGGTGGTGCCGGTGGTGGTCGTGGCGGCCGTCCTGGCGACCAGGACCGTCCTCCACGTCAGTCCGGCGGCCATGAGCGTCATGACACGGGCGGCGGCGGCGATGCTCGTTAAGAGTATCGTGTGAAGAAAAGTAGATTAGAAAATGGGATGGCGCTCTTAACGGAGCGCCTTCCTCATTTTCATGGTGCAAGTCTGGGCGTTTGGGTCCGAGCGGGGTCTCGTCATGAAATGCGCGGCGAAGAGGGTTACTCCCACTTCCTTGAGCACATGATTTTCAAGGGCACCACGACCCGCACCGCGGCGCAGATCGCCCGCGAGATAGATCGGGCCGGCGGTGAGTTCAACGCCTTCACCACTCGCGAATACACCTGCTTCCACATTGGTTTGCTTGCCAGGGACTTGGATCTTGCCGTGGATATCCTGGCGGACGTGCTGCTCCACTCTCGTTTGAGCGAGGAAGATATCGAGCGGGAGCGCAATGTGGTGCTCCAAGAAATGGACATGGTGGCGGACAACCCCGAAGAAGTGCTTTTCGATGCTTTTTTTGAAAAGTCCCTCAAGAATCATCCGCTGGGACGCCCCATCTTAGGCACCCCCAAAGTCATTCGGGCGGTGGATCACCGTCGATTATATTCCTACTTCCAGCGTCACTATGCCCCCAGCCGCATGATCGTCACCGCCGCGGGGGACTTAGCCCACGGCAGTCTGATCAAGCGCCTCAATAAGGCCCTGGGCGGGCGCAAAGCCGCGGGGCCGCAGCCCAAGAGTGTCGGCCTCAGTACGGCACGTTTTCGCCCCGGTGACTTGATTTTGAGGCGTGATGTGGAACAGGCCCAGGTGCTCGTAGGGTTTCCCGCGCTGCCCCTGGCCCACAAGGACCGTTACATCCTCTCCATTTTGAACCTCCATTATGGTGGTGGCATGAGCTCTCGCCTCTTCCAGCAAATCCGCGAGGAGAGGGGACTGGCATACAGCACTTATTCGTCGTTCTCGACGTTCTCGGATTGCGGCGTGCAGCTCGCTTACATCGGCTGTGCGTCGAAGGATGCCCTGACGGCGACGACGCTTGCCGGTCGGGAGGCCCAGCGCCTCTGTGACCGCAAGCTCACGGCAACGGAATTGAAAGAATTAAAGCAAAGCCTGAAAAACACCATTCTCATCAACGAGGACTCGGTGGACGGGCACATGATGCATCTTGCCCGGGCAGAGATGTTCTTCGGCCACGAGATCAAGCTCGCCGACGTGTTCCGCGGCATCGATGCCGTCACGGCAGAGCAGATACAGGCCATGGCGCGGAAGGTGTTTCGGCCCCGGGATCTTTTCGCCGCCGCCGTGGTGCCCCAGGGCGAGAAGGGGCTCAGCGCCGCTCGCCTGAAGAACGCGTGGCTTGCTGGGGTGCGGGGCTAACAGGCCCTAACTCTTGTTTCAGTCAGTCTTCTCTGGTAGCGGGCCCCATGAGTTTTCTACCTTCCGTGACTTTGTTCTGTGCACTATTTGCTGCCTCAACGGCGCGCTAAAACCGCCCCGCGTTTACCCATTTCCATGGCGTATTCGACGTCCAAAGCGCAGGCGCGCCAGTTTTCATCAATCTGCTGGGGTGGATGATCCAGTGCCAGGCTTAGCACGATGCCATTTTCCCAGTTGGCTTCCCTGATTTTCTGAAGTGCGGGCAGCTTTCGGGCATTCGGCGCACCTTGTTTCACTTCGAGGGGTGTCACGCGTCCCCCACTCTCCACCAGAAAATCGATCTCTTCCCCATCCCTCGTGCGCCAGAAATGAATCTGAGCGGGTTGGGCTCGGTTGGCATGGAATTTCATGATTTCAGAACAAACATGGGTCTCAAGCAGCGCTCCCGACATGGGCCCCAGGCGGGCCATCTCAGTGTCATGCCAACCAGCCAAATAAGCGGCAAGGCCCGCGTCCAGGAAGTAAAGCTTGGGACTCTTAATGAGCCGTTTGCTCTTATTGCCATGATGTGGATGGACGAGTTTCACGAGGAAGCTGTCTTCCAAGAGGCTCAGCCACTCTTTCGCTGTGCTCGGCGATACGCCCGCGTTGCTGGCCAGATCGTCATAGTTCACGACCTGCGCCGTACGCAGGGCGCAGAGCTTTAGAAAAACCTCGAACTCCCTGCGTTTTTGGATGCCAAGCAGCTCACAGACGTCTCTTTCAACGTAAGTTTGAAGGTAACTGGAGAGGTAAAGGGAACGCCCCTCATCCTCTCCGACACCGCGGAGCTTTGGAAAACCCGTCTCAAGGATGGACTCGAACACGCTCTGGGGTGTCCTCTGGATTTTCTTTTCCCCGTCGCTGAGGCCTAATAAGTTCACGATGCCAACGCGGCCGGCGAGGGATTCCTGCACGCCTTTCATCACAGAAAAATTCTGCGAACCCGTAAGCCATACGGCCCCTGGTCGCGTGGGGTCCGCATCGGCGATCACTTTGAGCGCGCTGAGTAGCTCCGGTGCATATTGGATCTCATCAATGAGGACAGGGGCTTGGATTTCCCGGCAGAACAATGCTGGATCCTGGCGAGCGCGAACACGGGTGGAAAGATCATCCAAGCTGATGAACTGGCGTCCCTCCTTCGCGCAGTGCCGCAGCAGAGATGTTTTCCCCACTTGCCGCGGTCCTAATAGCAACCAGACAGGAAAAAGCCTCAGCGGCGATGTAGAGGCAGTCAAAATTCTCTCAAAATCCCTTTTAATCCAATCTGTTGGCATATGCATACCTTATTACAGATATGCCAAAATCACAAATCAGAGACCGAGGAGAGGCTCAAAATCAAGCGTCTTGGTGTCACCAGTTCTGCTGCCGGGAAGTGTCCGCGCTGGCATCCCTTTCCAGGGCTTCTCCTGCTTCGTCTTGAGTGGTCTCCTCGACGCGGGCTGCAATAGCAGGGCCGGGCTGGGTGCTCTCCCCGAGGGCATTGAGCGCCCCCACCTTGTTGAGGGCCGACTCGCAGGCTGTGGCGGAGCCCCCTTGGGTCACGATGGCCAGGGATAAATCCATGCGACCGGAGCGGAGCGCCTGGAGAACCTCAGGTGAAGGAGTGACACCAATCTGTTGGCAGCCGTCGCTGTAGCCTTCAGCTAATTTGTCCAAGAGCTTTTGCTTCAGAGCTTCTGACTCCCGCTTCTCACGGTGATTGCCTACGGCCAGGCGCGCAAGACTCGCCGCCGTGAAGAGGCCGAAACCTAGGGCGGCGAAAGCCAGGTTGTAGCCCCATAGCGTGACGTACCATTTATCAAAACCAGAAGCCTGCTCTTCGAAGGCATCCATTTGCAGGTTATTTTCCTCACCCCAGCGATTCGAAAAATGAGTGTCCGAACGATGGGGTATGCCCAGCCAATGGCGCAAACCCATCACGATTTTGAGATGGCGCGCGTTGGCTTGCACCATGAGGGCGAGATTTTTATCAAAAAGGCTTTCCGCTTCTCCCGTACCTTCAGCTCTTGTTAGAGCCTCATTCGTGTCGTGGATCTCCCGTTCGAGTTGCTGGATGGCGAGGTAATCGCTGCTTTCCAGCACACGGCTTCTGAGGCCGGCACGGGCCCAGACGGGGCTGGTATCGATGGCCTCAGTCCACGCCTTCTCGTAGGCGCCAAGGGCATCACCGAGAAGCACGTTGCTGCGGTTGTCAGCGCCGATCTGGACAACGATGTCACTGCCGTAATCTGTGCGAGGCGCGTTGAGCAAATGGGTTGTGCTTTCAGTTGTTCGGGTCTCCTCCCAATCGCCGCCCCTGCCGGCGGATACGGACGAGAACGCTGTGACTGTCCAGAGTCCTGCAGCCGTAATGCCCAGTAGGATGAGTGCGCGGGCCCCCCACATTCTCACATCAGCCAGGAAGCCCGAGCGGAAAGGGGTCGGGCGCGTCGACAAGGATGCTTGCAGTTGGGCCGTGGTTGCGGTTTGGGTGGCGCGGGTATCGAGGTCTTCGCCGCTGTACGGAGTAGCGGAGGGCTCCTCGCCAGCGGTGCGAAAAGGGCCCTGGCTCACAGTGCCTGAGGCCCTGGCTGAGGCAGCAGAGCCGTGGGCATAAGCCACCCGTGCGGGGTGGTGGAGGGCTGCCGCAAGTGTTTGCCCCAGTAAGCGAAAAATCATGCGGTGATACGCCACGCTGTCATTAAGTTCTAGATTTGCTGCAAGGGCCCCTTGGCGGGCGAGCAGCATATTTTCAGAATGTTCACCGACAGGCAGTCCTTGGAAGAGAGTCACATTCAGGGTGTTCTGAACGGTATGCCTGGCGTTAGCCTCTTCTTCGAGTTCTTGCTGCCGGGCCTGGCGGCGCTCATGCTCAAGGCGCTGCTGTTTCTGATACGCTTCAAGGTCTCGCACCGTGGGCAGCCGCCGGGGGCCGGGGCCGCCGGCCAGCGCCACGGATTCGAAGACCATGAGGAAGGCCAAAAAACCACTCACGTGGCGGTAAAAGGGGGTGTGAGCCATGGGGGGCTCGTACCATGGGGTGGCCTAAATAAATTTAAAATATTTACTTAAGGGGACCTAAAACCCCAGCCCCGCCCGCAACCCCACGCGCTCGTCGCGGTAGTTGAGCATGTACTCGCCAAAGCCGTGGAAGACTTGCAGGACGATGGCTGGCGTAATGGCGCCGGAGGCGACCTGGGTACGGAAGGTGAGCTCCTGGCCGCCCTGCAAGGGGTTTACGTGGGATTTCCCCCCGCCATAGATGCGAAGGGTCAGCTCATGGATTTTAAAAAAAGGCCCTAAAAACTCAGTGAGCGCGATGTGGGCTTCCCAGAGCCCGCGGTACTGCAGGATGTCAGCGTTGTCCTGGTGGTACCCATAGGGGAACCATGCCCGTAGCGACCACCATAACGCCGTTTTGGCGCCCAGCTGGTTCTTGGAGTGGAACGACAGGTAGGAGCGGTTCCAGGAGCGGCTGGCGGCGCCGTCACGGCCGTTGGACTCGTGTTCGATGAGGCCCGCATCCAACCACCGCTCCGTTGGCCGACTGAGGTGGATCCTGTAGAAAATCTCGGGATTGTAGTTGATGTCCCGGAACGGGGACGACTTCTCAAATAAGTCCCAGATCATGAGCTGGGAGTAACCGTAGTACAGGTCAAAACTTCTCAGAAGCTGTCCCTTGAAGCTGATCTGCGCCTTGACGTCGGGTTTGCCGAGCAGCAAATAGATCGGGCGATACTGCTGAAGCTGCACCAGCGGGGCGCCCCCCTCGTCAGCCCACAGTGATGGCGAGGGCCAGAGCAAAAATGTGGCGAGACAGAGCGCTGTGGCGCGGCGACGGAGCATGGTCATGGTGTGCCTCAGTCTTGCCTTACAGACTTTTCAACGAGTTCACAAATACTGCGTAATTATCCAGAGTCACGGTCTGCCCCGGGAGCTTGAGCTCAGCCATGCCTTCCTGAAGAGCGGCCTCTTCCCGCTCCCTCGTCTCGGGATCCGCCATTGAAAGGCAGGCTTGGACGGCACGAACGCGGCCGTCGGGGCCGGTGGCGATGAAATCAATTTCCCGCCCCGTTTCAGTGAGATAATACGCCACTTCGAAGCCCGCGCGTTTCAGGTCCAGGAAGATGAGGTTCTCGAACAGTCGGCCCAGGTTCCCGGCGTGAGCCAGGCTTTGGGAATAGGCCATGCCGGTATCGATGGCGTAGATCTTCCTTGGGTTGGTTTGCTGTTTGCGCAGGGATTCAGTGAACAGGGGTACGCTGAATGCCAGGAAACAGTCCTCGATGTGTTCCAGGTACTGATAGAGAGTGTTCTTGCCGGTTTTCCGGCCTTGGCTCTTGAGGTCCTTGGCGATCTTATTGATCGACATGGGGCGAGCCACTTGGGTGAGGAGGATTTTGACGAAGTATTTCAGCAGTGCCTCGTTCTTGATTTTATGGCGCTCCACGAGGTCCTTGAGGATCACGAGGGAAACGTAATCCTGGAGGATCCGCCGCCGGTCAAATTCCTGGAGGTTGGGTACCTCGGGCATGCCTCCCGTTTTCAAGTAGGACTGCAGAGCGGCCAGTTGGAAGTCGTGAGAGCGCGGGCTGGCTGAACTCCGTGCCGCCTTTTGTCCGGTGGCATCAAGGTACTCGTCGAATCCCATGGGCCATACCTCCGTGGCGATGGAGCGGCCCCGCAGCGAGGTGGCGATCTCGCGGCTCAGCAGTTTCGCCGAAGAACCTGTCAGCGTGATGTGCACGTTGCGTGTGTCGAGAAAACGGCGGATGACCGCCGGCCATTCGTCCACATTCTGGATCTCATCGAGAAAGAGATAGCAGCGACGATCATGGTTTTCTGGATGGAGGCGGTAAAAGTCTTCCAGAAGGGATGCCAGCCCCTCTCGATCAACCGGAAGAATCCGGTCGTCCTCGAAGTTGAGGTACAGGATGGCGCTTTGCGGAATTCCTTGCTTCCGCAGGTCTTGAATCCGCTGGTAAGCCAGATAGGTTTTTCCGGTTCGCCTCATGCCGATGAAGACATCGACTTTTCCTTCGATGGTGCCGATGCGCGTGGGCCGATGGACGAGATGGGAAAATGATCGTTCCCAGAACTCAGCGAGAATGAGGGCCAGAAGTTCTGGAGTGGGCCGTTTGTAGGTCTTTCTCTTCATGAAGAGCAGGATAACATGGTTCTTTCTCTTCTGAGGGAGAAATATAACCAATGATCTTTCTCCCTTAAAAGAGAAAGATGAAGGAATGCATTATAACTGTACGATGTTAATAAGTATTTTCATGGTCAGCCCTGACCCTGCTTGCGCTTTTTCCAGATGATGAAGCCCACCACGGCGGCGCCGAGGACGAGGAGCATGAGGCTATCACCGCCGCCGGCATCGGTGGCCTTGGGCTTGGCGTCCGCCACCGCTTTGGGGGAGGAGCTGGCATCGGGGTTGAAAAGCTGGCTGCCGCTGATCGCTGAGCTAGTGGAGTTGAAGAGGGAGTTGTTGGAACCCTGATTGAGCGCCACCCCCTGCTTGCGGAAGACCTTCATGCTTTTCACCATCTCGTCGAACTGAGCCTGGTAGTCGGTGTATTTCGTTTTATTGATAGAGTAGGTCACAAGCACGGCGATGTCTTGCTTCACCGTGGCAAGGTAACGGGTGTAGAAGCCAGGCACCTCCGACTCGAGGTGAAGGCTATCCATCCAGGGGTGCTGGTTGATCTGAATTGTCTTCGTGTAACGCGGCGCGGAGGTCACTGACCTGCCATTGGGCGCCGTGAAGATCCGGGGCTTATCCAGGTACTTTTGAAATTCTTCGAGGCTGTCGGTGTCACCCTTCAGTTTTGCGGCCAAGACAATGAGGGCATCGCGCTTTTTCTGCTCATCGGTGCCTTGGCACACCCACTCGGCCCCTTCCAGTGTGCACTGCCATTTCGGGGGGAGCTCGAATTCAGCAAACTGGTTGGAGAACTTGGCGGCAAAAGTGGCGCCGGGCAGCAAGAGGACCAAGAGGAGTGGGGTGAGTTTGCTCATACCCATAGTGTAAACCTCGCCGACAATTCTTGTCGAGTTGGCGTTTTCGAGGATAGGCTCTAGGCACACCATGGGAATCTACGAAGAGTCATTGGAATACCATTCCCGGGGCCGCCCCGGAAAAATCGAAGTGGTGCCCACTAAACCCAGCGCCACGGCCTATGATCTGAGCCTGGCCTATTCCCCGGGGGTGGCAGAACCATGTCGACGCATCGCGTTGAATCCCCTGGATATCCTGAAGTACACCAACCGTGGCAATCTGGTGGCGGTGGTGAGCAATGGCACCGCGGTATTGGGCTTGGGCAACATCGGCCCCATGGCGGCCAAGCCCGTCATGGAGGGCAAGGCCATGCTCTTCAAAAAATTTGCGGGCATCGACGTCTTTGATTTAGAAATCGACGCCGCCGACCCCGAGGATGTCATCCGCTTTTGTAAGATGCTGGAACCCACGGTGGGCGCCATCAACCTTGAGGACATCAAGGCCCCTGAGTGCTTTTTGATTGAAGAGCGTCTGAAAAAAGAGATGAAGATCCCTGTTTTCCACGACGACCAACACGGTACCGCCATCATCAGTGGGGCCGCGTTCTTGAACGCCCTTGAAATCATCGGCAAAAAAGCGGGTAAGGTGAAGTGTGTGTTCATCGGTGGCGGGGCCGCGTGCATCGCCTGCGCCAATATGTTTTTGAACCTCGGCGTGAAGCCCGAAAACCTCATCATGACCGATCTGGACGGGGTCATCCACAAGGGCCGCGCCGTGGGCATGAACCCCTACAAAGAGCGCTTCGCCCGGGACACCCCATTGCGTAGCCTCGCCGATGCGTTGGTCGGCGCCGATGTGGTGGTGGGGTTGTCAGGCCCCAAGGCCATCAGCAAAGACATGGTGATCTCCATGGCGAAGGACCCCATCATCTTCGCCATGGCAAACCCCGAGCCCGAGATCCTGCCCTCGGAAGTGGCGGAGGTGCGCAAAGACGCCATCATGGCCACGGGCCGCAGCGACTTCCCCAACCAGGTGAATAATGTTTTGGGCTATCCCTTCATCTTTCGCGGCGCGCTCGATACCGGTGCCACGAGCATCAATGAAGAGATGAAAATGGCCGCGGTGAAAGCGTTGGCGGCGCTGGCTAAGTTCGACGTGCCTGAAAATGTGAGTAAGGCCTACGGCGGGGAGGCTTTCGCCTTCGGCCGCAACTACCTCATCCCCAAGCCCTTCGATCAGCGGGCTCTTTTGTGGGTAGCGCCCGCCGTCGCGAAGGCCGCCATGCATAGCGGCGTGGCGTGCAAAAATCTCGATATTGAAAACTACAAAGAAGAACTTGAAGAGTTCCTCGGTGGTTCCGCCCGGGTCATGCGCACGATCAAGCAGCGCCTTGCTAAAGGGGGCGCGGGTAAACAAAAACTCCGCATCGTTTTCCCTGAAGGCGATCATCCTAAAATCCTGAAGGCCTGCGCTCAGATCAAGAGCGAGGGTTTCGCTGACCCGGTTCTCCTGGGGCGGCCTGACCGCATTTCCTCCGCCATTCAAGCGCTGGGCCTGGATGACGGTTTGCGGGACGTAGAGATCATCGAGCCTGTGAATGCCGCCAATTTCGAGGTCTACGCCAAGAAGTGGTCTGAATTGAAGGAGCGCAAGGGCATCACCATCCGTGTTGCGCGGGAGCACCTGGTTCACCGCAACTACTATGGCTCCATGATGGTGGAGTGCGGGGATGCCGACGGCTTGGTGAGCGGCGTATCGCAAAGTTACCCCGAGACCATCCGCCCCGCGCTGCAGATCGTGGGCGCGGTGCCTGGCAAGAAGCTTGCGGGCATCTACATGATGATCGTGCAGAAGCAGGTCTTTTTCTTCGCCGACACCACGGTGAACATCGAGCCCACCGCCGAGGACCTGGCGGACATCGCCATTATGACCGCGGAGCTCTCAAAGACCTTCGTGGAGGATGAGCCCCGGGTGGCCATGCTGTCTTTTTCCAACTTCGGCTCCAACCGCCACGGCCTCGCCCGAAAAGTGGCCCAAGCCACCGCCATGGCCAAGGCTAAGGCGCCCCATCTCATCATCGATGGCGAAATGCAGGCGGACACCGCTCTGCTGCCGGAAATCCTCACCGAGGACTACCCCTTCAGTGATCTGAAGGAGCAGGCCAACATCTTGATTTTCCCCGATCTGCAGTCAGGCAACATTGCCTACAAGCTCATGATGCGCATGGGCCAGGCGGAGGCCATCGGCCCCATCCTGGTGGGCATGAGAAAACCCGTCAACGTGCTCCAGCAAAACTGCAGCGTGGACGACATTGTGAAAATGACGCTGATCACCGCGGTAGAGTGCCGCGCTCATGGGAAAGTTTAGCTAAACAAATCAGAAGCTTTGAAAAACTTCCGTGCGTGGGCAAGGATCTGATTTTCCGTGGGGTGGTCGGTGGTTTCCAGGCCCACCACTTTGCTGGCGAGGCCATGGGCATGTTTTTCAAGGTGGCTCTTGAATGCGGTTTTAGCTTCCCCGGGCCCGAGGATGAGGATCTCGGATGCGTCGCCGATATGGGTTTCCACATCTTTGAAGAGAGACTCCCACTCGGGATGGTGAGTGTGCTTCTTACCGACGGGCTCGATATGATGCTTATGCCCATGGGGATGGAGGTGCTTGGTTTCCACCGCGCCTGCTTTGAGTTTAAAGACTTTCGCTTCCGCTGAGTCGATCCAAATTACGTATGCGCTCATGACTACTGGATACCAGAGTGCTAGCCTGATCGCACACAAAACTTAGAGGAGAAATCCATGAAGGACGTCCGCACAGACAACGCCCCGGCCCCCGTAGGCCCCTATTCCCAAGCCATGGTGAGCGGAAAGTTCCTTTTCTGCTCCGGTCAGGTGGCCCTGGACGCCAAGACCGGCGATATGGTGGGGGCCACTGCCGCCGCCCAGGCGGAGCAGGTGCTGAAGAACCTGGAGGCCGTGCTCATCGCCGGTGGCGCCAGCATGGACCGGGTGGTGAAGACCTTGATCTTCATGACCGATCTCAAGGCCTTTGCCGAGGTGAACGCGGTTTATGAAAAAGCGTTCCGCGGCCACAAGCCCGCGCGTTCCACGGTGCAGGTACCCGCCCTGCCCAAAGGGGCGTTGGTGGAGATTGAGTGCATTGCTGAGCTGGGGTGAGGGTTAAAATAGTAGTAATTTCGCCTGTAAGCGAAAATACTACCGAGTAATTTTGCCTCATGGTAAAATTACTGCATGAGTGATCGCTATCTCAAAGCCCAGGTGCTGCAGGATTTAGAGGAGAAAATGGTCTTCCTCGCCGGCCCTCGTCAAGTGGGGAAAACCACTCTGGCAAAGGAGGTCTGCGGCCCGCGGGGACTCTACCTCAATTGGGATGCGGATGAAGACCGTACGGCGATCTTGAAGAAAGAATTCAAGAAGACAGACTTCATCGTCTTCGATGAGATCCATAAGTTCAAACGCTGGAGAAATTACCTTAAAGGCATTTACGATAAAAAAGACGACAAACTGAAGATCCTCGTCACGGGGAGCGCCCGCCTCGATCTCTACAGGCGCGGTGGGGATTCTTTGCAGGGGAGGTACCATTTTCTACGCATGTACCCCCTCTCTGTCGCGGAGCTGGGCATCTCCAACGAGAATGATTTTCAGGGGCTTCTGAATCTCGGGGGGTTTCCAGAGCCCTATTTCAAACAGCGCAAATCCGCCGCGGACCGCTGGACCAGCCAGTACCAGACCCGGGTTGTGCGCGATGATGTGGCTTCTTTGGAGCAGGTCCAGGACGTGTCCTTAGTCGAAATGCTCGCCCATCGTTTGCCTCACTGCGTGGGCTCTCCGTTGTCCATCAACGCCCTTCGAGAAGATCTGCAGGTTGCTCATAAGTCCGTGGTGCGGTGGATGGGCATCCTTGAGCGTCTCTATGTCCAGTTCCCCGTGGCCCCTTTTGGTTCACCCCTCATCAAGGCCGTGAAGAAGGAGCGGAAGCACTATCTTTATGATTGGAATGTCCTCGCGGATGTCGGTGCTCGCTTTGAGAACCTGGTCGCCGTCCATTTGCTCAAGTGGTGTCACTGGCGCGAGGATACTTTGGGAGAGGCGCTGGAGCTGCGTTATTTTCGCTTGGTAGATGGAAGCGAGGTGGACTTCGTGGTCACCTTGAAAGGGAAGCCCGTCCTTGCCGTGGAGTGCAAATGGCAGGACTCCGTAGTCCATAAGCCTTTGAAGTATTTCAAAGGCAAGTTTCCCCAATGCCGTGCGGTGCAGGTGGTGGGCGGGGGTGGCAAGGAGTTCGTTACGGCGGATGGCATCGAAGTGCTGTCGGCTTGGAAGCTTCTTGCGAGTTGCGTATGATAACAATATATGTGATACTGTTATCATGATTCGCACTCAAATCAGCCTCACTGAAGAAGAATACAAAGAGGCCAAAAAACAAGCCAAACGTCTGGGAATCTCGCTTGCCGCCTTTCTGCGGGAAGCGTTGAAACAGCTTTTTCCCGTGGATTCATCCGGCAAGCCTTGGATGCGCTATCGGGGCCTCGTCGCTTCTGGTGACGAGCATTCCAGCCAAAACATCGACGACCTGATCTATGGCCAAAAAGACTGAAGCTTACGTAGACACGGCGGCGTTCATTGCCTTTCTTGATCGTTCAGACTCCTATCATGGCACTTTTAGCCGTCTCTTCGCCGAGCCTCCCCGGCTGGTGACGTCACCTTTAGTCATCGCCGAAGGACAGGGGTGGTTCCTGCGTCGCTTTGATCAGCGGAGAGCGTTGGAGTTTCTCGCCTTCATCGAAGAACTCAGCTGTCTCGATATTTTGCCCGCAGGCGAGGTAGATGTTCGTAGCGCCACGCTTTTGATTCGTCGCTACGCTGATCAAAAGCTCACTTTAGCGGATGCCCTGGGTTTGCATCTGATGCAAAAACGCCGCATCAGCGAATGCTGGTCAACGGACCGGCACCTGACTTTGGCTGGCGCCAAGCTGGTTATATACTGATGCTGAAGTCGGGCCTAAAGAAAGTGAAGTTCAACCCAGGTTATTTGGCTTTCTGGACAGCGCTGTCTTACCCCATTGGCTGTGATCCCAACACGTCCGATCAAGTGATTCGATTGAGTGTCAAACAGGCACTTCTTCGTCTTGATGCGGCAATTTGAAGAGCGGCC